>JADGRB010000143.1 GCA_017881315.1 Pseudomonadota bacterium
GGCGGAGATGGTGATGCCTGGGGACAACGTGAATCTGGAGATCGAGCTCATCACGCCGATCGCCTGCGAAGAAGGTCTGCGCTTCGCCATCCGCGAGGGCGGCAAGACCGTCGGCGCCGGTGTCGTCACCAAGATTCTGGAGTAACCCGTCATGGCCGCCCAACGCGTCATCATCACCCTCGAATGCACCGATTGTCGGGAGCGCAACTACTCCACGACCAAGAACAAACGCGCTAACGCCGAGAAGCTCGAATTGTCCAAATTCTGCTGGCGTTGCCGCAAACACAGCAAACACAAAGAGACTAAGTAACAGCCATGTTTTCTAGGGCAGTAGCTCTAATGGTAGAGCAGCGGACTCCAAATCCGCGGGTTGTGGGTTCGAGTCCCTCCTGCCCTGCCGCCCGACAGTGTCGAGAAGAATAGATAGTCATGGGCCCCAATAAATTCGTTCACCTCACCTTCGCTCTCGGCGCCTTGCTGGCGGCGTTCGTCGTGGCGCGCGCCAGCGACTGGGTGTGGAGCTATTTTGCCAAACCGAACGATCTGGCCGTCAACGCCTTCGCCATCCTGGTGACCGGCACGGCGGCCCTCCTCACCTACCGCAACGAACGGATCTATGCGTCGGTCGTCGACGTCACCCGCGAGCTCGAGAAAGTCACTTGGCCCACCCGAAAAGAAACCTCGGCCGCGACCATCGTCGTCATTGTGACGGTGCTGATCGCCGCCCTCATCCTGAGCAGCTTCGATGCCCTCTGGTCAAAACTCACAACCTGGTTCCTCAGCTAGGCGAGACGGGGACTTCCTCATGCCCATGAAGTGGTACGTGGTACACACCTATTCGGGCCACGAGAACAAGGCCAAGCTCTCGCTCTTCGATCGGGTCCGCCAGGCGGGTCTGACCGAGAAATTCGGCGACATCTTGATCCCGACCGATACCGTCGTGGAGCTGGTCAAAGGTCAGAAGCGGTCGACGACCCGGAAGTTCTTTCCGGGCTACATGTTCGTCCAGATGGATCTGGATCAGGGGACGTTCCACCTGGTCAAGAACACCCCGAAGATCACCGGATTTCTGGGGGGGACGAACCCGCAGCCGGTCAAGGAGACCGAGATCCAGAACATCAACGTCGCCATGACCGAGGGGGCCACCCGCCCCAAGCCGCGCATCTCGTTCGAGGTGAACGACACCGTGCGGGTCATCGACGGGCCGTTCGCGAACTTCACCGGCGTGGTCGTCGAGGTCAAGGCCGAGAAGCAGAAGCTCCGGGTCAACGTCTCGATCTTCGGCCGCGCTACACCGGTCGAGCTGGATTTCGCGCAAGTAGAAAAGTCGTAAGCGAAGCCCGCAGGCAGCGTCCAAAAAAGGTATCTGACGAAAATGAAGAAGGTATCCGGATTCATCAAGCTCCAGGTTCCCGCCGGGAAAGCCAACCCGTCGCCGCCCATCGGGCCGGCGCTGGGTCAGCACGGCGTGAACATCATGGAGTTCTGCAAGCAGTTCAACGCCCGGACCCAGGCCCAGGCGAAGGACGACGTCACGATCCCGGTCGAGATCACGGTCTATTCCGATCGGTCATTTACCTTCATCACCAAGACGCCGCCGGCGCCGATCCTGATCAAGAAGGCAGCCGGCCTGGCGACCCAGAAGAAGCCGGGCTCGGGCTCGAAGGAGCCGAACAAGGTGAAGGTCGGCAAGATCTCGCAGAAGCAGCTGCGCGACATCGCGACCACCAAGATGCCGGATCTCAACACCACCGACGTCGAGTCCGCGATGAAGACCATCGCCGGAACCGCGCGCTCGATGGGTATCGAAGTCGAAGGGTAGAAGGAAACAACATGCCCCACCACGGAAAAAACTTCAGGAACGCCGCGGCCAAGGTCGAGAGCGGCAAACGCTATTCGATCGAGGAGGCCTGCAAGCTGATCCCCGAGACCAAGGTGGCGAAGTTCGACGAGAGCGTCGACATCGCGGTGCGCCTCGGCGTCGATCCGAAGCACGCCGATCAGATGGTGCGCGGCGCCGTCGTGCTCCCCCACGGGACCGGCAAGAGCCAGCGGGTGGTGGTGGTCGCCAAGGGCGACAAGGCCAACGAGGCCCGCGCGGCCGGCGCCGACACGGTGGGCGCCGAGGAGCTGGTCGAGAAGATCCAGAAGGAGAGCTGGACGGACTTCGACTCGATGGTGGCGACGCCCGACATGATGGGTCTGGTCGGACGCCTTGGGCGGGTGCTCGGGCCCAAGGGCCTGATGCCGAACCCCAAGGTCGGGACGGTTACCAACGATGTGGCCAAAGCGGTTCGCGAGCTCAAGGCAGGTCGCGTGGAGTTCCGGGTCGAGAAGGCCGGCGTGGTCCAGGCCCGCATCGGCAAGGTGTCGTTCGGGGGCGCGAAGCTGCACGACAACGCGCGGACCATGATCGAGACGTTGCTGCGCCTCAAGCCGCCGTCGGCCAAGGGGACCTACCTGCGGTCGGTGACCGTCTCCACCACGATGGGGCCGGGCATCAAGATCGACCACGTGCCGCTGGTTACCGAGTTCGAGACCAAGTGAGGATCTAGATGGAACGGGCCGTAAAAGAAGAGAACATCAAGGCGCTCAAGAGCGATCTGGCCAAGGCGACCAGCCTGGTGCTGGCCGACTTCCGCGGGATCACCGTGAAGGCCGACACCACCTTGCGCCGTGAGTTTCGCAGCGTCGGTTGCCACTACCAGGTCGTCAAGAACACGCTGCTCGGGATCGCGGTCAAGGGGACGCCCATGGAAGGGCTGGAGAAGCTCTTCGTGGGACCGACCGCCATCGCCTATTCGTTCGAGGATCCGGCGGCGCCAGCCAAGGCGGCCACCAAGGTCGCCAAGGGCGAGGAGAAGTTCGTCATCAAGGGCGGCTTCGTGGACGGCAAGGCGCTCGACCTCAAAGGGGTTCAGGCGCTCTCGAACCTCCCAGGTAAGGATGAGCTGCGCGCAACTTTCCTTGCAACTCTGCTGGCCGTACCTCAAAACTTCCTGCGGCTCACCACGGCCGCCCAGCAAAACTTCGCCCTCCTGTTGGCCGCGCGCGAGCGTGCCCTCTCGGAAAGCGGCGAAGGTGGCTCGCAAGGTGGCCCGAAGGAATAGCGACGTCTGGCGTGCGCCTATTTGATTTTGAAAAACGACGGAACTAACGAACCCAAGGAGTGATGGAAATGGCCGATGTGACGAAAGAGCAGGTTGTCAGCTTTCTTTCCGGGATGTCCGTGCTTGATCTGGCGGCACTGACCAAGGAGCTGGAAGACAAATGGGGCGTCAAGGCGGCTCCGGTTGCGGTGGCAGCGGCCCCCGCGGGCGGCGGCGGCGCGGCGGCTCCGGCGGCAGAGCAGACCGAGTTCACGGTCACGCTCATGGAAGCCGGCGCCAACAAGATCGGCGTCATCAAGGCGGTCCGCGAAGTCACCAACCTGGGCCTCAAAGAGGCGAAGGATCTGGTCGACGGCGCGCCCAAGGTCGTCAAAGAGGGCGTCAACAAGGCCGACGCGGAGTCGATCAAGAAGAAGCTCACCGAGGCGGGCGCCAAGGTCGAGGTGAAATAGACTTCGGAGTCATTGAGCTCGGAGCCCTGGGAGGTTCCGAGCCTCCCGCGATGAGGTCGGACGAGCCCAGCTCGTCCTCCCTCGACGCGATCGGTTCCTGGAATCGGGTGGAGCTGGCAGCGGGCGGGAAATCGGGTATTGAACGGGCAGCAAAGCGAACTAGCTGAGTAACGGACAGTAAAACGGACAGCAGACAACATGTTTTTGAGGTCGGACGTTCTCCGTCGCGGGCGGCGGCAGAGAGCGGACGGCCGTCGCCTATGGGCGGCGCGTGAGCAAGCGTGAGCAAGAAGGAGTCTAGATGGCGTCTCCGGTGATCCAGAACAACTTCAGGGCGCGCAAGACCTTCGCGAAGATCGCGAAGATCATCGATATCCCGAACCTGATCGACATCCAGAAGCAGAGCTACGAGAAGTTCCTGCAGAAGGACATCCCGCTCGACAAGCGCGAGGACGTCGGGCTGCAGGGGGTCTTCAAGAGCGTCTTCCCGATCAAGGACTTCTCGGAGACGTCGTCGCTGGAATTCGTGTCATACACGCTGGATAAGCCCAAGTATGACGTCGACGAGTGCCGCCAGCGCGGCATGACCTTCGCGGCGCCCATCAAGGTCATCGTGCGCCTCGTGGTGTGGGACACCAACGAGGAGACCGGATCGCAGTCGATCCGCGACGTCAAAGAGCAGGAGGTCTTCTTCGGCGAGATCCCGCTCATGACCGACAACGGAACCTTCATCATCAACGGCACCGAGCGCGTCGTGGTCAGCCAGCTCCACCGCAGCCCCGGCGTCTTCTACGATCACGACAAGGGGAAGACCCACTCTTCGGGCAAGCTGCTCTACAGCGCCCGCATCATCCCGTACCGCGGCTCCTGGCTCGACTTCGAGTTCGACGCCAAGGACCTCCTCTACGTCCGCATCGATCGGCGCCGCAAGCTGCACGCGACGGTGCTGCTGCGCGCGCTCGGCTACTCGACCGAGGAGCTGCTCAACTACTACTACGACACCGAGACGATCTACCTCGAGCCGAACAAGAAATACGCCAAGTCGGTCGAGTACGATCTGCTCCCCGGTCAGCGCGCCAGCCGCGACATCCGCCACCCGGACAGCCGCGAGATCCTGGTCAAGAAGAACCGCAAGTTCACCAAGCTGGCCATCAAGAAGCTCAAGGACTCGAACGTCGAGCGCCTGTCGGTCGAGGTCACGGACCTGGCCGGAAAGGTCGCCGCCAGCGACATCATCGACGAGGCGACCGGCGAGGTCATCCTGCAATGCAGTGAAGAGGTGACCGAGTCGAAGCTGGACGAGCTTCGCGAGCACGGCATCAACGAGTTCAAGGTCCTCTTCATCGACAACCTGAACGTCGGGTCGTACCTGCGCGACACGCTGATCGCCGACAAGCTGCAGACCTCCGACGAGGCGATCATGGAGATCTACCGTCGGCTGCGTCCGGGCGATCCACCCACGCTCGAGACGGCGATGAACCTGTTCAACAACCTGTTCTTCAACCCGGAGCGCTACGACCTCTCCAAGGTCGGCCGCCTCAAGTTGAACTACAAGTTCAAGCTGGACGAGACCCTCGACAACACGGTCCTCACCAAGCGCGACATCCTGGAGACGATCCGCTACCTCATCGATCTCAAGAACGGCAAGGGCTCGATCGACGACATCGATCACCTCGGCAACCGCCGCGTCCGCGCGGTCGGCGAGCTGATGGAGAACCAGTACCGCATCGGCCTGGTCCGCATGGAGCGCGCCATCAAGGAGCGCATGAGCATGTCTCAGGAGATCGAGACGCTCATGCCGCACGATCTCATCAACGCCAAGCCGGTCTCGGCGGTGGTGAAGGAGTACTTCGGGTCCTCGCAGCTCTCGCAGTTCATGGACCAGACCAACCCGCTCTCCGAGGTGACGCACAAGCGCCGCCTCTCGGCCCTCGGGCCGGGCGGTCTGACCCGCGAGCGGGCCGGGTTCGAGGTGCGCGACGTCCACGGCACGCACTACGGCCGCATCTGCCCGATCGAGACGCCGGAGGGTCCGAACATCGGCCTCATCGCGTCGCTCTCGACCTACGCGCGGGTCAACGAGTTCGGCTTCATCGAGACGCCCTACCGCAAGGTCGACGGCGGCCACGGCACCGACAAGGTCGAGTTCTACTCGGCGCTCCAGGAGGAGGGGCACTACATCGCCCAGTCCAACACCGGCGTCGACAAGAAGGGGAAGTTCACCGACGAGCTCATCTCCTGCCGCCACAACACCGAGTTCGTGATGGCGAAGGCCGAAGAGGTCACGCTCATGGACGTCTCGCCGAACCAGCTGGTGTCGGTGGCCGCCTCGCTGATCCCCTTCCTCGAGAACGACGACGCCAACCGCGCGCTCATGGGTTCGAACATGCAGCGCCAGGCCGTGCCGCTCATCCGCACCCGCTCGCCGCTGGTCGGCACCGGGATCGAGGGGATCGTGGCGCGCGACTCGGGCGTCACCATGGTCGCTCGCCGCGACGGCGTCGTCGACTCGGTCGACGCCACCCGCATCGTGGTGCGCCCGACGCAGGAGAGCGAGAGCGATCCGCTGTCGGCCAAGCCGGACATCTACAACCTGACCAAGTTCCAGCGGTCGAACCAGAACACCTGCATCAACCAGCGCCCGATCATCGAGCGCGGCGATCACGTCAAGATGGGCGACGTCATCGCCGACGGTCCCGCCACCGAGCGGGGCGAGCTGGCGCTGGGCGAGAACATCCTGGTCGCCTTCATGCCCTGGGGTGGTTACAACTTCGAGGACTCGATCCTCGTCTCCGAGCGCCTGGTCCGCAACGATCACTTCACCTCGATCCACATCGAGGAGTTCGAGTGCGTCGCGCGCGACACCAAGCTCGGCAAGGAAGAGATCACCTGCGACATCCCCAACGTCGGCGAGGAGGCCCTCAAGGACCTCGACGAGTCGGGCATCGTGCGCATCGGCGCCGAGGTCAAGCCCCAGGACATCCTGGTCGGCAAGATCACGCCCAAGGGCGAGACCCAGCTGTCGCCGGAAGAGAAGCTGCTCCGCGCGATCTTCGGTGAGAAGGCCGGCGACGTGCGCGACAGCTCGCTGCGGGTGCCACCGGGTGTCCAGGGCATCGTCATCAGCGCCAAGGTGTTCTCGCGCAAGGGGACCGAGAAGGACGAGCGCGCCAAGGACATCGAGGATCAGGAGAAGGAGAAGCTCCTTGCTGATCAGCGCGACGAGGTCAAGATCGTCAGTGAGTCGTACCACGCCAAGATGCGCAAGCTCCTGGTCGGCAGGATCACGGCGGTTCGCCTGGTCGACGACAAGGGCAAGGTCCTGTGCGCCAAGGGGCAGAAGATCGAGAGCGCGAACCTCGACGAGATTCCGGCGCGCTACTGGGCGGAGCTGCAGGTCGAGGAGGGCGGCAAGACCGAGGAGAAGCTGGAGCAGCTGGCCGCGCGACTCGGTGAGGACGTGGCCGCCATCGAGGCGCTCTACCGCGACAAGATCTCCAAGCTCACCAAGGGCGACGAGCTCCCGCCAGGCGTCATCAAGATGGTCAAGGTCTATGTGGCCATCAAGCGCAAGCTGTCGGTCGGCGACAAGATGGCCGGCCGTCACGGCAACAAGGGCGTCGTCTCGCGGGTCTTGCCGGAGGAGGACATGCCGTTCCTGGCCGACGGCACGCCGGTGGACCTGGTGTTGAACCCGCTGGGCGTTCCGTCGCGCATGAACGTGGGGCAGATCCTGGAGACCCACCTGGGGGGCGCGGCCCTCTATCTGGGCAAGCAGATCGACGAGATGGTCCAGCGCGAGTACTCGGGCGACGGGCTTCGGAGCCGGCTCAAGAAGATCTTCACCGATCCGCACCACGTCGAGATGCTCGACAGCCTGGACGACAAGGGCCTGCTCCGCTTCGCGCAGACTGTGCGCGAGGGCGTCCACCTGGCGACGCCGGTCTTCGACGGCGCCAAGGAGGTCGACATCAAGAGCCTGCTCACGATGGCGAACCTGGCGACCAACGGACAGGCGACGCTGTTCGACGGCAAGAGCGGCGACGCCTTCGACCACGACGTCACCGTCGGGGTCATGTACATGCTCAAGCTTCACCACCTGGTCGACGACAAGATTCACGCTCGCTCGATCGGGCCCTACTCGCTGGTCACTCAGCAGCCGCTGGGCGGCAAGGCGCAGTTCGGCGGCCAGCGTCTCGGCGAGATGGAGGTCTGGGCCATGGAGGCCTACGGGGCGGCCTATGGCCTGCAGGAGTTCCTGACGGTCAAGTCCGACGACGTCATCGGCCGCACGCGCATGTACGAGGCGATCGTCAAGGGCGAGCACGTGCTCGAGTCCGGGTTGCCGGAGTCGTTCAACGTGCTCCTCAAGGAGCTCCAGTCGCTCTGCCTGAACGTCGAGCTCATCGAGGATCCGAACGCGCCGCGCAAGCAGGAGTCGACGCTGGAGCTCATGGCACGCGAGGTGGCGGCCAAGGCGAGCGCGGCGGCTGCAGCCGCGGCGAGCGCGCCGGCGGCGACCGCCAGCGAGCTGGGCGGCGAATAGTGAAAATTCTAAGGTCTAACTACAAAACGGTCCGGAAAAACACAGGGGCAAGATGAAAGACATTTTCAACTTCTTCGAGAAGCCCAAAGATCCACTGTCGTTCTCGGCGATTCGCATTTCCTTGGCGTCGCCCGAGAAGATCCGGGAGTGGTCGCACGGCGAGGTGAAGAAGCCGGAGACCATCAACTACCGCACCTTCAAGCCCGAGCGCGACGGCCTGTTCTGCGCCAAGATCTTTGGCCCAGTCAAAGACTACGAGTGCAACTGCGGCAAGTACAAGCGCATGAAGCACCGCGGGATCGTGTGCGAGAAGTGCGGCGTCGAGGTGATCCAGTCCAAGGTGCGTCGTGAGCGCCTCGGGCACATCAACCTGGCGACCCCGGTCGCGCACATCTGGTTCTTGAAGTCGCTGCCCTCGCGCATCGGCAACCTGCTCGACATCTCGCTCAAGGATCTCGAAAAGATCCTCTATTGCGAGTCCTACGTGGTCGTCGAGCCGAAGGAGACCGGCCTGCAGCGGGGCGAGCTCCTCACCGAAGAGCGCTACATGAAGGCGGTCGAGGAGTTCGGCGAGGACGCCTTCTCCGCCGGCATGGGCGCTGAATCAATTCGCGACCTGCTCAAGTACATCGACATCCATTCCCTCTCGGAGCAGCTGCGCGCCGAGATGAAGGAAGCGACCAGCGAGGCCAAGAAGAAGAAGCTCTCCAAGCGCCTCAAGGTCGTCGATGCTTTTCGAGAGTCTGGGAACAAACCCGAGTGGATGATGCTCGACGTGATCCCGGTGATCCCGCCGGATCTGCGGCCGCTGGTGCCGCTCGACGGTGGCCGCTTCGCGACCTCCGATCTCAACGATCTCTACCGGCGCGTCATCAACCGGAACAACCGCCTCAAGCGGCTCCAGGAGCTCAACGCCCCCGAGATCATCATCCGCAACGAGAAGCGGATGCTGCAGGAGGCGGTCGACGCGCTGTTCGACAACGGACGCCGCGGCAAGACCATCACCGGACCCAACAAGCGTCCGCTCAAGTCGCTCTCCGACATGCTCAAGGGCAAGCAGGGGCGGTTCCGCCAGAACCTGCTCGGCAAGCGCGTCGACTACTCGGGCCGGTCAGTTATCGTCGTGGGCCCCGAGCTCAAGCTGCACCAGTGCGGTCTGCCCAAGAAGATGGCGCTCGAGCTGTTCAAGCCGTTCATCTACAACAAGCTCGAAGAGCGTGGTCTCGTCACCACCATCAAGAGCGCCAAGAAGCTGGTCGAGAAGGAGCGTCCCGAGGTTTGGGACATCCTCGAAGAGGTCATCAAGGAGCACCCAATCCTCCTCAACCGCGCGCCGACGCTGCACCGGCTCGGCATCCAGGCCTTCGAGCCGCTGCTCATCGAAGGCAAGGCGATCCAGCTTCACCCGCTGGTCTGCGCGGCCTTCAACGCCGACTTCGACGGCGATCAGATGGCGGTCCACGTGCCGCTGTCGCTGGAGGCGCAGATGGAGGCGCGCGTGCTCATGATGAGCACGAACAACATCCTCTCGCCCGCCAACGGCCGCCCGATCATCCTGCCCTCGCAGGACATCGTGCTCGGCCTGTACTACATGACGCGCGAGCGGACCTTCGCCAAGGGCGAATATCCGCACGGCAAACACGACGAGAAGAAGGTCGACGGCGCCAAGGCGGAGAAGATCCCGGCCAACAAGATGCACGGCGTGTACTCGTCGGCGGAAGAGGTCCGTCTGGCCTACGATCACGGCGAGCTCGACCTGCAGGCGTCGGTGCGCGTGCGCATCGACGGCGAGCTGGTGCCCTCGACCGCGGGGCGCGTGCTGCTCTACGAGATCGTCCCCAAGCAACTGCCCTTCAAGACCGTCAACCGCGTGATGGGCAAGAAGCAGCTCGGCGATCTGATCGACAGCTGCTACCGCGCCTGCGGCCAGAAAGAGACCGTGCTCCTGGCCGACAAGCTGCGTTCGCTGGGGTACACCTACGCGACCAAGGCCGGCATCTCGATCTGCGTGGACGATCTCCAGATCCCGGCCCGCAAGGTCGAGCTGCTCGAGACCGCGCAGAAGGACGTGCAGGAGATCGAGGAGCAGTACACCGAAGGTCTCATCACCGACGGCGAGCGCTACAACAAGGTGGTCGACATCTGGGCGCAGGTCTCGGAGCTCATCGCCGAAGAGATGATGGGGGAGATCAGCACCGAGGTTCTCCACAACGAGGAGACCGGCGAGAAGCGGCGCAGCCCGTCGTTCAACCCGATCTACATCATGGCCGACTCGGGGGCCCGTGGCTCCGCGCAGCAGATCCGGCAGCTGGCCGGCATGCGCGGCCTCATGGCCAAGCCCTCGGGCGAGATCATCGAGACGCCGATCACCACCAACTTCCGCGAGGGGTTGTCGGTGCTCCAGTACTTCATCTCGACCCACGGCGCCCGCAAGGGTCTGGCGGACACCGCGCTCAAGACGGCCAACTCCGGGTATCTCACCCGGCGGCTCGTCGACGTGGCGCAGGACTGCATCATCGCCGAGTACGACTGCGGCACCATCGACGGCATCGAGCTGGGCGCGCTGGTCGAAGGCGGCGAGATCATCGAGAAGCTCGGGGATCGCATCCTCGGGCGCGTCGCCGTCGAAGACATCTTCGACCCCTACACCGGCGAAGTGCTGGTGGCCTCGGGCGACGAGATCACGGAGGAGAAGGTCAAGGTCATCGAGGACGCCGGCATCGATCACGTCAAGATCCGCTCGGTGCTCACCTGCGAGACCCGGCGCGGCATCTGCGTGCTGTGCTACGGCCGCGACCTGGCCCGCGGGCACATGGTCAACATCGGCGAAGCGGTCGGCGTCATCGCCGCGCAGTCGATCGGCGAGCCGGGAACCCAGCTCACGATGCGGACTTTCCACATCGGCGGCGTCGGTCAGGTCCGCACCGAGCAGTCACAGCTCGAGGCGCGCTACGACGGCATCGTGAAGCTCGAGAACACCGACACGGTCAAGCGCGACAAGCAGTGGATCGTGATGAACCGCCACGGCGAGATCGTCATCCAGGACGAGACCGGCCGCGAGCGGGAGCGTTACGGCCTCACCTACGGCGCGCGCCTGCACTTCGGTGAAGGCGATCAAGTCAAGGCCGGCTCGCTCCTGTCGGAGTGGGATCCCTTCTCGGTCCCCATCCTCACCGAGGTCTCGGGCATCGTGAAGTTCGGCGACGTCATCGAGGGCGTCACCATGACCGAGCAGCTCGACGAGGTCACGGGCCTGTCGCGCAAGAGCATCACGGAGTCGAAAGACGCCGAGCTGCGACCGCGCATCTCGCTCAAGGACGACCACGGCAAGACGCTCAAGATCCCGAGCGGCGAGAACGACGCGCGTTACTTCCTGCCGGTCGGCTCGACCATGGCCGTGCTGGAAGGGGACCGCATCATCGCGGGCGACATCATCGCCCGTATCCCCCGCGAGACGACCAAGACCAAGGACATCACGGGCGGCCTGCCGCGCGTGGCGGAGCTGTTCGAGTCGCGCAAGCCCAAGGAGCACGCGGTCATCGCCGAGATCGACGGCGTGGTCAGCTTCGGCAAGGACACCAAGGGCAAGCGCAAGGTGCTCATCACCCCGGAGCGCGGCGACGCCAAGGAGTACCTCATCTCCAAGGGCAAGCACCTGGCCGTCCGCGAGGGCGACAAGATCCGCGCCGGCGAGCCGCTCATGGACGGCGCCGCCAACCCGCACGACATCCTCAAGGTGCTGGGCGAGAAGGCGCTGGCCAAGTACCTGGTCGACGAGGTCCAGGAGGTCTACCGGCTCCAGGGCGTCAAGATCAACGACAAGCACATCGAGACCATCGTGCGGCAGATGCTCCGCCGCATCCGGGTCATCGACGTGGGCGACACCGGCTTCCTC
>JADGRB010000144.1 GCA_017881315.1 Pseudomonadota bacterium
CTGACGCTGCCGGCGAACGCGATCTCTCTGCACGAGGGGGCACGCGGCTCGAACCGAATTCGCCTCAACGTGGATCCTTATGCCCCGTCGATGGTGGACGCAGGGTTCTCCGGCAAGTTCGTGGGCACAGATCGCTCCGCCGGCGCCGCGGACCACGAATACCTCTACGTCATCGCCAAGGACGGCACGCTGCGGGTCGTCCAGGTCTTCAACCCGGGGGCCGAACAGGAGTGCGAGACCAACCCAGACCCCATGAATCTGGCGCCTGGCATCACGGCCGCCACGTCCTGCATCCCGGTCGATCCGGCGCACCGACGCCCGTTCAGCGTCGGGCCCGGAATCCACTTCCCCTCCATCCCGATTGACGTCGCCGCGGCGGACATTCAGCCCATCGCGGGCGATCCGACGAACGGCACGAGCGAGCAGAGCGTCTACGGGGCCCACGCCTGGGTGCTCACCAGTTCCGGGATCGTCTACCTGGTCAACATCGATCCGGTGCGGCGGTCGTACTTCGGACCCCTAGCCAGTTCCTCGCCCCCCTATATGGTCCCAACGACGCCGCCGGGCAACATCGAGGAACAACCGCCCTTCGAAAACTCGCTGCGCGATCGAAACGAGATCAGCTATTCGCTGACGCTGGATCCGTCGTCGGGTCCCCCGCGGGTCGATGTCCTGCCCAGCGTTCCCGCGATTGGTCCCTACATCGAGCCCTTCTGGACCCAGGGCGCCGAGGTCAACGCCACGGCGCTTGGCAGTGACTTCGTCCTGACGGACGTCTTCTTCCCCAAGCTGCCCAATCTGCCGGCGGACCAGCACGACACGATCGACCGCCGCGCCGTGACGCCGCAGAGCTGGTCGGTCAGCTGGGAGGGTGCGCTCAGCGGGACGCGAAGCACGGGGCATGTCATGCCGGAGGATCTGGCGTCGCTTCCCCCCAATGGCTCGGCTGGTTCGGCCGCCGGCAAGCGCGGCAGCAAATTCCAGGACGGCGGCGGCAATTATTGCGGTTCGGGCGTTCTTCCCGGAGACCTGATCACCCTGACCGGCTGCACGGTGGATGGCCAGTGCGGCCTCGGAGAGGGCTGTCTGGTCGACACCACGGTGACCACCGCCGCGGGAGGCGTTCCGGTGACCGGCCTGTGCGTCGATCCGAATCGGGTCGATGCGCAAAGCGTGGCGTGCGGCCGTCTTATCGGCAGCGTGCGGCGCTACGAAATCGTCGCGGCGTATCCTTCGGACCTGATCATTCGCCCGCACCTGGACGAGCTGGCCCTCTCTGGCCTGACGCCCTGTCATCCACCTAATGCCACCAACCCGGTCCCCAACGACTGTCCCGACAAGAACGATCCGTCGACCAACCGGTTCACCTGCGAGACCGTCTACCCGGGCGTGGGTACCGCTCCCCGCTGCCTCATGAAAGGGTGCCTCAAGGACAGCGACTGCCGCAGCGGCCGCAATTGCGTCGACTTCGATGCGCCCCAGACCTCGCCACCGTCGCCGGCCTGCGGGGACGGACATTGTTTCTGCGCCGATGCGCCGCCCATCGACAAGATCGCCGCCGGATGTTTCGACCAGCTGGTCGCCTATCAGGTGAACGTGGGAGACGGCTATCTGGTTTCGGGTTCGCAAAGTGGCCTCATCACGACGGCCTCCCCGCTGGCCGACGGGTCTTGCTCCCTCGATCCGACGCCCGATCCGCGCTTCACCTTCCGGATCCCGATGAACGCGCCAGTCTGCACGAATATGCCGGCCGACCCGGCCGATCCCGAGAACGGAGCGCCGGTGAGCGCGATCGACAGCCGCGTCGATCCGGACACCGTATCGGCGGCCGGCGGAATGACCTTCGTCGATCCGGCCACGATGACGAGCGTGGTCGACCATCCCCGGCAACGGGCGATCAACAACGCGAGCACCTTGGCCCAGCTCGCGCAGACGCCGCCCACACCGGATCCCTGCCTCTACTTCGGCGGGCCGGCCGCCTCGGATGCCCAGATCGACCCGACGTTGCCTCTTCCGCCGCCGGGAATTCAGCGGGTTCGCGCCCGCTTTCGCAATTCTCAGATCAGCTTCGTGCTGGCGAATATCGATCGCCAGCCCATCGGCCAGTTTCAGACGACCTTCGACGTGCACGGCGGCTTTACCCCGCAAGTTGTCCAGAATCCGACGACGGTTGAAATCTCGATGCCGGCACGCATCGTCCTCGGACCGGTCGATTCCCAGACTCAGGTCCTGGGTGCCACGCCGCCGGGCTTCTCCGAGCAGCCTTACCTGTTCGTGGTCGACCAGCGGCGGTTGGGGCGAGGGCAGGGCGGGGGGCCCACCCGAGGGCAGCTTCTCCGGATCCACCCGGTCGGCTTCACGTCATCGGTCGGCCTGGCGACCGGGCTTCAGCCGATCTTCCAGGACTACAGCGCCAGCGGCGGCGTCTTCCCGATTCAATGAACCGCGTGCCGCGCGGGCGGGAACTTGACGCCGGCCAGGTATGCATAGAAACTACATGTAGGTGAAACACGTGCGACAGCTCAGTGCGCGCGAGACCGTCCGGGAAATCCTCGCCAAGGTGGTCGGCGAGCTCGCCGCGGAGGGTCTGGTTGGCGTCGTGCCGATCGATTCCATCGCTGTCGAGCGCGCCAAGCGGCCGGAGCACGGCGACTTCGCGTCGAACGTCGCGCTGGTTCTGGCGAAGCCGGCCGGCAAGCCCCCGCGCACCGTGGCCGAGGCCATCGTCGCCCGGTTGCCACGCGGTGGGAGCTCGCCGATCGCCGAGGCGAGCGTGGCGGGGCCGGGGTTCATCAACGTGCGCCTCCACCCGACGTTCTGGCAGGGGATGCTGTCCGCCATCCTGGCCGCGGGCGACGACTGGGGACGCTCGCCGGCCCGGAACGCGCCCAAGATCCTGCTCGAGTACGTCTCCGTCAATCCCACCGGCCCGATGCACTTCGCGCACGGCCGCCACGCGGCCGTCGGCGACGCGCTGGCGCGCCTGCTGCGCTTCGCCGGCTATCCGGTCACCTGCGAGTTCTATGTCAACGACGCCGGCAACCAGGTGCAGATGCTGGCGCAGTCGGTCTGGACCCGCTACATGGACGCGGCGCGGGCGGCGGATCCGGCCGTTCCCGCCGCCGACTTCCCCGAGAACGGTTACAAGGGGGAGTACGTGCGCGACTTCGGCCGGGCGCTCTTCGCGCGCGACGGGGCGCGCTGGGTCGGCGTGGCGCCACCCGCCGATATCGAGCCTGTCCGGAGCTTCGCGATCGCGCAGGCGCTGGGGATGATCCGCGCGACGCTGGAGCGCTTCGACGTCACCTTCGACTTGTGGCAGAGCGAGCGCGCGCTGCACGAGGCGGGTGACGTGGCGGAGACGCTGGCGGCGCTGGAGGCGAAGGGGTACATCGATCGGCACGACGACGCCGTGTGGCTCAGGACCACCGCGCTTTGGGGCGACGACAAGGATCGGGTGGTGGTGAAGTCCGATGGCCTGCCCACCTACCTGCTGGCCGACATCGCCTACCACCGCAAGAAGCTGGCGCGCGGGTTCGACGAGCTCTGCGACATCTGGGGCTCGGACCACCACGGCCACATCGCGCGCATGCAGGCGGCGCTCAAGGCCTTTGGCGAGGATCCCGCCCGACTGCGGGTGATCCTGATCCAGATCGTCAGCCTCCTGCGCGACGGCAAACCGGTGGCGATGGGGAAGCGGGAAGGGGAGTTCGTGACCCTCGACGACGTGGTCGCCGAGGTGGGGCGGGACGCCACGCGATATTTCTATCTCATGCGGCGGCACGACACGCCGCTCGAGTTCGATCTCGAGGTGGCCAAGCGCCAGTCGCTCGACAACCCGGTGTACTACGTCCAGTACGGTCACGCGCGCTGCGCCGCCCTGGTCCGCCGGGCGGCCGAGCTCGAGGCGCCGCGGCCGCCCATGTCGACCGAGCTGGCGGCCGAGCTGGTGCTGCCCGAAGAGCTGGCGATCCTGCGACGGCTGGCCGATTTCCCCGACTACGTGGCCGACGCGGCTGCGGCGCGCGAGCCCCAGCGGCTCACCACCTACGTCTCCGAGCTGGCCGGCGAGTTTCAGAGCTACTACACGCGGCTGCAGAAGGTCCACGACGACACGATCCTGCCCCAGGAGCGCCACCGCACCGGCGACTGGCGGGCGGGGTGGAATTGGCACAAGACGGCCGCCCGGCTGTGCTGGGTCGAGGCGATCGCGCAGGTCATGCGCAACGCGCTGGGCCTGCTGGGCGTCTCGGCTCCCGAATCGATGCCGCGATCCGCCACCATCACGAAAGAAGACGATTCATGAGCGTGCGTTACACTGCGGAGGCAATCATGGATGGACCGGCGCTGCGGGACGTCGATCGAGCCGGCGGAGCCGGCGGGAACGTCGCGAACGTCGCGAACGCCGAACGGTGGCGCGAGAAGATCGAGGTCCGCCTCGACAACCGGCAGGTGTTCTTCCTGTTCTTCGGCAGCGCCCTGGTGGCCTGCATGTTGTTCGTCCTGGGGGTGATGGTCGGCAAGCGGATCGAGTCACGCGGGCAGGCGGACGCACCGGTGCTGGCAGACCCGCTGGCGGCGCTCGACCGTGCGCGCCAGCCACCGCCGGGCGTCGCGGCGCCCGATCAGCCGCTCACCTTCCAGAGCACGCTGGTCTCGGGCGCCGGCGCACCCAAAGGCCGGACCGCCGCGCACGCGTCGGCGTCCGGTGCTGTGCCGAGGCCGGTCGCAGCCAAGAGTGTGCCTGCCCCCGCGTCGCCGCCGAAACCGCCGGTTGCCAAGACCGTGGCGCCCGCGCCCGCGGTGCCGAAGCCGGTCGCCGTCGCCAAGGCGCCCACGGCGCCAGTCGATGCGGCCAAGGCCAAAGGGAGGTTCACCCTCCATCTGAGCACCTTCGCCTCTGCCGGCGAGGCGGAGGCCTTCGCGCAGAGGTATCCCGGCGCGTTCGTGGTCTCCGGCGACGTCCCCGGAAAAGGGATGGCCTACCGCGTCCGCTACGGCAACTACGCTTCGTTCAAAGACGCCGCCGCGGCCAAAGACAGCTTCGAGAAGCAACACAACACGATCGCGCTGGTCGCGGCGCGCTGACAGGCGCGCTCAGAACATCAGCCCGACGTTGACGTGCAGGACGCCGATCCGGGTGTCACCCGGACCGGGGTCGAGGGGCCAGCCCCAGCCGAGGCTGACGTCGCCGATCGGGAGGCGAAGGATGAGGGGCGAGATGCCGACGCCGTGTCGAAACTGGGAGAGGCCGAGGCCCTGGAGTGAATCGGCGACCACGCCGTTGTCCATGAACACCGATCCGTACCAGGGGGGCATGATCGGGAACTGCAGATCGATGTTCTGCAGGATGCGCAGGTTGCCGCCGATGGGGCGGTACTCGACGGCGTTGAGGCCCTCGCCCGAGCCCGGGGGGCCGACCGGCACCAGAGGAAACTGCACGGTCTCGACCCGGGCGCGGTCGAGCTGATAGCCGCGAATGGTGGTGTCGCCGCCGGCGAAGTAGCGCTCGACCTTGGGCAGCAACGAGGCGCCGCCGAGCGGGAACCCCTGATCGAAACGGAAGCCATGGCGCAGGAAGAGGAAGCGGCCGAGCGGGATCACCGACAGCGAGTGGACGCCGATCTTGAGGAAGGTATCGTCGCCGATCGCGAAAGGCAGGGGACGCAGAGGGATGGACAGCGCCGGCTCCGCCAGCTCCGCGATCGCGTCGAGCCGAAAGCCCCGGGTCGGTAGCAGGCGGTTGTCCATCCGCAGCCACTCGATGTTGGCCGAGACGCTGCCGACGGTGGTGCCGAGGGTGACGGAGGGGGTGTTCTCGTCGGGGCCGGCCTGGCGCACCAGCGGCTCGGTGTGGGTGGTGTTGCGGAGGTTGTAGTGAATGCCGGCGTCGACGCCGGGATACATCTCGCGCGAAAAGCCGATCGATCCGCCCCCCGAATGAATGTCCCCGAGGCGCACCGTCTGCTGCCGGAAGTAGGTGAGCGATGCGTCCAGCCGGAATAGCGTCCCCAGGAAACGCCGGTCGAGGAAACCAACGCTCCCGCGCAGGATCGCGGTTCCATAGGTCACCTGACTGTTGAGGTTCCAACCGCGTCCGAACCAGTTGCGGTTCTCGTAGCCGCCGCGAACGTAGACGCCGAGGGGGAAGGTCTGGTCGGGTGGCTTCTGATCGGTGGAGGCGCCGGCGCCCAGGTGAACGACGCTGTATTGTTCGTAGCGCTCCTCCACCTCGACGACCATCGGCACGGTGGTGCGTCGCTCCTCCTTGCCGGGGAACGAGATCGGCGAGGCGTTGTTGAAGAGCTGCAGAAACCCGATGTCGCGCTGGCTGCGTTCGACGGCGGTGGTCGAGAGGGTGTCGCCGGGGCGCAGGCGGATCTGCTGGAGGATCGTGCGCGGTTTGGTGACGAAGTTGCCGCGCACGAAGATCGGGCCGACCAGCATGCGCGGGCCGAGCTTGACGACCCAGGTGAGGCTCACGGCGTCGCCCGCCCGGTTGACGTCGGGTTCTACGCTGGCGATGGGGAATCCCGCGTCGCCAAACAGGCGCGCCAGCCGTTTGGCGTCGGCGTGGACCGCCGGTGGGGCATAGGGGGCGCCCGGTCGGAGCGAGACGCTCTGGAGCAAGAAGCGGTTGTCATAGGGCAGGGCGCCGCCGTCGTCGGTCCGGAAGTCCTCGCTGACCAAAGTCAGTCGGGGACCCTCCTCGATGGTGAAGCGCACGAAGAGGTGCTTGGCGTCGCGGGAGGTGGTCTCTGCGGCGGCCAGCGTGGCGCCCAGCTGTCCCAGCGCGGCGGGCGAGGTGCCCGCGTCGACGCGCACCTTGGCTTCCAGGAACCCACGGCCGTGGTAGTGCTCGATGAGCCGCTCGGCGTCCTGCACCATCTCCTTGCCGCTCACGAAGCCGCCCGAACCGATGCCGAGAAAGGGGTACTTGCGCACCGACACCACCGCACTGAGCTCGCCCGCCGGCAGGGCCCGATTGCCGGTGAACTCCACGGCGCGCACCTTGAGCTCCGGTCCCTCGTCGATGAGGAAGACGATCCTCTCCTCGTCCGCGGACAGACGCTCGCGGCGCCAATCGACCCGCGCGAAGAACCGACCCTGCTCCTGATAGTAGTGCTGGATGGCATCGGCGCTCGCGCCCACCTCGAAGTCGTCGAAGGAGCCGCGCGTGATCAGCGTCAGCTGGTCCCGAAGGGAATGGTCGGATTGGCTGGCGTTCCCTTCGAAGGCCACCTCGATCCGTTTTCGTTCGTTGATCGCGATGTTGATGCGGACGTCCTTGGTGGCGCGGTTGACGCTCTTCTGGACGCTGAAGTCGTTGGTCACGCGGACGCCCAGGTAGCCCAGCGCGCGGTAGCGCTTGACGAGAGCGTCGATGTCCTCACGAAGCTGCTTCTGCGTGAAGGGCTCGGGGCGGGTCCAGAACGTGGTCCAGTCGGCGTGGCGAAACATCGGATCGATCTCGGGCGAGGAGAGCGCGTGGTTCCCCGAGAAGGTGATCGGCCCGAGCGGATAGGGCGGTCCGAGGTTCACGGCGACGAACAGATCGACCGCGCCCACGGCGGTGCGGCCCGGCTTGGCACTGAGCGCGACGGTGGCCTCGAAGTAGCCGCGGCCGCGCAAAAAGTCGATGATGTGCTCGCGTTCGCGTTCGAGCACGACCGTCCGCTCTGCTCCGGAGGGCGGCAGCGGGCGACCGGGACGAACCGTGATCCGGCGCTGGATCTCGTCCTGCTGGATCGGCCAGTTCCCGGTCACGAAGACGTAGCGGACCCGATCGTAGGGCATCAAGGTGACCACCAGCGTGACGCCGCCGGGCGCGGAACGGGTGGTGACCGCCGCGCGGTAGCCGATCGCGTCCAGCGCCAGCACCAGCCGGGGAACGGTCCCGAGCGGCTGGCCGATGTCGTCGCTGGGCCCCGCCTCGACGAAGGGATCGCCGACGGCCGCCACCGACACCACCAGCGCTTGCAGGTCGGCCTCGGAATCGGCGTGCGATCCGCCGATCTCGTAGCCGACGATCGGAATGCGCGGCGCCTGCTGGGCGCGGGCGGTGGACGCCAGGGTCAACAGGGCGGCAAGCCCCAGCATCGAGCGGGCGAGTCTCACGGGGTGCGGGCCGTCCGTTTCACCTGCTTCTTATCGCGTAATCCAGGCGCAGCTCTAAGTTGTAATTGAGGGGCAGCGTTTCCGGGACCCCCTGCTCGGAGGAGAGCCGCACCTGCTCGAAGCCGAATCCGGCGCTCACGTAGTCGAAGATCCAGGCATTGGCCTGGGTATTCCAGTGGCTCTGATTCTGGAATCCCTGCAGATAATCGCTCTGGACGCTCCAGTAGCGGCTGACCCGCTTGCGAAGGCGTCCCTCGACCCCGTCGGAGCCGACGGTGAGGCGCAGGTTGAATCCGGTGAGGCGCTGAAAGCTGCTGTCGTAATAGGGCTCCATGAGGTTGGCGACGGTGTCGCGGGTCGCCTGCCCGGCGATGTCGGCGCCGGTGCTCAGGTTCGCCCCGACCGTCGCGTTCTGGGTGCCGAAGTGCGCCGAATCGGAGGCCGAGGTCCGCCCGGTGAGCAGGAGAAAGGCGGTCTGATTGCGATCGAGCCCGTCGTCGCTGGAGAGGTCGATCTGCGCCTCGCGCAGCGGCCCGCTGATACGCATGTGCACGTTGTGGTCGACGCCGTTCGAGTCGGTGACCAGATTCTGCGCCTGGATGTCGAGGTCGGGCGTATCGCCGTCGGCGACCGACTTGGTGGCGATGAAGGTCACGTGGTTGACGTTGGGGACCAGGTCGAAGTCGCCCCGCATGAAAGGAATGTTGAAGCGGCCGTCGGTGGGACGGACGTCGCCGGCCAGCTGGGGCAGCGAGAGCAGACCCCCCACGTGCAAGACGATATCGACGTGGATCTCGGGCGCGATGTTGTTCTGCACCACGAACCCGTCGCCGACGGTCCGGACGGAAAGATCGAGGCGCAGCTTTTCGAGCAGAGGCTTCCCCTCGTAGAAGGGCCGTACCGTCGATTCGTCGACGCGCGGGCTGATGGCCAGGTCCTTGACGTTGAAGGATTGAAGATAGCGGCCGGAGACCAGGCGCACCTCGCCCCCCAGCTTGAAGCCGTCGTCGACGTTCCCCTTGAGATCGACGTCGAAGGCGAGATCGTCGACCTCGAAGATACCCGGGCTGCGATAGCTGAGTCGCTCGCCGTGGAGCGGCAGGTCGAAGAGCCCGGGCTTGAAGGGGAGCAGGCTCGAGAACTGCACCCGCCCGGCCCGCACGCCGGAGTCGCCGATCACCAGCATTCCTTGCCCGTCGAACAGGACCCGGACGTTGTGGAGGATGACCCCCTCGTTGCTGATCTCGACGATCCCGCTTTGCACCTGCACCTCGCTGCCCAGGTCCCGCAGCCGAAAATCGATGGTTCCGAGATCCAGCCGGCCGCGGATGTCCGGGTGAAGCAGCGTTCCTCGCAGTTGCGCGCGCACGTGGGCCTTGCCCTGGGCGTCCGAGACCGCGTCGGGTGCCGCGAAGGCCAGCAGGCGCGCGCTGATGTCCCCGTCGACGTCGGCCTGGAGGTTTTCGGGGACGAACCCCGGCCCCAGGGAGGCGTGTCCGGAGAGGTTCAGGGTCGAACCCTCGACCGTGACGGCCAGGTGCTCGATCGCCATCCCGCCGCCGCTGCTGAGCGCGAAGCGCCCGGAGCCGACGACGATGTCGCGGTCGAAGGTCCGCGGGCGGATCCGGATCGGGTTGACGATCACCACCTCGCCCCGCACGTCGGGGCGGTCCAGGGTCCCCCCGGCCTTGATCGACGCCCTCAGATCGCCCCCGATGCGCTGGATCGGGGTCGCCCCCAGGAACGGCGTCAGCAGCTCGAGGTCCAGGTGACCATCGACGGCGCCCGAGAGCGCCCGTCCGTCGAGCCGGCCTTCGACGCGCAGATCGCCGCCGTCGGTGGCGAAGTGCGCCTCGTCGAGCACGATGTGGTCGCCGGACAGGTGAACGTGGACGGGCCGCGCGGCCTCGATCCGCACGCGTTGCATGGTGGTTTCGCCGTTCGCTCCGTCGACGGCGCGCGCGATGGAAAGCCACAGCTCGGGCAGCAGCACGTCGATGGCCAGCGGCTGTCCGGGATCGAGATCGATGGCGACGCGACCGCTGACGATTCCGCGCCCGTCGCCGAGCGCGACCAGCTCCGGCGCCAGGGTCTGGATCTCGAGCCGGTGGAAGGCGACGCGGCCGTGGACGCTCGGTCCCTTGGGCAAGAGCGCGACGTCCGCGTCGACGTCGAATCGATCGAAGAGCTGGCCGTGAACCGTGACGCCCGGCGCATGGCTCGGCCCGACCCGCGCCGGGGCCAGCGCCAGGTGGCCCGCGCCGAGATGCACGCCGCGCACGACGACGTCCTTGAAGTCGACGTCTCCGGCCAGCTCGGGCCGTTCCGGACGCCCGCCCACGTGCAGGCGTGCGCTCACGAAGCCGCTCATGGGAACGCCGGAGTCCGCGACGCCGGGGAGACCCGCGATCGGGAGCTTCTTCACCGTCAGGTCGAGATCGAGGTCCTGGTGCGCCAGGCCGACCCGCCCGTGGACATCGACGGAGCCGCCCGCCTGGCGCACGACCCGCAAGGTGCGAACCGCCAGCGTCTGCCCCTCGAGCGAAACGTCGATCGGGCCGACGTCATAGCTGTCCCCCAGCGCCGTGATCATCGTGCCGGCGGGGATCTGGACCTGCGCCTCGAGAGCGTCGAGCGGACCGCGCGCCTCGGCGAAGACGGTGACCCGTCCCGCGATCCCGGCGTCGGGCGCGACCGCCGCGAGGTCGATGCCTCGCGCCTCCAGCTTACCGTCGACCACCGGGGAGCGCAGCGGTCGGCTGGCGCGCTTCTCCCACAGGCGTAAGGTTCCGTGGGCTTCGATCTGCCCGCCGAACGCGGGGCCGGACAGCCGGTCGAGGCGGGCGACGCCATGATCGAGGGCGAAGCGGGCGTCGAGCTGCGGCAGCGTCCGCCCCCCGGCCCCGAGACCGTGAACGACCGCCTGGCCGGAGGCCTGCGGATCGTCGAAGCTGCCGCCGGCGTGCGCGTCGAGGCGCGCATCCTTGGCGAAGGGGGGCAGCCCCATCGCGCCGGTGAGCTTTCGCAGGTCGGAGGCGATCACGGTGAGCCCCAGATCGATGAGCTGCCGATCCAGATCGACCGATCCGCGAGCGGTCGCGTCGGCGCCGGCGACGGAGACGGTGAGGCCATCGGTCTTCACGCGCTGGGGGGAGAGCAGGGCGCTGCCGCGCACGCGCACCTCGCGCGGCAGCCCAGCGGCGGCGCCCGCGCGCGCAAAGCGCAGATCGACTCGGCCGAGCTGCGCCGATTTCTTGCCCAGGTCGGCCCGTGCGTCGATGCGACCGTCGAGACGGCCGCCCGCCATCGCGCGGAGCCCGGCCGGCAGATAGCTCTCGGTGTGGAAGCCGGAGAGCCCGACGCCCGCCTGCAGGGTCAGGCGGTTGGTGTCGAGGTGGGCGTCGAGGCTCATCTTGCCACCGCCGGGCGCGGCGAACCCGAAGCGGGTGACGTCGACCTTCCCGGCGCCGCCGTCGAACCCGAGGTCGAGCCCCAGCCCGAGCGCGCGGTAGGTGTCGTAGCGGACGTCGAGGCCGCGGATCTGCGCCGCCACCTTCATCTTGGCGAAGGGCTCGGTCAGATCCGCGGTGACCGTCGCGCCGCTGCCCGAGATGGCGAGCCCTTCGATCTTCTTGCCGGCGACCACCGCCGACAGCGCGTCGCCCGCCTCGCTGAAGGCGACGTGCAGCCGGATGCCGGCCACGCTGTTCGCGCCGTAGATGCCGGTGAAAGATCCCTTGCCGGTCAGCTGGCTGCGCCCGGTGTCGGCTTCGCCCAGATCGAGGACGATGTCGTCGGGCGCGTCCTGCGTGGTCGAGATTCGATTGATGACCACCCGGTCGAAGGGGAGCACGTTGTCGTCCAGGATCCGCAGCCAGCC
>JADGRB010000387.1 GCA_017881315.1 Pseudomonadota bacterium
AGGCAAATCAGGCCGATCGGAAACCGCACACTCGTCATAAGCAAAACCTCCGTCTTAAGTCCGGTAGGCTGATAGGCCGGCGAGCTACCGGAAGGTGAACCATCCCATTTGTACCACGCGCGGCCGCGCTCGAAGACGTCGAACACGCACGGTCCGAGCTCCGATTCCCCCTTGGACTGCCAGTAGCCGGCAAAGACTCGGCGCGGCCGCGGCTACAGGTCCAAATCCGCTTGCGCCGCGCGTTCCATGATGAATTTGAAGCGGGCTTCGACGTCCTTGCCCATCAGCTCGGCGAGGACGCGGTCGGTCTCGACCAGGTCGTCGATGGTGACGCGCAAGAGGCGGCGGGTGGCGGGATCGAGGGTGGTGCGGCGCAGCTCTTCGGGCTGCATCTCGCCGAGGCCCTTGAACCGCATGATGTCGGGGTGCGCGTTCTTGGGCAGCTCGCCGACGATGCGCGCGCGGTCCTCCTCGTCGAGCGCCCAGAAGGTCTCCTTGCCGTGGTCGACGCGAAACAGTGGCGGCTGCGCCAGGTAGACGAAGCCCCCCGCGATGAGCGGCTGTAGGTGCCGGTAGAAGAAGGTCAGCAGCAGCGTCGCGATGTGGTGGCCGTCGGAGTCGGCGTCCATCAATAAAATAATCTTGTGGTAGCGCAGCCGTTCGATCTTGAAGTCGGCGCCCACGCCGCAGCCGAGCGCGGAAACCACATCCTGCAGCTCCTTGTTCTCCAGCACCTTCTGCAGCGAGGCCTGCTCCGTGTTGAGCACCTTGCCGCGCAGCGGGAGGATCGCCTGCGTCTTGCGCTCGCGCCCTTGCTTGGCGGACCCGCCGGCCGAATCTCCCTCGACGATGAAGAGCTCGCTCTTGCTCGGATCGGTCGAGGCGCAGTCGGCCAGCTTGCCGGGGAGGTTCAGGCGGTGCGAGACCGCCGTCTTGCGCGACACCGCCTGCGCCGCCGCACGCGAGGCCTCGCGCGCCTTGGCGGCCAGCGCGATCCGCTCGACGATCTGGGCGCCCGCCGTCTTGTTCTCCAGCAGGAAGCGCTCCAGCGCCGGACGAACCGCGCCATCGACCAGCGCCTGCGCCTCCGGGCTACCGAGGCGCTCCTTGGTCTGCCCCTGGAACTGCGGCTCCTGCATGTAGACCGAGAGGACGCCGACCAGGCCCTCGCGAACGTCCTCGGCGGTGAGCGTGACGCCCTTGGGCGCCAGGTTGGAGGTCTCGATGAACGCGCGCACCGCCTTGACGATCGCGGCCTTGAATCCTTGCTCGTGCGTCCCCCCCTGGGTGGTGGGGATGGCGTTCACGTAGGAGCGGATGGTCTCCTCGTGCGACTCGGTCCACTGCAGCGCCGCCTCGATCCGAAAGCCGGCTTCGCCCGGACGCTCGAAGTAGAAAGCCAGCGGCGCGGTCGGCGGCTTGCCGCGCTCGGCGATCAGCTGCGACAGGAAATCGGCGATCCCGCCCGCGTGCTGGAAGGTCTCCTTGGTCTTGGCCTTCTGATCGTGAAAGACGATCTCGAGCCCCTTGTGCAGGAAGGCCTTGGTGTCGAGCCGGAAGCGGATCGTCTCGGCCGAGAACTCCTGCTTACCGAAGATCTGCGGGTCCGGATGAAAGGTGATCGACGTCCCCGTGCCGCGCGCCGGCCCCACCTTGCGCAGCTTGGTGACGGCCTTGCCGCGTTCGTACTTCTGCTCCCACAGGAAACCGTCGCGGCGGATCTCGGCGGTCATCTGTTCGGACAGCGCGTTGACCACCGACGAGCCGACGCCGTGCAGGCCGCCCGAGAACTGGTACTGCGCCGAGGAAAACTTGCCGCCCGCGTGCAGCGTCGTGAGCACCAGCTCCAGCGCCGATTTCTTGAACTCCTTCTTGACGTCGATCGGGATGCCGCGACCGTCGTCGCGCACGGTGGCCGACTTGTTGTCGGCGTGCAGCGTCACCTCGATGCGCGAGCCGAAGCCGTTGATCACCTCGTCGACGCAGTTGTCGACGATCTCCCAGAGCAGATGGTGATACCCCTTGGCGTCGGTGCCCCCGATGTACATGCCGGGACGGCGGCGCACCGGCTCCAGGCCTTCGAGGACCGTGATGTCGTCCGACGTGTATCCCGTGGATGCCAAGGTGTATGTGTGCGATCAGTTCAGGAGCGCCGGCGGCGCCACCGGCAACGGGATGATGGTGCGAACGATCTTGGTCTTGCGCTTGAGCGCGTGTCCTTTTCCACCGCGCCCGGTGACGCTGAAGCGGCCCGGTCCGACCGGAAACTCTTTGCCGTCGTCCGTCTCGGCGACCAGCACGTCCTTGTCGCGCGGACCGCCGACCCCGAAGCCGACCACGGCCGCGTCGCCGACCTTGATGACCGTGACGCCGCGCCCGGGGGTGGCGAGCTCGGGAAGCTCCTGGACCTTGCAGAGCAGCGCGCGGGCGTCGCTGGTGACGACGCAGAGGACGTCCTTGTCGCCCGCCAGCGCCACGCCGACGATCTCGTCTCCTTCGGCCGGCTTGGCGAACCGGCGCCCGGCGCGCGTCGACAGCTCGCGGTGCGGATCCAGGTTGAAGCGCAGGCCGAAACCGCCCTTGCCGACGGCGACCGCCAGCGAGCCCTTGGGCGCGTCTTTCTCGCCGACCGACATCCCCCCGACCACGCGCTCGCCGTCCCGGAAGTTGAACAGCTTCTGCACCGGCTCACCGTAGCCGGTCGAGGCCGGCACGTCGTTGATGCGGATGACGTAGGCGCTGCCGAGGTTGGAGAAGATCGCGATCGGCTCCTTGGTCGAGCCGCGCACCACCGCCAGGATCGCATCCCCTTCGCGCAGGCGGGTCGCCGACAGATCCTTGACCTCGCGCACCCGCTTGAGCCACCCGTCTCGCGACAAGATGACGGTGACCTCCTCGTCGACGATGAAGTCCTCCGCGACGAACTCCGCCTCGTCGCCCCCGCCGCCGCCGATCTTGGTGCGGCGCTTGTCGGCGAAGCGCGCCGCCACCTCCACGATCTCGGAGCGCACCACCTTGAGGAGCTTGCGCTTGTCGTCGAGAATCGCCCGGATCTCCTTGGCGCGCGCCTTCTTCTCCTTCAGCTCGGCCAAAATGGCCTCGATCTCGAGCCGCGCCAGCTTGTAGAGCTTGAGCTCCAGGATCGCGTCGGTCTGCAGCTCCGACAGCTCGAAGCGCTTCATGAGCTTCACGGCCGCGTCGGCCTTGCCGTCGGACTTGCGGATGATGCGCACGGCCTCGTCGAGCGCGTCGAAGACGATCGCGAACCCCTCGAGCACGTGGATGCGACGGGCCAGCTCCGCCAGCTCGAACTCGAAGCGCCGCCGGACCACCGCCTCGCGGAAGGTCAGGAACTCGCCCAGCATCGCCGCCAGGTTCACCCGCAGAGGCGCCGCGATCTCCTTGTTCTCGGTGGGAAAGAGACAGGTGAGGTTCACGTGAAATCCGGTCTCGAGCGGCGTGTGCTTGTAGAGATACGCCATCACCATCGCGGGATCGGCGCCCGGCCGCAGCTCGAGCACGATGCGCACATCGTCGGTGGATTCGTCGCGCACGTCGACCAGCATGGGCAGCTTCTTGGCGATGATGACATCGGCGATCCGCTCGACGATGCTCGCCTTGGTGAGCGCGAACGGAATCGAGGTCACCACGATCTGATCGCCGCCGCGGCCGCCCGACTCGGTCTTCCATTCGCCGCGCACCCGCACGCCCCCCTGCCCGGTCTCGTAGATCTCGCGCAGCTCCTTCTTGCTGTTGGTGATCTGGCCGCCGGTCGGGAAGTCGGGCCCCTTGATGTACTTGAGGAGATCCTTGGTCTCGAGCTTGCGGTCGTCGATCAGGGCGACCGCCGCCTCGCACACCTCGGCCAGGTTGTGCGGCGGAATGTTGGTCGCCATGCCGACCGCGATCCCGGTCGACCCGTTGATCAGCAGCTGCGGCACCTTGGCCGGCAGCACGATCGGCTCCTCGGTCGACCCGTCGTAGTTGGGGCGGAAGTCCACCGTCCCCTGCTTGATCTCGTCGAGCAGCTCCATCGCCAGCGGCGCCAGGCGCGCCTCGGTGTAGCGGTGCGCCGCGGGCGCGTCGCCGTCCAGCGACCCGAAGTTGCCGTGGCCCTCCACCAGCGTCACCCGCATCGAGAACGGCTGGGCCAGACGCACCATCGCCTCGTAGCAAGCGGAGTCGCCGTGCGGGTGAAACTTGCCCAGCACGTCGCCCACGATGGTCGCCGACTTGCGAAACTTGGCGTCGGGATAGAGGTGAAGGTTGGCGTACATCGAATACAGGATCCGCCGCTGCACCGGCTTGAGGCCGTCGCGCACGTCGGGGAGCGCGCGGGCGGTGATGACGCTGACCGCGTAGTTGAGGTAGCGT
>JADGRB010000145.1 GCA_017881315.1 Pseudomonadota bacterium
CGTGCGTCGAAGACGTCGAGCGGGTTGCGGCGGACGGGGTGAAGATAATCGGTCGGCTGCCAGAAGTGTCCGGTCCCCCAGCGCACGTGCTGCTTGCCGGCGGTGACGAACACGTGCTCGAGGATGTCGAACCGGATCCACATCTGATCGAGCAGGGAAGCTGGCCCGCGCGTCGAGCTGAAGGTGGAGAACCCCGTGGGGGTGGTGCCGACCATCGCGCCGTCACTAGACATGGGGAGAACGGACGCGCTGCCGTTCGGGAGCAGTGTCGGATCGTAGCTCATCCGACCGAGGATGAACCCGCGCACGCGCGGGTTCGGCCGCGCATCCAGATAGACGTCCAGCAAGCTCGGGGCCCCGATCGTCCAAGCGCCGGGATACCGGTGGGCGTAGGCGGTCGATTGCGCGCGCAGGTAGAGCTGGCCGCCGATCTGCAGCGGGTTCTCCGGCGCCACGTAGTCGGCGAGAAATTTGGAGTCGCCCGTCCCGAGGACGGCTTCATCGCGCTCGGTTCCGCCGCCGGGGGCGGTCGCGGCCGGCGCGGCCGCCGGCGGCGCGGGCACCGACGGCGCGGGAGAGGCTTGTGCTTTGCCCGGAGCTGGGGAGGGGGACGGCGACGCGCTGCCGCCAAATAGATCTTGCTCGCTCGGACGATCGCCGCCGGCCTGTGCCCAGACGGGCGATGTTGCGCCCGACGCGAGCAACAGACCCCAAACGATCGCGCCGGGGTGAAGCCGCATCACCTGCTCTTGCTCTCGAGCCAGGCTTTCGTGAAGAGGTTCTGCGGCAGCGAATTGGGATCGACCGACTTGATCATCACCAGCGTCTGGTTGGCCTTCTCGACCTCGTCGTAGAAGCGGATCTCCTCCGGATACCAGGTGTCCCCCTTCTTGGAGGGGCTGTAGATCTTCTTCCACTTTGGATAGTACGACGTGCGCAAGAGACGCCCCGACAGCGCGAACTCCTGGCGCTTGAGAACGTTCTTGTTCTCCTTGTCGATCCAGATGCGGATCACGGGGAACGCCAGATCCTGGCCCGGCTTTCCCTTGAGCATGAGCTTCTGGGCGGTGTAGGCGCCGAGCTTCTCGTCGCCCTCGTCGGAGGGGTCGTACTCGTCGGCCAGGCGCGATTCGTCGAAGTCCGACCGGCGCGAGTTGGTGCCGCCAATCCGCTCACGCTCGGTGCGCCGCTCCCACTTGCCCACCGACGGGTCGTAGAACCACAGGTTCTTGTCGATGCGCAGATAGCCCTGGCCGGCCGAGGATTTCGGCTTGGTGAAGAGGATCATGAACTTCTGGTCGGAGGAGCGCCGGAAGTATTCCGTCTCGTAGACGGTGTCGACCTTGTCCTTCTCTTTCTGTTCCAGATACGCGGCCGCGCGCCAGTCGCCGTTGTTCTTCTGGCGCTCGTCGACCAGCTTGAGGAGCTCGACCATCTGCGCGCTGGTCAGCGCCGCGACCGCCCGCCGCGCCGGACCCATGCCGGGGATCAGGTTCAAGGTCATGGTGGCGACCAGCACCGCCCAGGTCCACCTTTGCGTCCGTCTTTGCGTTTGCTTGTTCATGGTCGAATCCATCCGATCCGAAGTGGCATCATCCGAAGTGGGACATCGCGACGACCGGCCGCAGGCGCGCCGCCTTGAGCGACGGGTAAAAGGCCGCCAGGCCGGTGATGACCGTGATGAACACGACCGACCGCACCATCAGCGATCCGTGCACCGACATGTGCAGGTGCGGCGACATCAAGAAGAACTGCAGTCCCGTCGGCACCGGGACGTGGGCGGCGTTGAGCCCGGCGGCGATCGCGGCGCCCGCCAGCACGCCCACGATGGTCGCCAGCAGACCGAGCATGAGCGACTCGAGCAGGAACATCCAGAGCACCTCACGCCGGTGCATGCCGATGGCCCGCAACGTCCCGATCTCACGCGTTCGCTCCCGGATCGCGATCCACATGGTGTTCATGATCCCGATGATGATGATGGCAACCAGGATGACGATCAGCACCACAGACATCCCCTCGAGCGCCTTGAGCGTCCAGGTCATGAACGAGATCTCGTCCTCCCAGTTGGTGATGTCCAGCTTCTGCCCGGTCCAGTCCTCGCGCGACACCGACTGGAACTTCATCCAGAACGCGCGCGGGTCCGGCTCCATGATCCGGTAGCCGGCCTGATCGAGCGCCTGCCGCAGGCGCGCCGCGATGGCGGGGATGTGGTCGAAGTCTTTTCGATCGAGCATGATCTGGATGACGCCGGTCGATTCCTGGTTGATCTGGTAGAGCGCCCGCAGGCTCTCGATCGGGATGAAGCAGTTCCAGGTGCTGAGCAGCCCCAGGCTGTGCGCGATCGCGACGATGCGCACGTCGATCGTGTTGTTGGTCCCGCGTGTGGTGGGCGCCGAGACGGTCAGCGCGTCGCCGACCTTGACGCCCAGCTTCTCCGCCTGGTTGTCGAAGAGCAGGATGGTTCCCGGCTGGGCCAGATCGTCGAGCTTGCCGCTCTCGAGCTGCAGCACCGAGGAGAATTTGGGCTCGCTCCGGATGTCGATGCCGGTGATCCCGGCCTGCATCGATCCGGTGTCGGAGACCAGCTTGGCCCAGCCCCGCCCGCGGTGGACGGCGAAGGCCATCTCGGGGACGGTCTTCTGGACGACGGCGAGCACCTTCTTGTAGTCGGTCACCACCGGCGCGGCCTGCCCCGCGGTCACCTTGTAGAACCCACCGACGTTGACGTGCCCCGTCGACAGCGTCGTGGCGGTGTCGATCATGGTCTCGCGCACGCCGGTCGACAGGCCGTTGAGCAGCACCAGCAGCGCCGTCACCGCGGCGATCGCGGCACCCAGGAACAGCGAGCGGCGCCGATGCTGGACCAGGTTTCGGAAGGCGATCGTCAGATCGACGAACAACTTGGACATGGCTACTCCTCCTCCTGCATGGCCTGGCGGGGGGTCACCCGCATGGCGATCCATGCCGGGTAGAAGCTGGAGAAGGCGCTCACCAGCAGCACGATCGCGAACGCCGCGACGATGTTGCTGGTGCCGATGAAGGGATAGAGCCGCGGGCCCGAGAAGAAGAAGAACCAGACATCGGACTTGGCGGGGATGCCGATCTTGCCCACCACGCTCACGAGCAGCACGCCGAGGCCAGCGCCCAGACCGCCGAAGATGAACCCGACGACGATCGATTCGACCACCAGCATCGCCAGGATGAAACGCCGCTGCGCCCCGATCGCGCGCAGGGTGCCGATCTCCTTGACCCGCTCGAGCGTGGCCATGACCAGCGCGTTGTTGATGATGACCAGCGCGATGAGGAAGATGATCAGGATCGCGACGTAGAGCACCATCCGGATGACGTTGACGAACTGGCCGATGAGGCCGGCGGCGGCCTGCCAGTCGATCGCCTTGAGGGTGAGGCCGTCCCGCTTTCCCTGCGCCTCGATCGCGACGATGGTCTCCCGGATCTTCTTGGGGTTCTTGAGGATGACCGCGGCGTTGAGCACCACGCCCCGCTCGACCTCATCGGCCGGGAAGACTCGGCTGCGGGCCTCCTCGCGCTGCAGCTTGCCGCCCAGCGACTCGCCCAGATCGCGCATGACGGGGGCCACGCCCGGCGTGGTCGTCGCCTCGATCCGCCGCGGCGCTTTGGCGGCGGGGGCGTCCTCCGCCTTGCTGCCGAACAGCTCCGCCTCCGCATTCTCGCGGCTCACCTCGCGGGCCCCGGCCGCCTTTTGCAGCGCCTGGATCTCGGCCAGCTTCTCGCCGCTCATGAACCCGTAGAGCTCGCGGAACGAAACCATGTCCATCAAGTTGAGCGCCCCCGCCAGCGTCGATTTCTCGAGGCCCTGGAACTCGAAGGTGCCATAGACGGGCACGTTGACCGATTGCACGTACCCGGAGCGGGTAAAGGCCTTGATGGTCAGCACGTCACCGATCCGCACGCGATAGAGCTCCAGCGAGGGCGCCAGCTCCTTGTAAAAGAAGTCGTAGCGCTCGCGGAAATTCTGGTCGTCGGTCTGGAAGAACGCCGCCAGCAGCTTGCCGACGTCCGCCTCCTGGCTTCCCAGCTCGCGCTGCAGCTTGGCGCGAAAGTCCACGGTCTTGGCGGCGTCGAGCTGGAGCAGGATCTCGCGCACCTGCGACACGTTCTCGCGCACCATCCGCTTCAGATCGGGGTCGGTCGCGATGGTCTCGCCCTCGTTCTCCGTGCCCTCCTTGATCTGGTCGAGCCGGCGCGCCGCCTTGAGCTTGAGCTGCTCCTCGTAGACGTGCTTGGCGAACAAGAAGCCGCGCTTGCCGGCCGGGACCGTCGTCCCCTCGACGATCTTCATGCGATCGAACGACTTCTGGAAGGCCTGGAAGTCGGTGCCGATGTAGTTGAGAAACAGAAGGTCGGCGTCGGCCGCCTGGCTCGCGATCCGGTTCTCGAGAAACTCGAGCGCCTCGAACGGCTCCTTGTCGAAATCCTGCCAGAACGCATCCGAGGCCGCGCGGTTGACCGCGGCGCCGTCGGCCGGATCGATGGTCCGCTCGTCGAGCACCGCCTTGGCGTTCTTGAGGTCTCCCTGCAGCACCGAGACGATCTGGCGGACGTGCCCCTTCTCGCTCGCCACCCGCGCTTCGGCCTCGACCCGTTGCGCGTCGGTCTTGGCGTCGTGGCGCGCGTTGACGGCGCTGCGCAGCTTCTCGAGGGCGAGATCGATGGTGTTGCCCGAGGTCACCAGCGCGCCGCTGATCCCCATCGGCACCACCGACTTGACGTTCTCGACCTTCAGCAGCGAGTCCCGCACCTTCGCGAAGTCGTCGAGCTGGGAGAGATCCGGATCGCCCATCATCATCCGCCCCATCACCTCCAGCGTGTCTTTGGACTTGGCGTTGTAGACCTGGATGTGCCCGGCCACGCTGCCGATCACGCTGCGGCTCATCGAGGCCACCACGCTGTCGAGCAGCGAATTGCCCGCCACCACCAGCAGGCCGCCGAAGAAGATGATGCCACCCACGATGATGGTCTTGAGCCGGCTGGCGAACAGGTTGCGGAACGCCATCTGCGCGACCACGCCCAGGGTGGCAAGCCAGGCCCTCACGCCGGAAGACCATTCTCGGCCGCCGCCTGCGCCGGGGTCACCCGATCGACGAGCTTGCCGTCGGCGAGTCGCACCACGGCGTTGGCGTGCGCCATCACGCTCTGGTCGTGGGTCGAAAAGATGAAGGTGGTCTTCTCGGTTCGGTTCAGCTCCCGCATCAGGTCCAGGATGTGCGCGCCGGTCACCGAATCGAGGTTGGCGGTGGGCTCGTCGGCGAGCACCAGCTGGGGCCTGGTCACCAGCGCCCGCGCGATGGCGACCCGCTGCCGCTGCCCCCCCGACAGCTCGCTGGGGCGGTGGGTCCCGTACTCGCGCAGTCCGACCCGCTCGAGCAGGGCCGAAACCCGCTGGGCGCGTTCGGGGCCGGTCAGCTTGCGTTGCAGGAGCAGCGGCAATTCGATGTTCTGGGACACCGTCAGCACCGACACCAGGTTGAAGCTCTGGAAGATGAAGCCGATCGTGTGCAGGCGCAGGTCGGTGAGCTCCCGTTCCGAGAGCCGCCGGGTGTCCTTGCCCGCCACCTCCACACTTCCCGATGTGGGCGTGTCGACGCATCCGATCAGGTTGAGGAGCGTGGTCTTGCCGCTGCCCGAGGGACCGGCAATCGCCAGGAAATCTCCCTCGACGACGTCCAAGGTGACGCCCCGCAACGCGGGAACAACCACGTTGCCCAGGGTGTAGTTCTTGACCGCCTCACGAACCGAAACGATGGCCTTCATGACGTCCTTTCCGCCTGTCCGTTCCCCGCCGCGGTTTTCGGCGACCCCGCGGCAATAGTCGACGGATCCGGCCCTGTCAAGCCGCGACTTTCTTGATTCCGCGTCGGATACCAATTCGCATCCCAGCGACGCGGCGATGGACTACATTGGCGCCCGCCAAGCACCCGGTCCCAGGAGATCTCATGAACAAGCTCTGCGTTTCGATCTGTGCCGTCGTTCCGTTTGCGTTCGTGCTCTCCGCGAATGCGCGCGCGGCAAGCGAAAAGGCCGCGGCCGCCCCCGCGCCCGCGCCCGCCAAGCCCGCCACCCCCTCGCCGGTCGGCGCGATCCCGGCGGCCGGCGGAACCACCGCGACCTGGTGGGGACACGCGGCCTTCGTCATCACCACGCCCGGCGGCGCGACGATCGCGATCGATCCTTGGCTCGACAATCCCAGCGCGCCGAAGATCGATCATCCGAAGGCGCTCGACGCCATCTTGGTGACCCACGGCCACTTCGATCACGTCGGCAACGCGGCGGAGCTGGCCAAGAAGACCGGCGCCAAGCTCATCACCTCTTACGAGCTGGCCAGCCTGATCGGCGCGCAAAACTCGGAGGGGATGAACATGGGCGGGACCATCATGGTCAAGGACGCCACCATCCACGTCGTCGAAGCGCTGCACTCGGGCGGGTACGGGCAGGACAAATCCGGTCCCAAGTACAGCGGACCGGCGCTGGGCTTCGTCATCGAGATCGCGAAGGGGCCGACCATCTACCATGCGGGCGACACCGACGTCTTCTCGGGCATGTCGCTGATCGCGGAGCGCTATCACCCGACGATCGCGCTGCTCCCGATCGGCGGCCACTTCACCATGGATCCCGCGGGCGCCGCGCTGGCCGCCAAGATGCTCAAGGTCAAGACCGTCGTCCCGATGCACTTCGGGACCTTCCCGGCGCTGGCCGGGACGCCCGACGAGCTGCGCGCCGCCCTCAAGAAGGAAAAGGTCACCGCCAAGGTCCTCGAGCTCAAGCCCGGCGAGACCCAGACGCTGACCCTGAAATAGCGACCGTCGCGAGTTCGATCGCGTGAGGTCGGACCGGCTTTGCCGGCACGACCTCGTCGCGGGGGGCACGAGACCCTCCCAGGGTCCCGAGTTAATTCGTCTCACGGTGGAATGTCCGGGTGCCGACGGCGACGCCGGCGATGGCCAGCCCGAGGGCGGCGATGAAGCCCACCGCGATCGAGCCCGAGCCGAAGTCGCCGCGCACGGCGGCGCGCGCCCCATCGACGACATGGCTGAAGGGGTTGAGGCGCGACAGCAGGTAGAGCCAGCGCGGCGCCAGCGACATGGGAAGCAGGATGCCGGACCGCAGCAAGAGCGGAACGGCCAGGCTGTTGAGGAGCTGCGCCAGGGCGTCCTCGCTCCGCAGCTTGAGCCCCGCCGCGTAGGAAAACGACGAGAGCGAGATCCCCAGCAGGAGCACGATCACCAGCACAGCCGCCAGACCCAGCAGCGGCGCGCGCAGCCCGAACACCGTGGCGATCGCGATGAGCAGGACCGCCTGTCCGACCAGCACGACCGCGTCCCGCATCACGCGGCCCATGAGCAGCGCCATCCGGCTGGCGGGCGTGACCCGCATCCGCTCGACCACGCCGTAGCGCATCTCCGCGATCAGGCCGAAGCCGACGAACATGGTCCCGAACATCGCCAGCTGGATGAGCAGCCCGGGAACGAACACCGACCAGGAGCTTCCCGGCGGGAACCCGGGCGTGTGCGTGAGCGGGCGGAGCAGCGGCCCGAACAGCGCCAGGTAGAGCAACGGCTGGATCAGCGCGAGCACCGCCCAGACCGGCTGCCGCCACGACAGGCGAAGCTGCTGGCGAAAGACCAGACGCGCCTCCCGCCAGGCGCTCACGACGGCCTCCGTCCCTCGGCCGCCGGCTGGTCGCGCAGCGAGTGACCGGTCAGGGTCAGGAACACGTCGTCGAGGGTGGGCCGCGCGATCTGCATCGAGGCGACCGGAATCCCGGCGGCGTCGAGCGCGCGCATGAGCGGCAGCGCCCCTTCCTCGCCGCGCTCCACCGTCACCCGCACCGTCCCGTCGTGCGGCACCGCCTCGCGCACGCCCGGCCGCCCCGCCAGAACACCTCGCGCACGCTCCGCCTCCGGACCGACCGTGAAGATCACCAGATCGCCCGAGATGCGCCGCTTGAGCTGGTCGGGCGTCCCTTCGGCCACGATGCGGCCGTGGTCGATGATGAGGATGCGATCGCAGAGCGCGTCGGCCTCATCGAGATAGTGGGTGGTCAGGAAAACCGTCGTCCCCAGCTCGTCGCGCAGGCCACGAATGTGGGTCCAGAGATTGGCGCGACTCTGCGGATCGAGCCCGGTCGACGGCTCGTCGAGGAACACCAGGCCCGGCCCGTGCACCAAGCCGAGCGCGACGTCGAGCCGGCGCCGCTGCCCGCCCGAGAGCGTCTTGATCTGGCGGGCGCCGAGATCGGCGAGGTCCAGCCGCGCGCAGATGTCGGCCGCGCGCCGCCCGGCTTCCTCGGCGCCGAGGCCGTAGAGCTGCGCCTGCAGCACGAGCTCCTCGTCGCACAGCGCGTTCGGGTTGGTGCTGCCGCCCTGGGCGACGTAGCCGATCCGCCGCCGCACCCCCACCGGATTGCGGCGCAGATCGCAGCCGGCGACGGTCGCCTCGCCCGACGTCGGCGCCAGCAGGGTCGAGAGCATCCGCTGGGTGGTGGTCTTCCCCGCCCCGTTCGGCCCTAGAAAGCCGACCACCTCGCGCGCCTGGACGGCAAAGTCGACGCCGGCCACCGCCTCGACGTCGCCGGTGCGCGTGCGGAAGGTGCGCCCGAGGCCCCGCGCCTCGACCATCGGCTGGTTCGTCTGGGCCGCCATCTTGATCCAGCGTGATTATTCAAATTTGACTATCGGCGGTCAAGAGGATTTTTTTGAAGCGCGCCGACCCGGGCGGGCAGGTCCGCGGGCAGATCTTCGGATGGGTCCGGGCGAACGCTTTTCGGCGACCTCGCGCCGACCCGGAGCGCGAGGGCCGGCCTTGACGAGGCGACCCGCCGTCTTGCAGTCCTCGTACTCGCCGCGCGCGAGCCGCTCGATGAGCGTGCGCGCCCAGGGGATCTCCGCCGCGAGCCGGGCCGCCTGCAGGTCGTAGAGCTCCTTGACGTGCTCGGGCGTCTCTGGCGGCCGGATCTCCAGGCGGGCGAAGGCGATGTGCTTGAGGGCGCCCTCGACCTGCCCGATGCGATGCTCGAGCGCGGCGGCCAGTTCTTGCCGGCTCAGGCTGGGCATGAAGCAGAGCGCCGGCATGAGCTGGTCGACCGGCGGGATGACCCGCCACAAGGTGTCGCGCAGCAAGGCCTGGTACTCCTTCTCTCCGTCGGGCGTCAGGCTGTACTGCGTGCGCTCCGGACGCCCGCCGATCTGTCCGGTCCCCACGATCTTGAGGAACCGTTCTTTGGTCAGCGTCTTGAGCGCGTTGTAGATCGACCCCGGCGCCACGTTCGCCCACAGATCGACCTTCCAGGAGAGCAGCTCGCGGCGGACGTCGTAGCCGTGCACCGGCTGAAAGATGCGCACGGCGCCGAGAACCAGAAGGCGCGTGGACGACATGCCGTATCAGCGCCGACGCCCGTCGGGCTCGAGGACCGTCAACTTGACCTCGACCACCAGATCGCTGGCCAGACGCTCCAGATCGGCGCGCAGGCGCGCCACGTCGGTGGTCGAGGGAACGCGCACGTGGGCGCGCGCCTCGAACAGCATTTCGCCCGACATCGGGGCGCTGGTGCGGTTGGTGACCAGATCCTCGACGTTGACGCCATTGACGGCCAGGAGCTGCGATATCTCGCGCACGATCCCCGGCCGATCGAGCCCCACCAGCTCGAATTCCATTCTGCGTTCGCTGGGCGGAACGTCCAGCGGCGCCGCCGTCTCGGCGGTCACCCTGAGACCGCGGGTCTCGAGCGCCGCCAGGGCCACCAGCGCGGCGGCGACGCGGTCGGGTGGCAGCTCGGCCCGCAAGATCCCCGCGAACTTGCCGGCTAGGTGGCTCATCCGGCTCTCCAGCCAGTTGCCACCGTGCGCGGAGATCACTCCCGCCACCAGCTCGACGATTCCGGGTCGATCCGGCCCCAGCAAGGTGAGAACCAAGTCCGTCATGCGGGGAGAATACTCCCAGGACGGCAGCGGCGATCAAGCCGGGAACCGCGGAGGCGGCCCCCGGCTCCCGGCTCCCGGCTCCCACCCTCGCCCGAGACGCGAACTCTAAGGCGTCGCGCTGGCGTGCGGCGCGCCGGTCTTCGACCGGCCGGCGCGATCCCGCTGCTCCGGCCTGGGCACCTTGATCGCGCTCCGCGCCGAACAGACGGCGTCGACCAGATAGCGCCCGCAGGTGCCGGAGCGGGTCTCTCTCCGCTTGCCTGGCCAGCTCGCCTCGACGCTCTTTTCCCGGCAGTCCGCGACCCCCGTGTAGATGACCCCGTCGGCTTGCGGCGCCACGCCCTCGACCGGCGCCCAGCGAAACAGCGTCGCGCCGCCGAGGTCCCGCACCGACCCCCGATCGAACACCAGGCGGTTCCCCTGGCTGCGTTCGCAAGCGACGCCCCAGTCACCGGGCGCGACGGTTGCGTCCGTCTCGTCGAAGCTGATCAAGGCGCCGTCCGCCGCCCCGGCCGTCCCGATCGGCGGCCCGGCGACCACGATCACCGCCGTGTCGTCGTCGACAGCTGCGGCTCCTTGCGGCGTCGCCGCCTCGACCTGCGCTTCGCGCGCCCGCTGCACCTCCCGCCGCCACCCGAAATCGTCGACCCCCTGTCCCTTCTGCCGAACCACCGCCCCCGCCAACATCATCAACCCCGTCACCACGCTCTTCATGATCTAACCGCTCTGCCTTTCTTTTGTCTTTTGGACGCTTTTGGTTTTCACCTCTACCGCGTCGAGCCGTTCATCGGCCCGGTCGCCAGAATATTGAGGGTCGGATCGTCGACAAGCAAGCTTGCGCGCAAAGTTTTACCGGCGATTCACGAAGTCGAAACATGGCTGCGACATCGTCATCGAAACCGACCCGATCGGCCGGTCTCGACGACAGGATCTTGGCGTCGCCATCAATAACGCGAAGGGACAGGGGACTACGAGACCGAGATGTCGACGCTGGGTCGCAGCTCGGCGCAGACGGCCAGGACGTCGTGGATGATGTTCTTCTTGAACGCATCCACCAGCGCCGGATCGCCCTTGCGCTTGTCGTCGACGTTCACGTACGCCACCTGGGTGAGCAAGTAGTCGAAGCGCGGGGCCCATTTTCGCGAGCCGAGGCGCGCCGTCGTCGAGCAGTTATCGACCATGTAGGCGACGCCGCGCGCGTGCATGTACGGGTTGAGCGAGTCGACCGACTCGATCACGGACTCATTGGCCGCCTCGGAGTAGGGGTGACCCTTCTCGAGGAGCACGTCGATCTGCGCCATCATCGTCGCGATGTAGACGCCCGCCGCGAATGGATGGACCGGAATCTTCGCCTCGTCACGCTTGGCGCGCACGGCGGCGCCGACCTTCCAGGTCTCGGTGCCGTCGATCTTCCCCATCGGGTGCTTCTTGAGCCGCTCGCCCGCCAGCACCACGCCGCGGATCTCGTTGCCGCTCGACACCTCGTCGTAGATCTCGGCCAACACCTCTTTCGCCGGCGGATAGGCCGCCGTGTAGGCCGTCTCGAACTCCGCCTTGCCGGCCGCGTCCAGCCCCTCGTAGACCGCGCGGATGCCGCGTTTGGAGATGGTCTTCGAGATCGGGCCGGTGATCGACTCGGCCGAATTCAGGAACGCGGCCTCCTTGCTCATCCCCTGCGCGACGAAGCGCCGGTAGAGGCTCTCGATGATCCCGTGCACGGCGCCCAGCAAAATGCCGCGCTCGCCGTAGATGTCGGACTTGTACTCGGACTCGAGCGTGGTCTGGAAGGTGTAGGGCGATCCGAGCGCCACCGACCAGGCGAGCGCGTAGTCGGTCGCGCGCCCGTCGATGTCTTGCTCCACGGCGAAGCTCGCGTTGATGCCGGCGCCGTTGACCTCCTTGCCCTGCACGTAGAGGCGGCGCACCGACGGCCCCATCCCCTTCGGGCAGACCGCGATCACGTTGACGTTGGCGGGGAACTTCGCGCCCACGTTCTTGAGGTGCCCCA
>JADGRB010000388.1 GCA_017881315.1 Pseudomonadota bacterium
TGCAGGCGCTCGCGCGACAGCCGGAGGCGACGACGGTCGCGGCCTTCGATCTGGGCGGATCGATCCCCCTCGATCACGAGGTGGTCCGCCGCAACCTTCTCTTCGATCTGCGCAACCTCGGCACGCTGGGGCTGCAGCAAGATTCGTTTCCCGGTCTGCTCTGGGCGGACGCGATCTACGGGCGTGCCGACCTTTCGTCCGAAGCGCTGCTCGCCATTCCGCGCATGTACGCCACCGTCGCCGTGCGGAGCGTCGTCTCGCGTGCGTTCGAAAGGCCGCGCGCAGATGCGGGGGCCATCGCGCGGGGGCGGACACTCTTCGCCGAGCGCGTCGCCGGGACGATCGCCAACCGGCAGATCCTGAAGCACGCCCCGCGCGCCTACGCGGCGGCCAAGCTGGAGGGGCCGATCCTGGCGCCGCTCGACCCGACCAAACCGCTCGAGGCCCGGATCGCCGTCCGCTGCGCCGACTGCCATTCGGCGGCGCCGCTCGAGCGCGTGCGGCCGTTGACCGAGAACCCGCCGCCGCTCGGTCGCTGCGGACACTGTCACGAAGCCCACACCCGCCTGGCCGAGTGGCCGCAACCGCGTGTCCCGTCGATCGACGGCCGTCTGGTCTCGGTCGCGGACTTGCCGATCGGCCGTACCCCGGGCGACGAGGTCAGCTTCTGCGAGGGTTGCCACGCGCGACACCGGGACTTCGGGCCGCAGGTCTTCTCGTCGAGTCGTCTGTTTCCGTTCGACGCCGACGGCGACGGCGACGCGCAGATCGATCCCGCCGCCGATCGCCGCGCCGGCGGCATCGGCACCGAGCCGTTCCTGGCCTTCGACGTTCCGCGCGGCGGCTGGCCGTTCTCGATGGAGGTTCCGGTCATCACCGATCCGCAGCGCGCGGGCCACGTCGCTCGCGCCCGCATCGGCGCCGCCTGGGTGCGCGCCGCGCCGCTCGTCGGCCTCGCGGCGAGCGCGCCCTATCTGCACAACGGTTCGGTGCCAACGCTGGCCGCGTTGCTCACCGCCGCCGACCGCCGGCCCAAGACCTTTCCGCTCGGAAAGGCCGGCTTCGTCCTCGACACCCGCCTCCCCGGCAACGGCAACCAGGGCCACGAGTTCGGCACCACCCTCTCCCCCGCCGACAAGAAAGATCTGATCGCGTTTCTGGAGAGCCTCTAGCTACTTTGCGTAGTCGGTAGCCCGGGTCTCACGGATGACGGAGACGCGGATCTGCCCGGGGTACGCCAGCTCCGCCTCCACCTTGCGCGCGATGTCCTTGGACAGCAGGCGCGCCTCCTGATCCGAGACCCGCGAGTTTTCGACCACCACCCGCACCTCGCGGCCGGCCTGAATCGCGAACGCCCGCTCGACGCCCGGGAAGCTGCAGGCGACCCGCTCCAGATCGTGCAGCCGTTGCACGTACGACTCCAGCATCTCCCGCCGCGCGCCCGGCCGCTGGCCGGACAGGACGTTGGCGGCGTCGACCAGATGATCGAGCACGTCGGTGGCCGGCACCTCGCCGTGGTGCGCTTCGATCGCCTGGACCACCCGCGGCGGCTCTCCGTACTTGCGCGCCGCCGCCGCGCCGACGGCGGCGTGCGATCCCTCGGCCTCCTGATCGACGGCCTTGCCGATGTCGTGGAGCAGGCCGGCCCGTCGCGCGGTCTTGACCGGCAGATCCAGCTCCGCCGCCATGGCGCCGGCCAGAAAACCGACCTCGATCGAATGCTGCAACAAGTTCTGAGCGTTGCTCGACCGGAACTTGAGCTTGCCGACCAGACTCACCAGCTCGGGGTGGAGCCGCGGCAGCCCGAGATCGAACGCCGCCTGCTCGCCCGCCTCCTTGCACTGCTGCTCCACCTCGGCGGTCGCCTTCTCGACCATCTCCTCGATGCGCGTCGGGTGGATGCGCCCATCGGCGATGAGCCGGGTTAGCGCCACCCGGGCGATCTCGCGCCGCACCGGATTGAAGCAGGAGATCACCACCGCCTCGGGGGTATCGTCGATGATGAGGTCGACGCCGGTCGCCGCTTCGAGCGCGCGCACGTTGCGCCCCTCGCGTCCGATGATTCGCCCCTTCATCTCGTCGGACGGCAGAGGCACCGTGGCGACCGTCCGCTCCGCGACGTACTCGCTGGCGTAGCGCTGGACGGCCGCCGAGATCACCATCCGCGACTTTTCCTCGGCGGCGGCGTGCGCCTCGTCCTCGATCTTCTTGCACTCGTCGGCCGCCGACCGGCGCGCCTCGTCCCGCACCTCGTCGTAGAGCCGCGCCTTGGCCTCCGCCATCGAGAGCCCGGCGATCTTCTCCAGTCGCGTGCGCGCTTCGGCCGCCTGCGCGGCCGCCACCCGCGCGGCGGCCTCCGCGGCCACCTCGCGCCCCGCCAGCTGTTTCTCGCTTCGCTCCATCTCCTCGCGCCGCTGCTTGATCTGGCGCTCCTGCCGCTCCAGCTCCCGCTCGCGCCCGGCCGTCTCGCTGAGCTGCTTCTCGAGAGCCGCTTGCCGCCCCCGGAGCTCGGCATCTACCTCCGCCCGCGCCTTGCCGGCCAGCTCCTTGGCGTCGAGCGCCGCCTGGCGCTTGAGCGTCTCCGCCTCGACCTCGGCCGCCTCGATGAGGCGCTGCTTCTCCATCTCGGAGTGGGGCAACGCCGCCGGCCGCAGCGTCCGCCCGACGACCAGTGCGATCGCGAAGACCGCGAGCACCAGCGGGATGGCGACCGCCACCGAGATCATCCGCCCTCGCCTCCCGCGACGGCCGCGCGTCGCAACACCCGCGCGTCGGTCACCACCAGATCGACCGGCACGTCCCCGGCGCCGGCGGGACAGTCGTCGACGATCTGGAAGTCATACGCGATCCCGATCAGCGTCGGGCGCCCAGGCGCGCCCGCGCGCGCCATCGCCAGCGCGCCGTCGTAGTAGCCGCCACCGAACCCGAGCCGTCGCCCCTCGGCGTCGAACGCCACGCCCGGGACGATCACGACGTCCAGATCCCCGATCGCCAGCTCGGGCGCCGCCGCATCGGGCTCACGAAGACCGAAAGGCCCCGAGGTCGCGGCCAGCGCCGCACCGGGCGCCACTTCGTGAAAGCGGAGTCGCGGCGCCTCGCGGCTGACCCGCGGCAAGGCCACCTTGCACCCGCGGGCGCCGGCGCGTTCCAGCACGGCGGCCGGATCCAGCTCGCCTTGCACCGCCACGTAACCCGCGATCGTCCGCCCCGCGACCTCCGCCAGCTCGGGGAGCGCGAGCAACCGCGCCGTCGCCGCGGCGGCACGTTCCGATCGCTCGAGGGCGGGCAGAGCCGCGCGCCGCGCGCCCATCTCGCGACGGAGTACACGCTTACGTTCGGAGAGATCTGGAGCTGACGGGGGAGCCATCTTCGAATGATGGGTCCCGGTACTTTATTTATCGACGCGCTTGCTTATCGACGCGTTTGCCGCAGACCGGAACGATCAATCGACGATCATACTCGCGCTCAGTGCGTCAGCGAGTCAAGCAGGGACTGACTCTTTTCGCGAATCTTTCTCCGCAGTTCACTCGACCCCTCCCGCTCGCGAAACAGCTCCTCCGCGATCTGGAGCGCGGTCAACACCGCGGCGGCCTGCGTGTCCGGCGTGCGGGCGCGCTTCTGCACGTCGCGGATCTTCTCCTCCACGAACGACGCGACCGATTTGACCCAGCGGTCGTCCTCATCGGTTTTGAGCGCGTACCTCACGCCCGCGATCTGAACCGTCACCGAACGCTTCATGGCTCGCGCGGCAGCATACCACCACCGGCCTACGGCGAAGGGACTGCCGGCGCTACGACGCGCACGCCATCCTTATAGATGATGTCGAGGGTGGACCGACCGCGCTCGTCCCAGAAGCGCCAGAGGCCGTCGCGCTCGCCCGCCAGGTACCCGCCCTCCGCCGCCGGCCCGCCACCGGAGTACCACTCGCGCGCACCGCGCTCGCGCACCCCGCCCAGATACTCGATCTCCCGGGCCGGCCGGCCGTCTTCGAACCAGAAGCGCCAGATCCCGACCCGCAACCCTTCCAGATCGTAGCTGCCGGCGACGCGCGGGCGTCCGCTGGCGAAATACGAAACGAAGACCCTTCCCTCGCGATCGCGCGCCTGGCGGCCAATCAGCGGATCGTGCGAGGCCAATTTGATGATGCCCGACCGGGTCGGCCCGAGCGCATCGAGCTCGGCCGCGCTCATGCGCGCGACGGCCGGATCGATCGTCCTTCCGACCAGCGCGCCGTCGTCCCACCGCTCCGCGCGCCAGTTTCGCCCGTCGTTGAACCGGTAGCGCCAGACACCGCTCTGCGCCCCGTCGACATACGCCCCACTCGCCAGCTCGCGGCCACTTTCGT
>JADGRB010000146.1 GCA_017881315.1 Pseudomonadota bacterium
CGGTCGTGTACGAGGCGAGCACCGCCGCGCCCGCGCCGAACTCCGTCACTTCGGTGACGGTCCCGGCGGCCGCCGCGACGGTGTAGTCGGTGCCGGCGGTCTTGGTGGCCAGGGTGACCTTGGTGACGGTCGCGCCGGCCGCGTGGGCGATCCGCAGTCCGGGCTGGTAGCCGGCCGCGCCGGCGGCCGCAAACCAGAGGCGGTTGCCGTCGACCCATTGCACGCGCAGGTATTCCTGGACGCCGGCCACGCCGTCGTCGACGACGACGTAGTCGTTGCGCGAGAAGGCCGCTGCGGACGCCACGGCCACGAAGTTCTGCAGCGGGGGCGCGGCCGCGGCCAGCGTCGTGCCGGCGCCGGTCGCGGTGCGGACGAAGACGGTCGTGGCCGCGCCGACGAGGTTCCAGATGGGCGTCCGCGCCACCGCGAAGACGTCGCCGGTCGTCGCCGTCGAGGTCCCGAGTAGCTCCAGGTTCACGACGTCGGGGAGATTGAGGGTGAAGGGTGGCGTCCCCACCAGCGCCGTCACGGGGATGGTCGAGGTGAGGAGCAGGTTGCGGTTGGAGGTCGGGCCGGTGACGATCACGCTGAGCGGCGGGAGGTTGGCGGTCGTCAGCGCGGCGCCGGAATCGTCGGTGAGGTTCACCGTCACCGAGATCTTCTCGCCGACGTCGATCTTTCCATTTCCGTTGGCGGCGCCGGCTTCGTGGACGTTCCTCAAGGACACGTTTGTCCCGGGGTTGAAGGCCGGATCGTCGAGCGGGTGGCGGTGGCTGTCCTGCGCCGAGCCCCCGACGGCGAACCCGGAGGCCGTGTGACAGACCAGGCAGTTGGCGTCGTTCGGTTGTGCCGGCATCCCGGTGTCGGTGTTGCGCTGATAGAGCCTGGTCCAGTCGATGTCGTCGTGGCAGGAGCCGCAGGCCTGTCGGGAGGGGTGGCTGTAGGCGAAGCCACCCTGAGCGGGCGCGGCCAGCGGGCCGGCGCCGTCGGCGTCGCCGTGGCACTTGCCGCAGGCGATGACGCCCATGCGGGCGGTGTCGTCGGTGAGCTGCTGGGCCGCCGTGAGCGCCGAGTACCCCTTGTTGCGCGGGGTGGGGAAGGAGAGGCTCGGCCAGACCGGGAAGCGAACGTGGGAGAAGTCGTTGGGGTTGGTCCCGCCGCCGACGACGTAGGGGACCGGGGTCGCCGCGTAGCTGCGGGTGCCGTCGGTGTTGGTGCCGACGCCCAGCACCGAGGGCAGGTTCGCGCCGTCGTGGATCTTGTGGATCAGGACCTTGAACTCGATGGTGACCGGCGTGGCGTCGCCGGTGTCGGTGCTGTTGCTGTCCTCGGCGCCCGCGGTATGGCAGGTCACGCAGAGCTTGGTGTCGCGGTAGGTGCCGCCGTGGGCCTGCACGGTCACATGGCACTGATTGCAGTTGCCGAGCGACACCACCTCGCGCGGCTCGGGCGCCGTCACCGAGCCGAGGAGAAAGTCCCGCGTCTGCGAGCCGACGTCCCGGACGCTCGCCGTCCCCACCGTGTAGTTGCGGAACATCCGGAGCGCCACGGTGTACGAACCGTGCTGCAGCGGCTGTCCCGTGAGCTCGCCGGTCGAGAACTTGGTGGTGTCCCACAGCGGGGGACCGTAGTTGGCCGGCAGGGGCTTCGCGAACAAGTAGGTGTACGAGCCGTCGGCGTTCTTGCTGGCCCGGGTCTTCACGTCGTCGAGGCTCAGCTGGTCGCGCCCGACGGGGAGGACGCGCTGATAGTTGCTGGTGGGACCGGCGATCCAGATCGCCGCGTCGTCGACCGCCGAGAGCGGGAGGTCGACGCCGGCGCCGGTGCGCACGGTGAACGTGACCGCGACGGTGTCGCCGCTCTCGAAGTTTCCGCCCGGGCCGCTGCCGCCCGAAAGTGACACGATCTGAACCACCAACCCCGGGAGATTGTCGGCGGGGCCGAGCGCCGTGGGGGGGACCGCCGGATCGGGAGAGACCACCACATGGGTCCCGTCGTCGCAGGTGATGGTCTTGACGCCCGCGTCGCCCGTCGCGACGGTGCAGGAGCTGCCCGGTCGGCCGTTGCTGACCGTCACCGAGGTCCCGTCGTCGCAGGTGATGGTTCTCGCGCCGCCGTCGGCTGCGGCCGACACCGTGCACGCCGATCCATCCTGGCCGCTCGGGACGAAGACCGATCCGTCGCCACAGATGATGACCTGGGCGCCGCCGTCGACCACCGTGACCTGGCAGCCCGATCCGGAGCTCCCGGGGACGCCCCGCGGTCCGGTGCACCCGACGACCAGCGATCCCAGCAGACAAACCACGGCCAATACAGCGAAACGCATGGGCGGCTCCTCGGGTGCAAACCCTTTTGGGGTCCTCACGATCATTGGTGACATGACGAACACATGGGGTTGCGGTTGATCTCATCGTGCGGGTGGTGGCTGGTCCACCCCGACGGGTGGGGATCCCCGCCGACGCCGCCGACTTTGTGACAGTCGATACAAATCGACTTCGCTCCCTGATCGTGGCACGCGGCGCACGACGCGATGTCGCGGCGGGCGAGCGGCCCGTGCGAGTTGCTCGATCCGGGGAACGAGAAGTCGGCCGGGTGGGGGCTGCGCGGATTGCTCGACTGCGGGGTGAGGTTCTCCGCGGTGTGGCAGCTGTCGCAGAAGGTCTGCCCGTGACAGCGGGCGCAGAGCGTCTGGTCGGCGCGCGCCTCGATGGCGTGCCGGCTCAGGTAATCGGCGCGATGGATGAAGTCGGCGGTCACCCGTTCGGGGAACTTGAGCTCGATCGGCATGGCCACGGTTCGCGCGTGGCAGTCGGCGCAGAAGGTCTGGTCGTGGCACTCGGCGCATCCCTCGCCAGCCGACCGTGCCATCGGCCCGTGCTCACGCACGAAGTCTCCCTGGTGCGAGAAGAGCGAGACCGGCTGCAGCGGATAGCGCCGGAGATCGACGTGGCACGCGCTGCATTGACCGGCGACCATCTCGACGGCGTGCTCGTGGCACGAGGTGCAGGTGCTCATGGGCGGCACGGTCGGTCCCGTGCTCACGATCTCCGGAAGCTTCTGGTGGCAACGCGAGCAATCCTCCTTCACGAGGTCGATGTGGCTGGCGTGCGAGATGCGCAGGCTTCGTTCGACCTGGGGGTAGGGCCCGGGGTGGGCGGCATCGCGGTGGCAAAAGCCACAATCGCCCTGGGCCTTCTTCTCCTTGTGGCATTCGAGGCACTTCGATTCGGGCGGCAGGAATTGCCCGGCCATCGTCTTGGCGTCGTAGATCTCTTCGTGGCAGGCCAGGCAGGCCACGCCGGCGCGCGCGTGCGTGGCGTGGGGGAAACGGATCTGATCATTTTCGATAGGGTGCTGCCCGTCGCGGCCGGCCAGACGTGCGCACCCGAGCGGGAGCGCCGCGACCGCGATCAAGACCGGCACCCAGCGGCGCAGCTTGGCGTGCGGGCTCACTGCTTCACCTGCCGCACCTGCGTGCTGAGCTGGTAGACCAGCTTGGCCATCCCCTCGACGCTGCGCTCGACGAACGGCGTGACGCTGGCGACGCCGGTGACCACGGCGCGCCAGCGGGGACGGAAATCGTAGGCCAGCGTGGCGGCGCCGACCCAGGATTGCCGGTGACCGTTGACGTCGGCGTCGAAGAAGAAGCTGCTCGCGTCCCCGGTCGCCACGATCAAGGGGGCGATCCGCACCACGGCGAAGGCGCGCGCCATGGTGTAACCGCTGCTGGTCAGCGTCAGCCGCCGCGACTCGAGGCCGGCGGTGTCGCGTGCCTCGGGGCCGAAGCGGCCGGTCACCTTGGCGCTGGCGTCCTGTCCGGTGCCGCTGGCGTCGACGATGACGTGGTAGTCCCCCTGCAATCGTAGCCAGGGCTTGAGCTTGGCGTAGAGGTACCCGCCGGCCTCGTCGCGGGTCTCCTGGGAGAAGACCGAGAAGATCGAGTTGCGGGGCAAGAACAGATCCGGCGCCGTCCTCCGGTAGTCGCCGCTCACCTCGAGACGCCGCTCGACCTGCCAGGTGGCGGTGACGTCACCCTCGCCGAGTCGCTGGTCGGGCAGGCTGAAGAGAGCGAAGCCGCTCAGCGCCAGCGGGACCGACCGCACCGGGACCAGCCGCGCGTCGAAGGCCAGATCGCGCCGCGCGATCTCGCCGTGGTCCAGCACCTGCAAGAAGGATACGCCGGCCTCGCCGTCGAAGGCCGGCTTCACGAAGGCGCGCCCGGCGACCAGCGCGTCACCGCGCTGGGTGCCGAAGCGCGGGGTGACCGGCGCGCCGCCTTCGACCGAAACGCCGGCCCACCGCACCGGCCTCACCGTGAGCGTGAGTCCATCGAAGGCCAGGTTCCGTCCCGCCCCGGCCACCAGCAGCTGCCGCCCGAGGCGCGCCGCGACCCGCCGGTGGAGCATCTTCGCCTCCGCGAACGCCAGGTCGAGATCGCCGAGCCCGCGATTTCCTTCCATGGGCTCGCCCAGCGCGACCGCTCCCCACCCGGACATCACGACGCTCATGTCGTCGACCCCGGGCAGGTGAAAGTCGGTGGCGCGCACCGACACCAGCTCGAAGACCGGGACCGCCGTGTGGACCACGCCGTCGCGCACGTCGGGACGCCCGCTGACCAGCGTCGTCGAGCTGGCCTCGATCGTCTCGGCGTGCGCGACGGCGGCACCCGCCAGCGAACCGGCGACCAGGGCCGCTCTCCACACACGATCACGGAGCCACATCGACGACTCCGTTGATGTGGGTACTGGTCTCGCTTCCCGGGGGCCCAGAGAGGATCACGGTTCCAAAAGGATCGATGGTGGCGGGATGGCAGCTCGAACAGTCGAAGCGGGTCATCGTCGGCAGGTGCGGCGCGAACGCCGGCGGCAGGCCGTGGCAGGACAGGCCGCAGGTGAGCCCGCCCGACGCCGTCCAGATTGGCGTGCGATCGACACCCGCGGTGGTGTCGGCGCCGAGCGCCGTTCCGCCGCCGTGGCAGTAGACGTTTCCGCAGGTCGCGGTCGCGTGATTCCAGTGTGGCATCGCGCCGTCGGACGAGGCCAAGACACCCACCCCAGGATCGGTGGGGAAGACCACCGCCCCATCGGTGACGTTGCCGCCGGCGGCGTGGCCGCTGAAGTGGCCGGGGCTCGACACCGCCGTGGGGACCCGGTGGCACTCGTTGCAAGCGATCGGGCCGCGCAGGCCCGAGACGCCGCTCAGGTGGGCCTGATGCGCGCCGACCCCCAGCGCCGACGGTGAGGTCTCGCCGGCGAGATCGGGCGGTGGCGCCGCGCTCGACGCTCCACCGTGGCACCCCGCGCATCCCGCGGCGGGATCGCCGAATTCGATCTGGCCGTCGATGTGCTTGTCGGGGGCGATGATCTTCTGATCCTTGTCGACGACGCTCGGGTGACAGCTGACGCAGGCGCGCACGCCGGTGTGGTTGGGCGGCAGGCCGTGACAGGTGCCGCAATCGGCCTGGCCGGTGCCGGGGGCGCTCCAGACCGGCTGGGTGTGGGTGGCCGCGCTGTCGCCCAGGATCGCGCCGTGGCAGTAAATGTTGCTGCACGCTTGGGTCGCCGGATCGTAAGACGGCGGCGCGGAGCGGGTATCTCCCGGCGGCGTCAGCGCGGCGGTGGCCCCCAGGGTCACCTCGGCCGGCGGAAGATCGAGCGATCCGTCGGCCAGGAAGATGTGGCCCACGTCGGTGTAGACCTTGGGGACGATGTGGCACTCGTTGCAGCCGTAAACTTTGCCGAGCGGACCGCCGCCGAGGTGCCGGCCGTGGGAGCCGCTGATGGCGATCGCGCTGTGGCAGGTCGAGCAGGCGGTTGGACCGCCGGTGTGGCAGCTGAGGCACGAGACCCCGGAACTGCCGCCGGAATAGTCGGTGCCGTGGCAGGACTGACAGACGCCGAAATCGTACTTCTCGTCGCGAACCAGCTGGCCGTGAAAGTCGCTCGACGCGGGGTCGAGGATGCCGGGACGATGGATCGACGACTCGGCGAACGAGAGCTTGCAGTCGACGACCCAGCTTTGAACCGTGGGGAAGAGGGCGGGGGCGAGCTCCGTCACGCCCTGGTGCACGGCGTCGGCGGTCGCCGGGTCGAGGGTGACGAGCAGGCGCGAGTGCTGGTCGCCGGCGGTCGCGTTCGGCACCGCATCGCTGCCGTCGCCCAGGACCCCGGCATACGAGGTGGTATCGTAGTTGCCCGCCGGCGTCGCTCCCGCGTGACAGCTCGAACAGTTGGCTGCCAAGAGCGGGCCGATCTCCGCTTGCCAAGTTACGCACGCGGGCGTGCCGAACACCTCGGGGCGAGCCTTGGCGCACGAGGCGGCCACGACCAGCGCCGAAATGCTCAGCAGCCATCTCCGGGCGAGTTGCCCGCGTCCGCGTGTGGAAAGCGCTTCGACGTCAGCCCTATTTCTTCAACGTCTTGACGTAGGCGACGAGCGCGTCGATGTCTTCGGCTTTGAGCTTGTCCTTGTAGGGCTCCATCTCCTGGACCTTGCCGTTCTTGGTCTGCTTGATGCCGTTGGTGATGGCATCCTTCATCTTCGCGTCGGTCAGGCCGGTCCAGAAATCGCCCGCGGTCATGTCGCGAACGCCCATCTTCTTTCCCTGCTCGGTCGCTCCCTTCCCGTCCTCGCCGTGACACGAGGAGCACTTCGCCTTCCAGGTGCGCACCGTCTTCTTGTCGACCTCGGCGTGGGCAGGGCCCGCCGAGAGGATCACGACGAGAATGCTCGCCAGCGTGCCTGCGGTGATCAGCTTCGCGATTCGGTTCATTTTTCGAGGCTCCTTGAGTTTTGTTTGTAGGTGACAGAAAAACGGGCAGACCAAGCTCAAAGGCGCAAGAGCGGTCGGATCTCGTCGGGGAGATCGGCGGGGAGCTCGTCCTTGGCCACCACTTCGTGGCAGAGCTCGCACTTCGACGACAGCTCTTGACCGTCGGCGGTCTGATGGTCGCCGGCGTGACAGCGAAAACATTGCGCCTTGGAGGTCCCCGGATCGGGACCCCCGTGACCGATCTGGCTCGGGTAGTTATTCCAGGACAGGTTCATCTTCGGATAGACGTTGCGTCGATAAAGCTCCGCCAGCGCGTGGGCCGCCCGATCGAGTTTCTCCCCCGCTGGTTTCTGGCCCGCGTGGTCGCGTCCGTAGCTTTGGTCGAGGGCCAGGCGAAACTGCGCCTCGGCGTCTTCGCGCGCGGGCGTCGCCGTCTTGAGGACGCCGAGGCTGGCCTGATAGAGCCACGGCACATTGCGATCGAGCCGGCCGTCGGTGAACGCCCGGGTCACCGCTGCGTCCGGTGTGCCGTCATAGATGTGCGTCGCCCGGTTGTGACAGTCGGTGCAATCCATGATGCGGGTGCCGACCACCGTGCCGACTTGATCCTTGGGCGGCAGCCATTCCTTGATGACCTTCCCGCCTTCGAGCTTCTGGATCTTGCCGATGGTCTGGCGTTTGTCGTCGAGAAGCTCGTAACGAATCTGGGTGCGCGTGCTGGCGTGGAAATGGATGCCGCTCCAGGATCCGCTGCGCGGGTCCAGGCCACCGATGTTGAAGGTCATCGCCGTCACCTGCGGCGTGTTGGCTTCGTCCTCCTTGAAGTGGACTCGAAAGCCGAGACGCGTGCCGCTCTGACGGTTGGCCTGATGACAGTTCCCGCAGGTCTCGTTGGCCGGACGCAGATCGTGCACCGGCGTGCCGATCGGTCGGTGAAAGCGTCCCGTCGCCACCCCCCAGACCCGCCGCAGCCCGGAGAGCTTGGCTTCAAACGCCGACGAGGCGCCGCTGCCGATGTGGCACTCGACGCAGGCGACACGGCTGTGCGGTGACTGCTGGTAGGCGTCGTACTCCGGCTGCATCACCTCGTGGCAGGTCGCGCCGCAAAACTTCGGCGTCTCCATGAAGGTCACCGCCCGGTAGCTGACGGCGGCAAAAATGAGCACGTTGAGCGCGGTCATGAGCAAAACGAACGCCACCCGCCGGCGAACGGTTTCGCTCTCCATGGCCCGCGTGAACGCGGCCAGCACCGAGTCGGTCTCGAGCGGCCCTCCGCCCGGCGCCCGGGCGCGCCGCCGCGCCAGGAGCAGGCCCAGCGGAATCAGCAGCAAGCCGAACGCCAGCAGACCGGGCACCGCCAGGAAGAGGATCGCGGCGGCATAGGTATTGAGACCCGCCGAGGTCAGATCGATGGCGAGCGCCACCAGGATGGTGACGGCCGCGAGGGAGACGATCACCGTCCCCAGCAGCGTGATCCAGTTGCTCCACAGCCGGGGAAGGAAGGCGATCAGGATCCGATAGAGCTTCATCGGCCCACTACCGGTGGACCGATCTCATCGTTCCGCGACCTCACGCTCCTTGACGTCCCCGAAGAGTTCCAATAGTCGGCGGCATTATCGGATCCGCTTCCTGAAAAGCAATTGAGATCGCCTCGGAAAAAGTGACAAATGACACCTCGTCGGCATTCCGGTCCCGCAGCGCGAACGGGCGAACGTAGCGACGATTTCTACCGAGTGATGGTTTTCTTTTTACATCATCCCGGATGTTGGCCAGCGCTTCGCCTCGAAGCGGTGTCTTCACATCGCCGGCGCCGGGCAGGCACTCGGGCTGATTCCGGTAATCCAGCTTCCCACCCGATCGACGGCGTTCTGATCGATCACGTAGCTCGCGATCTTGGGCATCCGGCCGCTGTCGGTCGTCGCGTCCATGCGCAGCCAGAGCACCGAATTCGCCGGCTGTCCCGGCGCCAGCAGCAGCGAGTTATTCACCCCCTCGTCCCCCTTCATGGGGATGGCGTTGCAGAGGCCCATGTCGGCCAACGCCACGTCGTAGCGGAGATCCATGCTGGAGAAGTTGGGATCGTCGGGCCGATGGCAGAACGCGCAGTTGGCGTGCAGGTACGAACGCGCGAGCTGGGTCGCGGTCGCGCCGGCGGTCTGACTTCCCACCTGTGAGTCGTAGGGGGTCGGCAGCGCCGCCTTGTACGGCGTGGGGATCGGTGCCTCGAAGAGATTTATCGCGGCCAGCGCGTCGAGCTGATTCTGGGTCGCGCCCGCGTTGGTCCGATTCATCTGCGCCGTCGACGGGCCCAGCGTGTCGCCGCCGGTGGGCGTGTGGCAGGTCATGCAGTCGAGCCGCGAGGGGTAGTGCCAGTCGACCTTCGTCGGCTGACCGGTGTCGAACATCACCTCCGTGCGTTGATCCGGCACGATGGTCGCGTCGGTCTGGGCGGTGTTCCAGGCGTAGCTGTAGCCGACCCAGGTGCCGGCGTCGTGGTGGGTGAAGAGGCGGGTCTCGATCAGCTTGCCGCCCGACATGAAGCTCTTGACCATGACCGTCCCGACGGGGAAGACCCACTTGCCGTCGTCGGCGGCGTCCAGGCACTCCGCCGAGGCGCCGGTGCAATGCTTGACGTGGATCTTGCCGCCGGGTGGCAAGCGCATGCCGCGCGCTTTGTCGGCCCCGTCGGACCAGAGCGGGCTGTTCACGACGTAAGGGACGACGATCGACGCGAACGCCGTCGGGTCGGTGGCGCTCATGCATCCGGTCTGGCTGAGGAGCGTCGCCGGGTGATCCACGTCGGCCGGCGGCGCGCAGGCGGTGCCGGATCCGTTCGCGTCGTCTCCGGCCGTCGCGTCGGTGCGCGTGTCGCCGCCGCCATCCTGGCCGGCGGCGCCGGTGGGTTTGTCCGTCCCCGTGTCGGTGGCGGCCGCGGCGTCGCCCTTCCCGTGCGACCCGCTCCCACATCCGGCGGCCGCGAACACGAGCAGCAGGATCGAAGTTGACGTAAAATCGCTCCCCCCACGCCTGGAGCGTCGCGCCCCCGTCGATTCCACCTGCGAAAGGTATCACGAGGGGCCTCTCACGGAGGCACACCCGATGTCGAACACCCGCAGCCTGGCAGTCGGACTCCTGCTATCCACGATCGCTTGGCTCGGCTGCTCGTCCAAGGGCGGGGGCGGGGGCCTCGACACCAGTCAGGCGGTGCTGGAGCGGAACAAGCACCCCAACCGCGACGGCGTGTTCGTGCAGCCGACCTTGACCAAGGCCAAGGCCGCGACGATGACGTCCGATACCGCGTTTGTCCCCAACCTGAACGCGAGCACCCTGACCGGCGGGAACAACGTCTGGGCGTCGCCGCTCTATCTGCCGAACGGTCCCAACGGCAAAGGGGCGTTCTTCGCCGTGACCACCGGGAACGACGTCTATGCGCTGGACGAGACGACCGGGGCCACGGTCTGGACCCACAACATCGGGAGCTCGCCGACCGCGAATGGTGTCAGCTGCGGCAACATCCACCCGCTCGGCATCCTCAGCACGCCGGTGATCGACGCGGCCTCGCGGACGATCTACGTGGCGGGCGCGGTCGGGACGACGGCGATCTCGAGTCACCAGGTGCACGCCCTCTCGGTCGACGACGGCTCGGAGCGGTCGGGGTGGCCGGTGGACGTCTCCACCGTCACCTCGGGCAGCCTGGCGTTCATGCCGCCCCCCCAGAATCAGCGGAGCGCGCTGTCGCTGGTGGGCGGAAAGGTCTACGTCGCTTACGGCGGCCACATCGGCGACTGCGGGCCGTACCACGGGTGGGTGATCGGGATCGACGCCAAGGATCCGACCATGCGGGGTGCCTGGGCGACGGGCGGGCAGGGGGAGGGGATCTGGGCGGCGGGCGGGATGGCCTCGGATGGGACCGGCGTCTTCGCGCTGACCGGGAACAACACCGCGGGGGTCACCACGCATCTCGACAGCGAAGAGGCCGTGCGCATCACGGGCCTGGGGACACTGGCGGATTCTTTCTACGCCTCGGCCTGGAAGACGATGGACAGCGGCGATGCCGATCTGGGCGCCAGCAACCCGGTCTACTTCGAGCTCCCCGGCGCGACCCCAGCGAAGATCCTGGCCGTGGTCTCGAAGGACGGGCACCTCTACTTGCTGGATGCGGGCCACCTGGGCGGCATGGGCGGGCAGAAGGTGGACTTCATGGTCGCCAACGGCGCGATGGCGATTCATACGGCGGTGGCCTCCTACGCGACGGCCAAGGGGCGCTACGTGGTGTTCGGCACCGACAGCGGTGCGGTCTGTCCGGCCGGCGGGGGCGGTGGCAAGGCCATCGTCTCCGTGCTGATTCCTCCGGGCGCTCCGCCCGCGCCGCAGGTGGCCTGGTGCGCCCCGCTCTCCGGTTCGACGGTCGGTCCGATCACCACCACCACCGACGGTACCAGCGAGGCCATCGTCTGGTACACCAACAACGGTCAGCTCAACGGGGTCGACGCCGACACCGGTGGCGCCATCTTCACCAGCACGGATAGCTGCCTGAACGTCCGCCAGTGGACCTCCCCGATCGCGGTCAATGGCCGACTGGTCGTCACCGGCGACACTCATCTATGCTCCTGGTCGGCACCTCCATGAGGTGTTAGCCTCGTCCCCGAATCCCGGGCGCGGTCGCCGGACCGCGGCAACGACCCCCCGCGGGGCTCACTAGCGAGGCCGATCCCATGATGAGGCGCGTTCTGGTTTCTCTTATTTTGGCTGGTCTCCCGCTCGCCTGCGGCGGCACCGATACGGGCACCACCTCTGGCTCTGCCGGCCACGCCGGAACCGCCGGCGCGGGTGGCCACGCCGGGACCGCGGGGAGCTCGGGAACCGCGGGGACGACCGGCGGAACCGGAACGGGTGGCTCGGCGGCGGGTGCGTCGGGGACAGCGGGAGCCGGCGGAGCGGCAGCGGGCGCCTCCGGAAGGGCCGGGGGCGGCGGCGCCGCGGCGGGCGCGTCGGGGACAGCGGGAGCCGGCGGCGGAACAGCGGGCGCGGGCGGTCGCGGTGGGACGGGCGGCGCGGCAGCGGGCGCGGGTGGTCGTGGCGGGACGGGCGGCGCGGCGGCAGGCGCGGGCGGGCGTGGCGGAACGGGCGGCGCGGCGG
>JADGRB010000389.1 GCA_017881315.1 Pseudomonadota bacterium
CCGAGCCGGCCGGGGACGTTCCGCCGGCGCCGCCGCTACCGCCGCCGGTGCCGCCCGCGTTCGAACCGCCCGAGCCGGTCTCTTCGGCGCCAGTGCCACCGGTGCCGGCGCCGCCGGTCGAACCGCCGGTCGCGCCGAGGCTGCCGCCCGTGCTGTCTCCGCCGGAGCCGCCTCCATTCCCGGCATCGCCGCCGCAACCGCCGAAAGCCGCCAGCGCCAGCAACGCGAAACCACAGGACGACCGGCGCGTCTGCCGACCGCCACGACATGGCCAAGTGTCGTCGAGGATCATGGTGATGGAGAAAAGGGCACGGCCCAGTCGTTTCCTTCCCGCGACCTCACCGGGCCGTCACGGCGAAGAGACAAAGAGACAGAGGCAGGAATAGCGGTCGGCTGCCCTTACAAGAAGGAGAATGACGTCCGGACACGACGACGAGTTCACGAGGCTGGACCGCTTGATCGATGGCTCCGGTGATGATTCGGCCCGGGATGACACGCGAGCGGAGCCGTGGGTGCGCGCTCGAGCGATGGAGCTGGTCAAGAGCGCGGACCCGATCCACGGCTCGAGCGGCGAAATGAGATCAGCTGACATCGACCCGATCAGGCTTTCAGCTCTCCCCGGAAGGATCCGGCACCGGCGCCGCCGTATGGAGCGCCAGCGGCGTTGGCGGTGGGGGGCTAACGGCAATTGCGCGCATCGCGGTGGAAGGCCCAACGGCTGACCCGATCACGCGGCCTCAGATCACTTGGGGAGGTGCAGGTCGGCGCCTCGCCGATCGAACGCAATTCGCGCGCGGCCCAGAAAGGATCACCGGTCCATGATCAACACGACTGTCATGAGAACGTTCAGGCGTTCTGCACTCTTCGGTCTCCTGATGTTTGCGGCAGCGCTCGGATGCGGCGCTTCGACGGCCGGTGGTGGAGGCGAAGGGGGCGGGAGCCCGCCAGCCACGGGCGGCGCGGCAGGGGCGGCGGTCTCGAATTCGAGCGGCGGCTCGTCCGGAGACGGGGGCAGCACGGCGACGGGTGGCAGCGGTCTGGGAGGTTCGGCAGGCGGGGCAGGGGGAGATACGGCGGGCGGCGGGCGCGGCGGATCCTCGGGCGGTGAGGGCGGGATCCTCGGAACCGGCGGTGCCGGTGGAAGGTCGGGAGGCGGCGGGACAGCCGGCGCCGGCTCGACGGGGACGGGCGGCGCCGCGACAGGCGGCAAGACCGGGACTTCGACGGGCGGCGCGACGGTCCCACCGATAGGTGGTGCCGGGGGAACGGCGGCAGGCAAAGGCGGCGCCGGTGGGACGATCACCGGCGCCGGCGGGACGACGGGCGCTGGCGGCGTCGCCGTGACGGGTTGCAAATCCCCTGCGCCGGCCGGCTCGCCGGTTGCCCTCCACGGCCAGCTGAAAGTGGTGGGAACGAAGATGGAGGATCAATCCGGGAACGCCGTCCAGCTCAAGGGCATCAGCAGCTATTGGCTCAACTGGGAGAGCCGTCCGGACGCCGAGAGCGAGGCGGGCCTTCAATCGATGCGCGACAACTGGAAAATCTCCATCCTGCGCGCAGCCATGGGCACCGACGTGTCGGGCGGGTATCTCGAGGGTGGTCAAGCGGCCATGCAGACCAAGATAGACACCATCGTGGCCAACGCGCTGGCGCTGGGCGTCTACGTGATCGTCGATTGGCACTCCGGCGCTGCGCAGAACTATCAGTCTCAGGCCATCACCTTCTTCACCGGGTTGGCGACGAAATACGGAGCGTGTCCCAACATCATCTACGAGGACTTCAACGAACCGGTGAACGTCACCTGGGCCCAGATCAAGCCGTATCACCAGGCGGTCGTGAATGCGATTCGGGCCATCGATCCCGACAACCTCATCGTCATGGGCACGCCGACCTATTCACAAGACGTGGACCTCGCCGCCGCCAGCCCCGTGACTGGGACGAACCTCCTCTACACCCTTCACTGGTACTCGTGCTCCCACACCCAGTGGCTCAGAGACAAGGGCAACACGGCCATCTCGAAGGGGCTGGCGCTCTACGTAACCGAATTCGGGGCCACCAACGCCAACGGCGGCACCGACGGAAAAGTCTGCCAAGCGGAAGCCAACAATTGGTTCACCTGGATGGCCACCAACGGGATCGGCGGTACCGCCTGGAAGCTCGCGCGAGGAAGCGACTCCAGCAACATCCTGTCGAGCGGTGCCCCGTCCGGGGGACCTTGGACCGACAGCGATCTTTCCCAGCTCCCGACCGGCCACGGGCAGGTCATCGTCGACTGGATTCGGGAATGATGCAGGGCCTGCGGAAGACGCTGATGCGCGCCGGCGGCGTTAGCGTCCCCGCACAGCGGCCATCGCTAACATCGACTGATGGACAGAGTCGGCTCGGAGAGATCGCGTGAGTCGCTCCGCCTCCTCGTGACGGCCGGCGCGCTGTGGTGTCTGACGACCAGTCTCGCTGGGGCGTGTTCGACTGCTTCTTCGCAGGGTGATTCGGGCGAGGGAGGTGCCGGCCGGGGAAGCGGTGGCGCGACGGGAACCGGCGGGACCTCTTCCAGCGCGAGCGGCGGCGCCAGCGGTTCCGCAGGCGCGGGGGTCGGAGGCGGCCCGAACAGCACGGGAGGGGCCGGGGGCGCGAGCGCGGCGGGCACCGGCGGATCCACCGGTCTGGGTGGCGCCGCGCAGGGGGGCGGAGATGGCGGTGGGCATGCCGGAGGGGGCGGTGCGGGACCGATCGGCGGAACGGCCGGCCCCGGCGGAAAAGGTCTCGCCGGAAACGGCGGTCTCGGCGGAACGGCCGGCGCCGGCGGAAGAGGTCTCGGCGGAAACGGCGGTCTCGGCGGAAATGGTTCGGGCGGCAGCGGTGGGAAGCCCGATCAAAGCACCCTGCCGGCCCTCACAATCCATCTGGCCGGCGACTCGACGATGAGCGACTACCCGGCGTCGACGACGCAAGAGGGCTGGGGACAGGAGCTGGGACAGTATTTCATCGCGAAGGTGACGATCGACAATCAGGCGCAGCCGGGAGCGAACATCGACACCTTCTACGCGGACCGCTGGAAGACATTGATCGCCAACGTCAAGGCCGGCGACTACGTGATGGCGGCGTTCGGTATCAACGACAGTGGCACGACGCACGGGCCGGTCGCACCGGATGCCTTTCAGACGCAAATGGAGGTCATGGCCGATGAGGTCGCGGCCAAGAAGGCCACCTTCATTCCGACGACCTCGTCGCCGCTTCAAGTCTGGGAGAACGGCAAGGAGACCAATGCCCGCCTGCAGCCGTACTGCGATGCCACCATCGCGGTGGGCGCGAGCAAGGGGCTCCTGGTCGATGACCTCAACGCCCGGGGCGTCGCTTACTACAACATGATCGGTCAGACCGCCGCGGCGGCCCTCACGTTCAATGGCGACAAAGCCCACTTCGACAAGCAGGGGGCGACGGAGATGGCCCTGCTGGCCTCGCAAGAACTGGCGCGGATCAATAGTTCCCTGGCGGCCTATCTGAAGTGAAGGATCAGACCGCACCGCCCCCCTGATTCACGAGGTTTGAGAGGCGTCGCGCCTGCTTTGTCGATTTTGGGAAGGTATCGATCTCGTGCCGCCCTAGCTCCCCCGGAAGCCTTCTGCTCTCCAGCGAGTAACCTATGACGGCACGGATTTCGACCAGCACGATCGTTCTCGGATTGGCCTTGATGGTTGGCGCCTGCGCATCGCCCGAGTCGGCCACCGATGACGGAGGGTCCGGCCCGGGAGGCAGCGGCCAGACCGGAGGATCAAGTGGTAGCGGTGGCACGCATTCCGGCGGTACCACTGGATCTGGCGGCTCCCACGAGGGCGGCACCACGGGAAGCGGCGGCGTGGTCGAAACCGGCGGCACGACCGGAGCTGGCGGAGCCACGTCGGCAGGCGGGACAACCGGGACGGGCGGAAGCTCGACCGGCGGAGTCTCTGGCAGCGGGGGAACGACGGGCCGCGGCGGGTCGGGCGGCACGACCGGGTCGAGCGGCACGACTGGTTCCGGCGGCACGACAGGGAAAGGCGGCGCGACGGGCTCGGGCGGCGCGACGGGCAAGGGCGGCACGACAGGCTCGGGCGGCACGACGGGTAAGGGAGGCGCGACGGGAACCGGCGGCGCCGTCGGCGGCGCTCCCGGAACGGGCGGGACTGCCGGCGGGACCGCGGTGTGCAACTTCGCGAGTGGGCTGAACGTCGCCTGGGTCAACTTCGCCAATGACGTTCCGAACCCGAACATCGCGACGTTCAACACGCTGTTTCAGAACACCTACGCGGCCGGCGGGCGCATCATCCGGTGGTGGCTCCACACCAATGGCTCGGTGACC
>JADGRB010000147.1 GCA_017881315.1 Pseudomonadota bacterium
TCGCCGTGCTCAAGAAGATGGGGCAGCTGCGCGAGATGATGGACAAGCTCCCGGGCGCCTCGGAGGCGATCCCAGCAGGGGTGCAGGTCGACGACCGGGAGCTGGTGCGCATCAGCGCCATGATCTCGTCGATGACCGGCGACGAGCGCCGCCATCCCGAGCGCTTCATCGTGACCAGCTGGGAAGAGCTGGTCGAGGGGGGCAAGCGCAAGAAGAAGCGCAGCGCCTTCTACGACACGACCCGCTTGCGGCGGGTCGCGCAGGGCTCGGGCCACAAGGAGCAGGAGGTGGCCGACCTGCTCAACCGATTCGGGATGATGCGCCAGATGATGATGCAGATCGGGATGTCGACCGGTCTGCTCGGCAAGATCCCCGGATTCAAGCAGCTCGCGCAGGCCAAGAAGATGATGGGCCTCGACGTCAACCAGCTCGCCAACATGATGCAGACCCCCTCGGCCGAGCGGGGGCACTTCCAGGCGCCCCAGCGCAACATCGATCGCGGGAAGGAGAAGCGAAAGCGCAAGGAGGCGCGCAAGGCCCGCAAGAAGGGGCGCAAGCGCCGCTAGGCCCGGTCAGCCCAGCGCCAGCGCCAAGACGACGGCCCCGACGATGAGCAGGACGATCGCGGCGACCGCGATCGCGGTGCGCGAGCTGGAGGTCCTCGGCGCAGGCCCGGCGGCCGGTTGTGCGCCCTCGGACAGCGGCTGGGTATCGACCGCCGCCATGGGGGCCGGGACGCCTTCGGGCCGCGACGTGCCGGCAACGGGATCGGAGGGCGGCACCGCCGCACCACCCGCGCCGTCGCCCGCGCCTCCGCGCGCCTCGAAGTCGCGGAGATATCTGTCGGCCGGATCCGATAGCCGGAGCGTGGCGGGGCCGAGCCGGACCAGGTCGCCGTCGCGAAGCCGCTGCTCGACCACCAGCGCGTCGTTCACCAGGACGCCATTCTTGGAGCCCAGATCCTTCACGACCACGCCGTCCCAGAGTCGGACCAAGGCGGCGTGCTCCCGGGATATCTCCTCGGAAAGCAGCTGGAGGTCGCAGGTCTCCACCCGCCCGACCAGGTAGCGGCGGTCGAGATCCTCGAGACGCAGCGCGGGTGCGGCCGGGACGCCCGAGACGATGCTCAGGCTGGGCGTGGCCGTTCCGGGCGCGGCTGCGAAGAGATCGCTGACCAGACGTCGCGCGATCGTCGCCGTCCCCTCGGCGCCCAGGATGGGACTGACCATCCCGTCGAAGATCAGGGTGACCTCACCCAGCGCGACCTCGGCGCCCGGGCCCACCAGTCGCGGTTCGCCAGGTGGCAGACGCTCGCCGTCGACGCGCGTGCCGTTGGTGCTGCCGAGATCCTCGATCCGCCAGCCGCCGCTGCCGCGGGTGAGTCGGGCATGCAGGCCGGAGAGCGCGGGGAAGGGGAGTGGGAGCTCGACGTCCGGCCGGCGCCCGATCCGGATCTCGGTCGAGCCGTCGGCAAATTCGATGGCCCGCTCCGTCTGGCCGGGCCCGGGCAGCAGTCGCAGTCGCAGGGGCATCGGCGTCGGCAGTCTATCGTGGAACTTCGGTCAGGAACTGCACGGCGCGCGATCGTTCGGCGACCATCGTCGCCGGTGCCTCGTCGAGGAACCGGCGCAGCTCCTGGCGCGCCTCTTCTGCGCGCGCCAGGCGCACCAGCGCCTCGGCGCGGACCAGGCGCGCCTCGGGATAGTGCTCGCGGAGCGCGAGCGCATCGTCGGCGGCGCGCACCGCGGCGGCGGGGTCGCCCCGGTCGAGCGCCACGAAGGCCAGGGCGAATCGCACCTCCGGTCGGCGGGGCGCCGTCTCCACCAGTGAGGCCAGCTCGCGGGTGGCTTCGTTCGGCAGCCTTCGCGCGGCCATCACGGTGGCGTGCGCCAGCCGGTCCTCGACCGAGGCCGGGTTCGCCGCAATCGCCAGATCGAGCTCGCCGGTCGCCGCCTCGAGATCGCCGTTGCCGCGCAGGACCTCGGCACGGGCCCGGTGGGCGGCGGCGAGGTTGGGATCGATGGCCAGCGCCGCGTCGGCTTCCTCTTCGGCGGCGACCGGTCGGCCGAGCCGTGCCAGCACCAGCGCGTTCGCGGCGTGTGCGTCGGCGCGCCCCGGGAAAGCCGCGCAGAGTTTCTCCAGCTCCCAGTGGGCGTCGTTCGGTCGTCCGAGCCGGAGCAGCAGCTCACCCGAGAGGAGCCGCGCGTCCGCGTAGCCCGGATCGATCGCCAGGGCGGCCCGAGCCTCCGGGAGCGCATCGGCATCCGCGTCCCGACGCATGAGCAGGCCCGCAATGTTGAGGTGGGCCTCGGCGAGATCCTCGTTGAGCGCCAGCGCCGCGCGAAAACGTTCTTCCGCCCGCGCCCAATCGCCCCGCCTCAGCGCCACCAACCCGAGGCCATTCTCGGCCTCCGCGAGACGCGGCTCATACTCGAGCGCCAGCGAGAAATGGCCGGCCGCGCGATCGAGCTCGCCACGCCCGAGGGCGTCGATTCCGGCCGCCTGCAGGGCCAGCGCGTGCGGCTGGAAGCGGTGTGGTGCCGTCGCACAACCGGTCGTCAGCGCGGCGACCACCAGTCCCAGCTGCATTCCTTGGATCGTTTTCATGGTCGGGTCATCGGGCGCGCCCATCATTTGGTTGCCCCTCGTTTGCTGGCGCTTTGGGGCAACCCCGTTCGCACCGGACGGCCAGGGCGCCGTCGGGCGCGATCGTGACCGTGATGGCGCCATCGCGGTCGGTGCGCAGCACGCGCGCGCCGGCGGCGGCGTAGCGCGCCAGCACCTCGGGCGCGGGGAAGTGGAACTGGTTGTGCCACCCCAGCGAAATGACCGCCAGCTTCGGCGCCACCGCCTCCAGGAGCTCATCGCTGGAGGAGGTCCGGCTGCCGTGGTGGGGGACCTTGAGGATGTCCGCCGCCACCACCTGACCGAGCGGGCGCCGTCCCACCAGCTCTCCTTCCCCATCCGCCTCGAGATCGCCCGGGAACAGCAAGGCGCGGCCGGCGAAGGCGACGTGCAGGACCAGCGACGCGTCGTTGACGGTGAGGCCGACCGGCGCGCCGATGTGGTCATCGATGAATGGCCCCAGGGGGTCGACGCGGGCGCCGCCGAGCGCGGCGGGCGTGACCTCCGGCGTCGGGATGCCGCGCCGGCGCGCGAGATCGACGAGCCGGCGGTACTCGGGATTGCGCCCGTCGTCGCCGCTCGACCAGAAGGCCCCGACCGCGAATCGATCGAGGATTCGAAACAGCCCATTCAGATGATCCGGGTGCGGGTGCGAGAGGGCGACGATCTGCAGCTGGCCGATCCCTCGGGCCCGCAGGAAGGGCTCGACGATGCGGGCGCCGGTATCGAACAGGCCGTCGCGTGTCCCGCCGCCGTCGATCAGCATGGCGCACCCGCCGGGCGCCTCGACCACCGCGGCGTCCCCCTGACCGACGTCCAGAAAGGTGATGGTGAGCGCGCGGGTGGTCCTGCGTCGCAGCTCGCGGACGGTCAGGCTGGAGGCGGCGACGAGCGCGCAGAGCAGCGCCGCGACGGCCGCCGACCGCCGGCGCGCAGGAGTCGCGCCCAGCGCACCGAGCGCCAGCCCGCCGGCCGCGGTCAACGCGAGCGTCTCCAGGCCGTTCGGGGTCCGGCAGACCCAGACCGGCGCGTGCGCGCGAAAGGCGGCCGCGATCGCCAGCGCCAGGCGCGCGGCGGCCGCCGCCAGCGCGAGCGGCAGCCTCCCGAGCGGCGTCCAGATCGCCGCAGCGGTCGCGCCGGCCAGCCCCGCGGGGACGACTCCGAGCTCGACCAGCGGGACCAGCGCCAGGTTGCCGAGCGGGGCCAGCGGCGCCACCTCTCCGAAGCAGTGGGCGACGAGCGGCGCCGTCGCCGCCGTCGCCGCGGCCGTCGCCGCGCCGAAGCGCCAGAGCCAGCGGAGCGCCCGCCGCGGCAATCCATCGACCCGCGCCGCGCGGGGGCCGAGATGCCGAGACAGCAGGGCGATGCCGGCCACCGACGCCACCGAGAGCTGAAGCGATACGTCGAAGATCTGCAGCGGCCGCGCGACGAGCAGTATCAGCGCGGCTGCCGCGATCGTCGGCCCGGCCGATGCGGGGCGTCCCACCAGGAACGCCCCCATCCCGATGGCCAGCATCAGCGCCGATCGTTCCGTGGCCACCGCTTCGCCGGTGAGCAAGGTGAAGAAGGCGATCGCGGGCAGCGAGGCTGCCGCCGCGATCGCGCGCGGATCAAAGTAGAGCGGCAGCCGCGGGATGCGCGCGGCCGTCCCGCGGACGATCAGGAAGAACAGCGCCGCCACCGCCGCCAGGTGCAGCCCCGACACCGAGAGAACGTGGGTCGCCCCGGCGGCGCGGAAGCCCTCCTCGACCTCCGGCGCGACACCTCGTCGATCGCCGAGCACGGCGGTCTTGAGGAACGCGGCCGCCTCCCCCCCGACGTTCTGATCGATCGCGGCACGGAGCGCCCGCCGTGCCAGATAGGCCGCGCGGCGCGGGCCAGCCCCAGGCGGTTCCGCGATCCGGCGGATGGCGCCCGCGGTCGGCACGCCCGCGAGGGCGTCGATCCCGACGGCGCGCAGGGCCAGCACGGGGTCGGGCAATCCGGGGTTGCGCGTGCCGCGGAGCGCGCGCAGCCGCGCCTGGCAGGCGATGATCTCGCCCGGTCCGAAGTCGGGCCAGCCATTCAAGACGGCGAGCGCCAGCGTGCCGGCCGCGGGCGCGCCGTCGATCTTCCTGAGCGCGACCACCAGGCGCGCGCCGGCGCCGGCGTCCTCGGGGCCGCGTTCGACGACAGCCTCGATCGATCGTGGATCGTCGGACGCGATCGCGGCGGCGAGGATCGGATCGAGCGCCGCCGGTCGCGAGGCTCGAAGACCGAGCAGCGCGCCGAGCGCCAGGAAGAGTAACGGACCGACCACCGCCCGCCGGCGTCCGCGCGCCAGCACCAGCACCGCCCCGCCGATCGCGGCCGCCACGACCGCCAGGGGCCAACCGGCGCCGGCCAGCGCGCAGGCGTCGCCCACGGCGAATGCGATGGCCCACAGGACGAGGCGCACGCCGTGTCTTCGGAATCCCGAGCTTCCGGTTGCCCGTGAAATCCGTCGTGGCTTCGGTTAGGTTGCCGCATGGCCTCATTTTGTCTGGTGACCGGCGGCGCCGGTTTCATCGGGTCCGCGCTGGTCCGCGCGCTGCTGGCGCGGGGGGATCGGGTGCGGGTCATCGACAACTTCTTTTCGGGTAAGCGGGAGAACCTGGCCGCGGTGGCGGCGGACGTCGAAGTCATCGAAGGCGACATTCGCGATGGCGGGGCGCTCGGCCGAGCCCTGGCCGGCGTCGAGCTCATTTTTCACGAGGCGGCGATCGCCTCGGTGCCGCGTTCCCTCGCCGATCCCGTCGCGAGCCATGACGTCAACGCCACGGCTACGCTCGAGCTACTCGCCGCCGCCAAGCGCGCCGGCGCCCGCCGCCTGGTCTATGCCGCCTCCTCCTCGGCCTATGGGGATACCCCGACGCTGCCCAAGATCGAGACCATGCGCCCGGCGCCGCTCTCACCCTACGCGGTGTCGAAGCTGGCGGCCGAGCACTACTGTCAGGTGTTTGCCGGCGCGTATGGCCTCGAGACCGTCTGCCTGCGCTACTTCAACGTCTTCGGCCCGCACCAGGATCCAACCTCCGAGTATGCCGCGGTCATCCCGCGGTTCGTCACCGCCGCGCTGGCCGGGAAGGGCGTCACCATCTTCGGCGATGGCACGCAGTCGCGAGATTTCTGCTACATCGACAACACCGTCGCGGCGAACCTGGCGGCGGCCGTCGCGCCGGAAGCGTCGGGCCGGGTGTTCAACGTCGCCTGCGGCGTCGCGACCACGCTCAACGAGGTCGTGCGTCTGGTGGGCGACATCGTGGGCCGCGCGGTCGCGGTGACCTACCTGCCGAGGCGGGTGGGCGACGTCAAGCATTCCCTGGCCGACATCACCGCCGCTGGCGATGGTCTGGGCTACCGCGCCGCCATCCCTTTTCGCGAAGGCCTCGAACGGACGATCGCCTGGTACGCGGCCAAGATCTGAGGCCAAGATCTGAGGGGCCAGCCGCGCGGCCAGGAGCTCGACCCACGACGCGATCGGCGCCTCACTCGTCGAGCAACGCGACTGCGGCGATGGTCTTGGGCGAGAGCTGCTCCACCGTCCGGCGGAGATCGCGTCGCCGCGAATGGCCCTTGAGGGCCGCCAGCACCACCGCGTCGGCAACGTCCTTCACTTCGTGCACGCCCCCGCGCGCGAGCACCGGTGGGGCGTCGATGACGAGATAATCGAACGTCTCGCGAAGGCGTCGCGCGGCGGCCACGAAGCCGGCCGCGTCGAGCGTATCGGCGGCGACGTGACCGACCGTGGTGCCGCAGCGGCCGCAGAAACGGGCGTCCTCCGGTAAAGGCGCCGCGCACTGCGGGCAGCGGTGTGGCTCGGCCGCCATCACGAACAGCGGTTGCGTCCCCACCTGGACCACCACCCACGGCTCGTCGGGGAGGCTTCGGTGGCGCACCAGCTGTGCGCCGAACCCGATCGGTGGCTTGAAACCGAAGACTTCGCTCAGCGCGGCCGCGCGCAGGCTCCCTTCGATCAGGAGCACACGGGCCCGCCCGATCTCGGCGTAGGCCAGCGCCAGGTTGGCCGCCAGCGTGGTCTTCCCCTCGCCCGGATTGGCGCTGGTGCAGAGGATCGTGTGGGGGTCGTCTCCCGCGATCAGCTGCTGGCGCAGCTGCCTGAATGCCGCGGCGCCCGACGGGCTTCGCTTGTTCCACACCACGACGCGCGGGTCGTGCGGCGTCCGTGGCGTGAAGCGGACGAAGGCGACGCCGATCGTTCGGCCGCTCTCGCGCGGGACGAGCGGCGACGAGTCGACGGACTCCGGCGGGACGCCGGGGACCGGGGCGCGGGGGCTCGCGTCGCTGCCCCCCGAGCCGCCCTCGCCGTCGCCGTCTTCAGGCACCACGGTCCATCACCCGGGCGGGAGGTCGGCCCGCCAATTTGACGCCGAGCTTCGGGATCACCACCAACACCCCCGTACCGAGGGCGCGCGCGACGTCCCGCGCGTCGTGGAGGCGACCATCGAGTTGCCCCGCCAGCGTGAGCGCGAGGAGGCCCAGGAGCGCAGACAGCGAAACGCCGAGCAGCGCCACCTGGAATCGACGTCCGGCGATCGGCCGGCTCGGCGGGTAGGATCGGTCCGAGACGACCAGCCCGCCCCCCTGGCCCGCCGCGCCGAGCGTCGAGAGCAGCTGAGCCTGGAAGAGCTTGGCCTCGAGCTGGCGTCGGCGTTCGCGCGCCTCTGCGACGTCTCGTGCCAGGCGCGTCCCGGTGGTGTCGGCCGCGGCGGTGGGCGCTGGCACGGGCCGGTCGAGGTCGCTCGGGGCTTTGAGCGCGCCAATTCGCGAACGCACCGCCGCCAGCGCCCGCTGTAGGGAGGCCACTTTCTCGTCGCTGCCGGCCCTCGCGGCGGTGGGCACCGTCGATGCCGCCGCGGAAGCGGCCACCGCCGCATCGGCCTTGCGCAGCGCCGCGCGCTCGTCGGCGACCCGGCGGAGCGCGAGCTTGATGTCCGGGTGTTGGTACCGAAGATGTGTCTGCTTGTCGTCGAGATCCCGCTCGGCCGCCGCCAGCTCCGCGGCCACTTGCGCGCGCGCGGCGACCACCGCCGAATCGGGGGTGGGCGGGGCGCCCGGAACGGCCGGGTGTGCGGCATTGGGATGCCCGCTCGCCTGGGCCAGCTTTTGTTCGAGCTCGGCCGCTCGCATCCCGAGCGACGCCACCTCCGCCGCGCTGGCGGCGCCGCGGTCGCGATCGCCGAGGCCCACCCGACCGGCGGTGCCGAGCCGCGGGTGCTCCGCGGAGAACGCCGCCAGACGGTCCTCCTCGATCTTGACCTCCTGGTCGGCCTGACGGCGCTCGGCTTCCAGATTCTGTCGGGCGGCGTCCGCCTCCTGTTGCCGCCGTTGCGTATCCTCGTCGACGACGCCGTTCACCAACCGCATGAGCACGGCCCTGGCGCGGTCGGCGTCGTCGGTGTCGTAGGAGGCGCCGAAGGTGGTTCCCTCGCGCACGGTGACCTTGACCTGCGCGCGCATCTCGTCGACCGCGGCGGGGAGGCCCCGCTCTGTCACCACCGCCGGGTAGAGGCGCATCTCCTCGATGAGGCCCTGGAGGCGCGGGCGGGAGGTCAGCATCTCCTGGATCCGCTGGGCGATCCGGCGGGGTGAATCGGGTTCGGCCTGCAGCACGCCGTGCTCATAGAGCAAGGTGGCCTCGGAACGATAGAGACGCTTGGTGGACAGGACCCGCGCCGTCGTGCCCAGCAGACCGAGGCCGAACACCAGACCGCCGATCCAGAGCACGCCGCGTGTGCGCAGGCTGAATGCCCGGAGAGCGTCGACCAGAGCGAATGGCGACGAGGGGGCGCGCACCACCATCGCGCCGACTATACACGCGGCGGCGCGATGCCGCCTCGCCAGTCCAGGCTCGGGTCAGCCGCCAATCTGCAGGCCGAGCAGCGTCAGATCATCGCGCGGACCCGCCGACGCCTGCGCGGTGGCGACGATGCGGCGGCTGATCTCCCCGATGTCGTGCGGGGCGCTCCCGACCAGCTCGGTGAACTGGCACTGCCCCATCGTCGAGCAGGGGCGTCGCGGCGCCGACAGCACCTCGAACACGCCGTCGGTGGCGAGCAAGAGGATGTCCTTCGCGGCCACCGAGATGGTCTCTTCTCGATACTGCGCGTGCGCCACGATCCCGAGCGGTGGCCCGGACGAATAGGCCACGCGCGAGACCACCCCGGTCGAGCGGCGGAGCAGCGGGAGCACGTGCCCCGCGTTGGCGAAGATCCAGCGCTTGTTCGGGGCGTCGAGGAGCACGCACAGCGCGGTCACGAAGCGATCGTCCTGCATGCGCGCGACCAGCGTGTGGTTGAGGCGTTCGAGCAGCTCCGCGGGACCGGACACCTCGGTGGCCATTCGCCGGATGTCGGCGCTGACGCGCGCCATGGTGAGCGCCGCCGTCACCCCTTTGCCGGAGACGTCGCCGATCACGCCCATCACGCGCCCGTTGCCCAGATCGACGAAGTCGTAGAAGTCGCCGCCGACCGCGTAGGCCGGCATGTATTCGGTGACCACCCGCACGGAGGCGGAGTTCTCGCCGATCGGCTCGGGCAGGAACGTCCGCTGCACCCCGCCCGCCGCCGCCATGTCCTGTTCCAGCCAGGACGCCGACGACGCCGAGGCCCGCCCACGGGTCAACGGCAAGATGCCACCCACGCCCTCGGCCAGCTCCACCAGCGCTTCGAGGTTCTGGATGGTGAACGCCGGTGCCTCGGCTTGCCGCTGCACGACCAGGAATCCCTCCAGAGACTTGCCGGAAAAAATTGGGGTCGACATGGTCGAACCGCGTCCCGTCGCCAGATCGCGCGGGAGGAGGGTGGGCGTGACCGGCATCAGTCCCTGCGCCGCGATCGGGCCCCAAACCGCGTTCAGGGTGGCGAGCAAACCGGCGCCCGTTCGCGCGTCGCGCACGCCGCGCAGCGGTCGCCCCTTCTCGGGGAGGAACAGATCGGCGTCCGCCACCTGCGACCACATCATCGCGATGACCACCGCCAGCCGCTGCGCCAGCTCCGACGGCGACTCCGGCTCGCCGAGCGCACCGATCGCCTGCGCGACCGCACTGGCGCTCGAGCTCTCCTCGGGAGAGCTCGCATCGACCAGGATCGGCGACGTCAGGTTAATTGTGTTGGAGGCCATCTTCGTACCTCACCCGGGACGCCTCATGGTCATCCTGAAAGCTGTTCTAAAACTACTCTGTCGCACTACCTTGCACCATTGAAAAATGTATCTTGCGTCACAGGTGAGGAACCAGGTCAGGTCCGCACCGCATTTCTTAGTGCCGTGATTTCGACTGTTTGTGCGTTGGGGGCGAGGGAGGCACCCGGGACTCGGCGTTGAGCATGACGCGGTCGAGGCGGAGGAGGCGAAAGATTGCGAGGGGCTGATCGCGCAGACCCTTGATGACGACGCTGCCCCCCTGCGCCCGCACCCGCTTGTACAGGGAGACCAGAGCGCCGACCCCCGAGCTGTCGACCATCCGGAGCTGGGAGAGATCCACGTCGACGACGCTGGGACGCGTCTTCACCAGCTTCTCCAGATCCCCGCGCAGCTCGGCGACGCTGACGGCATCGAGCTCGCCCTCGATCACGAGGCGGGTCACGCCCTCCTTGGCCGCGGAAATCTCGAATCTCATGTGGCACCTTCGGTCTTGCGGGCGGCGCTGGCGCGCTCCACCAGGTAGCGCTTGCTCAGCGTGAGCAGGTTGGGTCGGCCGGCGCGGTAGGTCATGTGCATGAACGACTGCATGATGTAGAGGCCCAGGCCGGACTCGGGGAGGGTGTCGAACGCCGGGGGTGGAACCTTGGTGGGGTCGAAGCTGGCCCCCCAGTCGCGCAGCTCGATCCGGATGAGGCCGCGCCGGGTTTGGATTCTCAGGTCGATGCTCCCTTCCTTCCGGCCGGCGTAGCCGTGGAGGACGACATTGTTGAATGCCTCGCCGACGGCGGAGACCACCTGCATTTGGAATTCGTTCCATGAGCGCCCCTGGGGCCGAGGCGTGATCAGCTTGCACGCCGTCGATACCGCACGAAGGGCAACGTCCCGATGCTCCAATATTCCGGCCAGCTGGAGCCGAATCAATGCGGGAACCTCGTCGGCAGGTCCGTCCACGGTGTCATATCGGAGGTTAGACGTTTCGGTGTAGCGTAAAGGCGTGGTCCGTTCGGTGCGCGTCGTGAAAAGACTCATCGACGTCGTTGGCTCGCTTCTCGGCCTGGCCATTACTTTACCTCTTTTCCCCCTGATTGCGGCAGCAGTCTACCTCGATTCACCTGGGGCGATCCTGATTCGTCAGCGGCGCGCCGGGCAACTCGGCCCGGGTCTCGACGACGGGCCCGACCGTGTAGGGGGCGAGCCGCCCGGGCCGCGATTTCGGGAGTTCTTGATGTTCAAGATCCGCTCGATGCGCCCGGACGCCGAGGAGCTCAGCGGACCGGTCCTGGCCAGCGAGAACGATCCGCGGATCACCCGGGTGGGACGCTTCTTGCGACGCACGCATATGGATGAGCTGCCTCAGTTCCTGAACGTGCTGTTGGGTGACATGAGCATCGTCGGGCCGCGGCCGGAACGCCCCGAGCTGGCCGAGCAGCTCGCGCTGGCCATTCCGTATTTCGAGGAGCGGATGCGCGACGTCAAGCCGGGGATCACGGGCCTGGCGCAGGTCACGCTCGGCTATTCGGGCAAACCGCCGCCGGGGAGCGAGCTCATGCCGTTTTCGCGCGAGCTCAGCAATCCATTTCACGTGGATGGCGCCGAGGACGCGGTCGCGGACCACATGCGAATGAAGATGCTCTACGACCTGGCGTATGGCGGCGCGATGGACGACCTGCGCACCTTCGTGCCGCTCGAGCTGTCGATTCTGGTGAAGACGCCGCTCGTGATGTTGCGCGCGCGCGGGACCTGAGGGCGCGGTGTGCGACGCACGGGTGGTGCTGGTGGTCTCGGCGCTGGCGGCGCTTGGATACATCTATCTGGGCTACCCCGCGCTCATCGGCCTCGCCGCACGTCTCGCTTCCCGGCGGCGGATCGATCTTGACGGGGCAGGCGGCGCGCCAGCTGGCGGCGAGCCGCTGGTGAGCATCCTCCTCCCGGTCTCGGGTGGCGCCTCGGCCTTGCCGCGAAAGATCGAGAGCCTGCTGGCGCAGGACCATCCGGCTTCGCGGATCGAGATCTTGATCTACTGCGACGGTTGCGTCGACGACAG
>JADGRB010000390.1 GCA_017881315.1 Pseudomonadota bacterium
CCCTCAACAGCGGCAGGCAGGCCACCTCGTCGGGGTCGACGACTCGGTGGAAGACCGTGAGCTGTTGTCGCCAGACCAGGATCGTCTCGGGCACCTTGGCCGGATCTCCCGGCGCGTCGTCTTCTTCGGCGCGTTCGGCGCGACCCTCTTCGAGCGCCCTCCAGAGCGGTGCGATCGCGTATTCCGTTCGCAGCGTCGCGTGACAGGGGACGGCACGCAGCGTGAGCTCGGGTAGCGCCTCGGGCGGCAGCGCGCGAACTTGGTCGAGCGTGAGCGCGTCGGCGTCGGGCCCGTCGAAGAGCTCGAGGCGCAGGCGTTCCAGTTGCGCCAGCTCCGCGAGCCAGGGGCGACCCTCGGCCAGCGGGTGCGTCGCGAGAAACGCCGGTAGCCGCGCGCCCACCTCGCGCAATGACGGGTGCGCGGGGCGGCAAGCCAGCAGGTAGTCGGTGACGAGGTTGTGGAAGGCGTCGGCGCCCATCAACGTCACGATCTTCGCGTACTCGTCGGCGAGGACCTCGAGGATCCGGAAGAAGTACATGTTGGCGTAGACGTCGACCCGCTCGACGGCCGAGAGCTGCCCGGAAGAGCGAACAACTGTCTCGAGATCGCCTCGCGTGCGACCGAGCTCCACCAAACGCTTCGCCACGCCTTCGGGCGCCGTGATCAGATCGTAGAGCTGACCCTGAACGTCAGCGAGCCGCGCGCCGGAGAACGAAGCGCCACCCGCGCCGCGTGCGCGCTCACCGGCCATGCGCCAGCACCTCCGCCTCGATGGCCGCCGCCTGTCGCGACTCCGCGATCACCTCGCCCAGCGGCGGGATGTCGTCGTCGCGCTCGATCAACGTCGAGACCGCGCCGAACCGCTGCACCGCCGCGCGATAGAGCGCCCACACCCCGTCGCAGACCGGGTGGTCGTGCGTGTCGAGCAGGTGCGTCCCCTCGTCCCGGTGTCCCGCCAGGTGAATTTGCTTCACGCGATCCGCCGGAACGCCGGCCAGGAACTGCGCCGACTCGAACCCGTGGTTGCGCGCGCTCACGAAGATGTTGTTCACGTCGAGCAGCAGCCCGCAGTCGGCCCGTCGCGCCACCTCGCTCAGGAACTCCCACTCGGGCAGCGTCGAATGGGCGAACTCCAGGTAGCTGGAGACGTTCTCGATCAGGATCCGCCGGCGCAGCCGCTCCTGGACCACCTGAACGCGACTGACCACATGAGCCAGCGCCTCCTCGGTGAACGGCAGCGGCCAGAGATCGTGTCCCGTGTGCCCGCCGAAGCTCGACCAGCACAGATGGTCGGAGATCCAGGCCGGCTCCATCTCGGCCGCCAGCGCGGCCAGCCCCGTCAAATATCCCTCGTCGATCGGATCGACGGACCCGATCGACAGCGACACGCCGTGCAGCACGATCGGATAGTGCGCTCGCACCTGCCGAAGCACCTGCCGCGGGTTCCCTCCCGCCACCATGAAGTTCTCCGTGATGACCTCGAACCAGTCGACCGCCGGGAGATCCCGCACGACCTCCGCGTAGTGCGGCGGTCGCAGCCCGATGCCGTGTCCGAGATATGGAAACTCCCGCGCCATGCGTGCCTCTGCCCCCCGCCGGCCGAGACCGGCGGGGCGCAGGACTACAACTCTACTTCTTGTCCGCGTCGCCGGCCGGCATGACGGTGCCACCCTTGGCCGAGCACTTCTTCTCGGACATCTCCATCCAGCCTTTGCCCTTGCAGCCGTTCTGCCCCTTGCAAGCGTTGTCGGCCCCCTTACAGCCGCCCTTGCCCTTGCAGGCGTTGACGCCTTGGCAGTGGACCCCGGCGTCCTTCGCCGAGGCCACCATCGGGGCGGCGGTCGTGAAGAATCCGGCTACAGCGGCGGCGATGAGTGCTCCCTTGGCGGTCTTGGCGGTCATGCGAATCTCCTCGTTGGTCGTTTTTGCGGAGGCCCCACCGCCGGATGAACCCGAGCGATCGACCGGTCCGCATCGTCTCTCCGCGGTTCTACGCCCCACCTCCGACCCGGTTACGGCGGAACCGGCGAGACCGTAGATCACGAGCGAGCGCAGACCTTCTGCGCGCTACGCGGGGCGCATCGGCCCCGGAGACCTTCGAGGAATCTCGAGTTTCCTACGGTTTCTTTTCGTCGTCGCCGCCCGGCAGGTCATTCACCGAGCGGATGCTCTTGATGTCCTTGCGGGCCGCTTTCCAGGCCTTCTGGACGATCCAGGAGAGTGAACGATCCTGACGAGTCGCTTCGTCGCCAATCTCCTTCAGCATTTCTTCGGGAAAATAGAGACTCTGCTTCCGCTTGTCGCTTTCGCTCATGACCACAGATTACGCCTGACCGTCGGCGGACGCGAGCACAAGCCAGCGGCCCATGACAGACTGCGCCGATGTCCGAAGACACCTGTTCGCATATGGGCACCATCGCGCCGCACGTGCGCCCCCACACCAAGGGGTGCGAGGAGTGCCTCGCCATGGGGGATACCTGGGTTCACCTGCGCCTGTGCATGGCCTGCGGCCACGTCGGCTGCTGCGACGACTCCAAGAACAAGCACGCCACCAAGCACTTCAAGAAGGTCGGTCACCCGCTGATCCGATCGCTCGAGCCCGGCGAAGGCTGGGGCTTCTGCTACGTCGACGATCTGTTCATCGAGTCGCTGCCGATCCCGCGCTGAAGGGCGGGTCAGCGGGTCAAAGCTCCTGAAACCATCGAGGAGGTGACGTAGACTCGCGCCCGCCCGTTGACTGAATCGTCGCCCATTCTCCAGCTGGTCGCGGTGAGCAAGCGCTACGGCGCGTTCGCCGCGCTGGCGCCGACCACGCTGGACGTCGACACCGGTGCCACCACGGTCCTCATCGGCCCGAGCGGATGCGGCAAGACCACCCTGCTGCGTCTGATGCTGGGCCTCATCGCGCCCGACGCGGGGCAGGTGCTCTTCCGGCAGGCCGCGATCACGCCCGCCAACATCCGCGGGCTGCGGAGGCGCATGGGGTACGTGGTCCAGGACGGCGGCCTCTTCCCGCACCTGACCGCCGCCGAGAACGTCGGCCTGATGGCGCGGCACCTCGGTTGGGCGGCCGAGAAGACGAATCGGCGCCTCCACGAGCTCGGCGATCTGGTGCGGCTACCCACGGCGACGCTGGCGCGCTATCCCGCCGAGATGTCGGGTGGGCAGAAGCAGCGGGTGGGGCTGATGCGCGCGCTGATGCTCGATCCCGAGCTCTTGTTTCTCGACGAGCCGCTGGGCGCGCTCGACCCGCTGGTCCGCGCCGAGCTGCAGGACGACCTGGCGACGATCTTCAAGACGCTCGCCAAGTCGGTGGTGCTGGTGACGCACGATCTCGCCGAGGCGGCGTTCTTCGGGCAGGTGATCGTCCTCTTGCAAGAGGGGCGGATCGTGCAGCGGGGCGCGATCGCGGATCTGGTGCGGCGGCCGGCCGATCCGTTCGTGACCCGCTTCGTGAATGCGCAGCGGCACTTCGACATCCGGGCGGCCGGGGCCGACGCGTGAGAGGCGAGACGAAGCGCGCGCCGCGCGGGCCCCTGATGCTGGCCGCGTGCGCCGCCGTGGCCGGCATGGCGGGCGCCCCGCCCGCGCGGGCCGAAACGCCGCCGGCCGGCCCGGTGCGCGTCGGGTCCAAGTCCTTCACCGAGTCGGTGATCCTGGGGGAGATCGCCACGCAGTCGGTGCGCGCCGCCGGCCTGCAGGCGGAGCACCGCTCCGGTTTCGGCGGGACGCGGCTGGTCTGGGACGCTCTGCTGCGCGGCGCGATCGACGTCTACCCGGAGTACACCGGCACGCTGATCCAGGAGATCTTATCCGGCGCGTCCGGCGCGGAGAATCCCTCCGACGACTGGCTAAGGAAGACACTCGCCGCGCGCGGGGTGGGCGTCATCGGGCCCCTCGGCTTCAACAACAGCTACGCGGTCGGGGTCCGGCAAGACCTGGCCACCCGGCTCGGGCTCGAGACCATCTCCGATCTGCGCGCGCACCCGGAGCTGCGCTTCGGCTTCAGCAACGAGTTCATGAGCCGGCGGGACGGCTGGCCGGCGCTGCGGGACCGCTACGCCCTCCCGCAGACCGACGTCAAAGGGATCGACCACGATCTCGGTTATCGCGGGATCGCCAGCGGCGCGATCGACGCCATGGATCTCTACCTGACCGACCCCGAGATCAAACGCTACGCTCTGCGGGCGCTGGGGGACGATCGCGCGGTCTTCCCCCGCTACGACGCCGTGCTCCTGTACCGGCTCGATCTCGCGGGACGGGGGGGCGATGCGCTGGGCGCGCTTCGCCGGCTCACCGGCCGGATCGACGCGGCCACGATGGCGGC
>JADGRB010000148.1 GCA_017881315.1 Pseudomonadota bacterium
CCCGCCGCAGCGGGCGGCCAGGCGAGCAACCGCGCGCGCGAAAGCGGCCGCCCCGCGCTGTCGCGCACCAACCCCTCGAGCACCGCCTCCGCTCGCGTGAGACGGATGTCGATCGGCGGCAGCGGCGTGTTCGGCTTGACCTCGATCGGCACGCGCGCGGCGCCGTGCCCGGACGCGCTGACGGCGAGCTGATAGCTTCCCGCCGGAACCGCGAGGGAAAACCGGCCACCCGCGTCGGTGAGCGCGTAGAGGCCCGACGCCGAATCTCCTGCGGCGCTCCCCCCGACCAGCACGCGCGCCCCTTCGATCGGACCGCCGCTTTCGTCGACGACGCGGCCCTCGACGGGGAACCCATCCCGCAACGTGAGCGTACCGAGATCGCGACGCTCGCCGGGCACGACCACGAATTCATCGGTGCGCATCGGCTCCAGACCCGCGTGCACCACCTCCACGCGGTACCGACCCGGGATCAGATCGTCGACGGCAAACCGGCCGCCCCCGTCGGCCATCGCCACCCGGGTGCTCCCGAGCGCGCGCCCGGCGCCCGAAGGGAGCGCCGCCGCTTCGGCGGCCAGCGGCAGCGGGCCGGTCTCGACGGTCAGATCGTCCATCGCGCTCGCGACACAACGAACATGCGCCGCTCCGACCGGCTTGCCGCGCGGATCCGCCACCCGCCCGGCCACCCGCGCCCCACGCAGGAGCTCCAGTACGACCGGAGGCGGCTTCGCGCCCCCGGCCACGACGTCGATGGTCGGCGCGCGACGCAGGACATAGCCGGGCCGCGCGGTGGTCAGGCGATAGCTGCCCGGCAAGAACGGGCCGATCGTGAAACCGGCGGTGGCGTCGGTCCTGGCCAGCGCCGGCAAAGGATCCTCGCCCGGCGCCACGGCGGCCACCTCACCGCGCACCTCGGCCCCACGCAGGCCGATGCCGCCATCCTCGATCACGCGGCCCGAGATCGTCTGGCCGGGCTCGAGGGTCAGACGCAGCGGCGCGCGCGTCCCTTCGCGTCCGACCGGGATGTCGTGCGCGATCTGGGAGACGCGGCTGCCGGCAACCGCGCGCAGCGCGTAGTTACCCGCGCCGAGGCCACCGAAGACGAAGCCGCCATCCGCGCGGGTGCGCGCCTGCCGCACCGGGCCCCCGATCTCGGCAGCCAGGGCCACCGTCGCATCGGGCACCGGCGCGGCCGCGAGCTCGACGCGCCCCGCGATCGATCGCCCTTCGCCGTCGACGCGAAGGACCAGATCCGAGGCCGGCGCCGTGACGTTGGGCTTCTCGGTGGTCGGGAATCCCGCCGCTTCGATCAGCACGCGATAGCTGCCGCCTGCTAGACGCTCGACGGCGAAACCTCCGTCGAAGTCCGTGGCCACGCGAGACGGCGCCTGCCCCGCCGCGGCGCTCGCCGCCGGGAAGACCACGACGCGCGCGTCCGGAACGGGATGGTCCCGTCGATCGACGACCCGCCCCCGGAGGTACGCCGCCGCGACAGCCCCTGGTGGCGAGGCGTCGACCCTGGACGGACCGACCGGTTGGTGCCGCCGCCGGCAGGACAGGACGGCCTCCGACGCGAGCAGCGCGACCAGCAGAACGACCGGGTGAGAAGGGGCGCGTCGCGCGCTTGCGATTTCCATCGGCCAGTGCTAAAGGTACGCGCCTTCCGGAGGGAAATGAATGGCAGCGCACTGCGCAGTCTGCGGCAAGCAGCGCCGAGTAGCTAACAACGTTAGCCACTCGAACATCAAGACCAAGAGCATCCAGCGGCCCAACCTGCGCCGTGTGCACGCCAAGCTACCCAGCGGCGCTCATCGCCACATCCGGGTCTGCTCGCGCTGCCTACGTTCCGGGCTGGTCGCCAAAGCCTAGGCGGCGCCCGCCGGGCCCCAGGGCCGCCGGGTCTCCCGCTTAAGGGCTCGCCGCGGTCGTCGGCGCCTGGCAGCGGAACGACACCGTCAGCGAAACGCAGCTCTGGAAATTGCTCACCGTGAGCATCCCGCTCTGCAGCGCGGACGCGGGGATCGCCTGTTGATACGAGCAGGCCGTCTGCCCGACCCCGCAGGTGCTCGGTTTGTTGAGGGTGCTGCAGTCCTCGTCACCCACCCAGATTCGCCAGGCCGGGTTGTTCGCCATCAGGGCCGACGCGCTGATGGTCAGCCCCGCCGGCGTGATGACCTGGGACCAGGTCGGGGTGAACGTATCGGTGATCGTGCTGGTCACGCCCGCGGTCTGGGTGGTGATGTCGCCCGCCGGATTCTCGAACTCGCAGAACGGATCTGGGGCGCTGCCGCCTTCGTCGCCGACCACCGGGTCCCAGGTATTGCCGCCGGACGGGTTCTTGGAGAGCTGCGCGGAGTCGGCGACGATCACCCACTGCGAGGCCGGATCGATCGCGCACTGCCCCTTCGTCGAGCAGAGCTGGCAGGGGCTGCAGGGCGCGCACGCCGCGCCCTGCGTTCCACACTGCTGCGCCGAGAGGCTGTGGACGCATTGATTGTTGGCGCAACACCCGGCAGCGCAGTTGCTGGGCGTACAGCTTCCTCCTCGGCCGCCCATTCCCCCGCCCAGCCCGCCTCGGCCACCTGCCCCGCCACCGACGCCACCCTTGCCGCCCGACGAACCTCCTGCCGCGGCGCTGCCGCCGGCACCGGCCCGACCCGCCGCGCCGCCCGCGCCACCCGCCATCCCATTGGTGCCGGCGGTTCCATCGGTTCCCGCCCCTCCATTGCTGCCGGCAAACCCGCTGGTGCCAGCCGTTCCGTTGTTGCCCGCGATCCCGTTGGTCCCGGCCGCTCCGCTGGTGCCGGCGAACCCATTGCTGCCGGCCGCCCCGCTGGTGCCAGCCACGCCGTCCATGCCCGCGGTGCCGGTGATACCCGCCGTACCGGTCGCCGCGCCGCCCGTCCCGCCGATCGCCGCGCCGCCCGCACCGCCCGCGCCGCCGTTCGAGGCCAGATCCTGTCCGGCCCCGTCGGTCATCGCGACCGTCCCTCCCAACCCACCGTCGTGGGCGAGCTTGGGGCTGGTCGAGCCGAGGCCGCCGTTGTCGACGCTACAGGCGCCCGTCCCCAAGACCGACCACCCGAGCCCGAGCTGCGCCATGAACAAGGTCAGCCGGGCGGCCGAGTGCCGACCGAGCGGGGAAATTACACACCGCATGGTCGAGATCGTATTCCAATCCGAGACTAGAAGAAAGCCGCCCCGGAGACGGCTGCCAGACGGGCAATCCAGGCCGCGCCAAGACGACCCGTGAACGCGCGCCCGAGCGCCGCCGCAACCTGTCCCCCCGCGACAGCGACCACGACCGCGCGCGTCGTGTGGCCCTCGCCCAGCACAACCGCAATGCCGCCCAGAACCACCGTCACCCCGGCGGCGCCAAGACGCGCCCACCAGGAACGAAGACCACGCGCTTCGAGATCTTCCTCCACCGTTCGCTGCACGACCCCGCGAAAGAGCGCCTCCTCGGCTGCCAGCGCGGCAGCGATGCCAAGCCAGACCAACGGCGCTCGGGAGGGCGACGCCGGGCCGCCCACGACGCGGAGGTGGGCGAGCAGGAGCGCGACCAGCGCACCCAGACCCACGCCGATGACCGACGACGAAGCCCGGCCGCGCCAGGGGGGCGTCGGCGGACGCCGGCGAAGAAGGGACACCGCGACGCCACCCACGACCAAGACCAGCACCAGCCGCAACACAGCGATCGCCGCCGCGCCTTCGGTCCCCACCGCCATGTCGATGGCTGCCAGACCGCGCTGGCCGAACGAATAGACGATCAGCAACGTGGCCCCCTCGGCGATTCGGAGCTGCGGCGTGCGAACCGCCTCCGCGTCCATGCAGATCTCGGCGCGCGCCACGCCGGCCCGCCAGTAGGCCACCGTCGCGAACAGGTAGAGCGCCAACCCCGACACGCGCGTCGCCCAATCGCCGGTCAGGACCAGGTTGTAAAGACTGCCCACCAGAAGAAACGCATAGATCGTCGTCGGTCCGACGGCCGCGCTCTGCTCGTCGGAGAGATCGGCTCCACCGCTCGCCATGCCCACGGCCAGAAAGCTGATTGCGACGGCGCCCCCGGTAACCAGCACACCCGCCGACAGAACGGCCGCCCCCGACGCCGACGGCATCACCAGCACCAGCCCCGAGAAGACCAGCAACCCCGCGCCGCCGACGACCACGCTCCAGGCGCGGGCCTTGGCGGCCAGCAACCGTCCGAGGGGAACCGGGACGGTACGCAGGATCCAAAATGCGCGACGCTCCGCCTGCATATGGGTGAGCGGTCCGATCGTCGCCATGTAGAGCGCCAGCGAGTAGGCCAGGCAGGAGACCCGCGCGAGGTTCCCGGTCGACCAGGACCATCCAGCGGCGCCGAAGATCTGCACGCCCACGAAGATCGCGGGCATCGCGATCAGCACCAGCAGCTGACCGCGGTCCCGAACGATGAGACGCAGATCTTTCGTCGCGGCGGTGACCAGGCGTCCGTCCGCGCGGGGGGCGGGGGCGGCCTCCGCCCAGGGGGCGCCGGCCTCCTCCCAGCCGCCCATTCCCGCCCGACGGGCGATGGCCATGGCCCCGAACAACGCCGCTGCCGCCGCCGCCCAGAGCAGACCGAGCGACGCCAGCGCCCACGAAGGTTCGCCGCGCGCCAGCGCGGCGAGTGGCGCGGCTATCAGGGCACCGGGCGTCCATCTCAACCAAGGGCCCGCCGTGACCAGCTTCGCCGCCAGCAGCGCGGGCATCCGCAAGACCCAGGTGCCCACCATCCACACGCCCGCCAGGGCCAGGGCGGCGCAGAGCCGCAAGCCCATCCAGACGAGCCGGCGCCGGGCCGGCGCGATCGCCCGAACGACGACCAACTGCGTGGCGTAGGCGAACATCGAGATCGAGACCTGCACCGCCGCCGAGATCGCCACCGCCATCGGCCAGGCCGCGGGCGAAAGGCGCCAGACCAGCGCGGCGGACAGGAGCACCGGAAACAGGAACAACGCACCCATCGGATCGGTTATCGCGTCGGCGAGCCCGCGGCCCGCGACCAGGGCCGCCAGCGAAACCGGCCGCGCCAGCAGGAACTCGTTCTCGGCCGAGCCGGCGCGCACGGCTTCGCTGCTGGCAGCCTTGGCCGAGAAGCTCCCGAGGGCGAGCGCGCCCGCGACCACCGTCAGCGCCGCGACCTGCCCCGCGAGATCGACCGAGGCGACGACGACCGAGAACGCCTGCGAGAAGAGACCGACGTAGGCGAGTGACGTCACCAGACCGGCGATGGCGATCACGATCGGCTGGCGGCGCCGCCCCCGCGCGCGCAGACCGTTGCGGAACGATCGCAGCCGCGACCGGACGAACAGCCCCGCCAGCGCGCCCGCGCCGAGAGACGGCGACGCGTTCATGACCCGCCTGGGCCCTTGGAATTGCCCGTGGCTTCCACCTCCGTCACGCGTAGGAAGAGATCTTCCAGCGTCGTCCCTGGCGCCGAGGCGAAGCGGATGCGCAGCTCGTCGGGCGTACCCACCGCCTGCAGCGCGCCGGCGCGGATGATCGCCACCCGGTGGCAGAGCCGCTCGGCCGCCTCGAGCAGGTGTGTCGAGAGGAAGATCGTCCGACCACCCGCCGCGTATTCGCCGATCGCCGCGCGCATCTGGCGCGCGCCGGCCGGATCGAGACCGTTGGTCGGCTCGTCGAGGATGAGGACGCGCGGCTCGTGGATCAGCGCCAGCGCCAGCGCCAGACGCTTCTTCATGCCGAGCGAGTAGGTCACGGTATATCCGCGCGCGGCCGCCCCGAGGCCGAGGCGCTCGGCCAGCGCGCCGGCGCGGCGGCGGGTTTCGACCGCGGAGAACCCGTGCAGGCCGCCGACCAGCTCCAGCGTCTCGAGACCGGTCAGATACGGATAGAGGAACGGCTCGTCGGGGAGATAGCCGACGTCACGCTTGAGCGCGACCGCATCCCGGTGGCAATCGTGTCCCAGGATCGCCGCGCGACCCGCGGTCGGGCGCAGCAGGCCCATGAGCAGGCGGATGGTCGTGGTCTTGCCCGAGCCGTTGGGGCCGAGGAAGCCCATCACCTCGCCGGCCTCGACGCGCAGATCGAGATCGACGACGGCGGCGGTGTCGCCGAACCGCTTGCCGAGCCCGACGGTCTCGATCACGGCGGCGCGACGGCGTCCGGCGTGGAGGTGGATGCCGGCGCCGGGTGCGGCACCACGGCTCCGCCCATCTCGACGACCTGCAGCGGGTCGGCGTGGTGCTCGGCCCACAGCGCCATCCGCGCGAGGTCGGTCTGCGCGGCGATCTCCGGTCCGTAGAGGCCGGCGATCACCTCGATCGGGCGCGCGCTGCCTTCCGCGCTCACCGCGACCGCGAAGGAGACCAGCCCGCCGCCGGTCCAACTGAGGCGCCGGCGCAGGTCGGAGGCCGACGAGCCGTTCACCCGAGTGCTCCGATCGAGGGCGACGAACGATCGCAGCGTCCTCCGCACGTCGACCATGCGCGCGATCTTCTTGTCCGACTCGCGCAAGACCTTGATCACTTCGGCGTCCGCGAATCGCGCCAGGCCGATCGCCGGATCGACGCCGTCCGGAAGGCGGGCGACATACTCGGCCTCGGCGATCACGCGACCGAGATTGCGATCGTGCTCGCCGATCCGCGTGGCCCCCAGGATCTCGATCCCCTCCAGCGTCACCCGGGAGAGGCGGCGCACCAGATCCTCCGGAGGCAGATCCTCGATCAGCTTCACTTCCAGGATCTCGCCCAGCGACGGAATCCCGAGCCCCAGCGCCGGGCCGAACGAGAGGTCCGGCTTGGGGTGGAACCCGATCGAATAGAAGATCTCGAGGCCGGCGCGCCGGAAGATCCGCGGCAGGTGGCGCACCAGATCGAGATGCCCGAGGTACGCGACGCGACCGAGCTTGGTGTAGCGGAGCCGATAGCGGTACGCTTTGCCCTGCGCCGCGCGCGGCGGCGGCCGGGTCGGGTTGCGGACCAGCGGCTCCGTGCGAACGGGCGGCGGCACCGAAGGGGGCGACCAGGCGTTCATTCGGCGCAAGAAGAACAGGCGCTCCCCCTTCATCGCGTCCATGTCGCAGGCGACGCCGCAGTCGTAGCAGATGAGCTTGTCCCTGGCGCCCGCCTCGGCGGCCTCGACGCTGTTCGGATGCAGCAGCTTCTTGTAGGGCTTTCCGCAGGGGGGCGAGAGGCGATCCTTGAGCGCCTTGCGGTACTCCTTGGCCAGGAAGTCATCCTCGAGCCCGATGTCGATGTGGCTCCAGGGCAGGCGCGCCGTCACCGGCAACGTGCCGAGGGTGCGCGCCACGTCGAAGCCCGTTTCGACCGCGGTCTCGGCGATGGCCTGGTCCCACAGCTCGACCCTCAGCTCGTCGTCCCAGCTGTCGAAGCGGCAGCCGAGCCGGAAGGCCCGCTCCAGCAGATCGCCCGCCCGCCGGTCGCCGCGCGCGAAGATCCCCTCGATGTGCGACTGCTGGTTCTCGTGCATCTTGAGCGTCACGCGCAGCGCGCGCGCCCGTTCCGCCAGCAGCGTCTGCTTGCGCGCGATCTCCCCCTCCCCGTCCATCGCCGCCCACTGGAACGGGGTGTGCGGCTTGGGCACGTGGGTCGAGACCGACGCGGTCACCTTGGCGTTGCGCAGGTGGCTGCGCCCGATCTCCTGCACCCGGGCCGCGGTCTCGGCGATGCCCAGCACGTCCTCGTCGGTCTCGGTCGGCAGGCCGATCATGAAGTAGAGCTTCATGCTCGAAAACCCGCGCCCGAAGACCCGGTGCGCCGACTCGATGATGTCGGCCTCGGTGACGTTCTTGGCGACCACGTCCCGCATCCGCTGCGTCCCCGCCTCGGGCGCGAAGGTCAGCCCCCCAGCGCGCACGCTGGCGATCTCGCCCAGCAGATCCTCGTTGAGCCCGTAGGCGCGCAGCGACGAGACCGACAGCGCGACCTTCTCGGGCGCGAGACGCGCCATGGCCGCCTTCACGAGCGGCGTCACGCAGGAATAGTCGGCCATCGACAGCGACGTCAGCGCGGTCTCGTCATAGCCGCCCTTCTTCACCCCGGCCGTGAGCGCGTCCAGCACGGCCACCGGATCGCGCTCGCGCACCGGCCGGTAGATCATCCCCGCCTGGCAGAAGCGGCAGCCCTCGGTGCAACCGCGCGCGACCTCGACGGCCATCCGATCGAAGATCGCCTCGGCGTACGGGAGCGGCGAATCGTCCGGAAACGGGAAGCGGTTGATGTCGGCGACCCAGGCGCGCTTCGGTCGGGCGGGCACCCGCGGATCGATGGGGGCGCCCACCACCAGCAGATCGGTCTCGGGCTCGAGCTCGGTCGCGTAGAGCTCCGGGATGTAGAGCGGGTACTTTTCGGCCAGGCGGATCAGCCGCTCGCGCCGCGGGACGCCGGCCCGCCGAAGGGCCGCCGCCTCCCGGACCAGCGGCGGCAGCATCTCCTCGGCCTCGCCGATGAAGAAGGCGTCGATGAACGGCGCCAGCGGCTCGGGATGGGTCGCGGTCGGTCCGCCCGCGATGATGAGCGGCTCGCGATCGCCCCGCTCGGCCGCGCGTAGCGGGATCCCGGCCAGGTCCAGCAGCGCCAGCACGTTCGTGTACGTCAACTCGTACTGCAGCGAGAACCCGACCACGTCGAACTCGCCCACGGGCGTGGCCGACTCGAGCGTCACGATCGGCAAGTCGCGTGCGCGCAGCTCCGCCTCGCAGTCCAGCCAGGGCGAGAACACCCGCTCGCAGGCGAGCCCTTCGGTCTTGTTGAGGACGCCGTAGAGGATCTTGGTACCGAGATGGGACATCCCGATCTCGTAGACGTCGGGGAAGGCCAGGCAGATCCGCGCCTCCACGGTGGCCGGATCCTTACGGACCTCCTGGTACTCGCCGCCGACGTACCGCGAGGGCTTTTCGACCTTGCCCAGAAAATCGGCGTACGGGTGCCTGGTCAAGATCGGGCCAGCTTACTCATTCCCTTGAAAGACGTAGACGAACTCGGTGCCGTATTCGTCGCCCGCCTGCGGAAAGGCCCAACGTCCGACCACTTCCTTGATGCAGGGATCGAGCGCTCGAAACTGCGGCGGACCGTCGATGGTGGTGCGCTTGACCCGCCCCGAGATGCCGATGGTGACCTGGACGGTGATCTTGCCGTGCGTGAGGCTGGTGTCGCGCAGGAGCGCGCGCTGGTAGCAGTTCTTGATCCCGCCCCGGTTGTTGTTGATGACCCGCGAGATGTCCGATTGTGACGGGGCCGGTCGGGATGACCCGCCCCCGCCCGTGATCGCCAGGCCGGGCCGGCTGGTGTCGCGGTAGCGGGCGTTGGCGTCGACGACCGGCGCGCCTGCCGCCGGCGGCGCGGAGGCCACCGCCACCGGGCTCGAGCCACGCCCGTGAGCGCCGCGCGCGCCTTTTCCCTTGCCGCGGCCCGCGGGCAGCAGCGGGAGAACGACGGGCGGAGCTGCCACCGGTGCCACGGGGGGCGGGGCGACGGCAACGGGGGGCGCCGGATCGGGCGCCTTCTCGGCGATCCCGGCCATCGGATCGCCCGCCACCACCTTGGGCGCGGGCGCGGGCGCGATCGCGGGTCGCGTCTTCTTCGTCATGTTGAGCACGAAGACCACGCAGATGAGCGCGATGACACAGAGGAAGGCAATGATGATGCGGGTGCTGCGCTGACGCGCGCCGGACGACTGGACGGTGCCCGGTTGCCACATCGCATCCGACGAGAGCAACCGCGGCGAAGCGCCGGAGGCCCCCGCGGCCGCGAGATTCAGGGTGTTGAGCACGTCCGATCGGTCTGCAGCTCCCGGCGTGCCGTTCGGAATGGCCGAATCCCCGGACGCGTGGGCGCCGTTGAAGCCGTTGTTTCCGGCGAGCCCATGCAACATGTGGGGCTGCGGTGCCGGCGTCTCGAGCAGGGTCGACGGGTCGACGTCGAGGCCTTCCTCCGACTGCGACTGCGACTGCGAATGGGAATGCGACTGGCCGCCGTGTGGCGGTGCGTGCGCCAGCGCAGCGGCGGCCGCCATCACCGCGGGTCGGGAAACCGGACCGGTGATTCGCCGGCCCGCCGGCGGCCCGCCCGGTGGGGGAAGCTTGAGGCCGACGCCCGGACCAATCGCGGCGGCGACGGCGTGAGCGCCGGTCTGTCGGGGCGATGCCGAGGGCTGCGCGGGCATGGGTGGCGGGGTCGGTCGGCGGGGCGCGCCCGGAAACGGCGGAGGCCCGGAAGGTTTTCGAGCGGCCAGGTCGGCGGCGATGGCCGGAACCTGAGTGGGCGGCTTCCAGCTGCCGAGCTGCTCATTCCAGACGTGGAGGTCGGCGTCCGCCGAAAAGGGCGCGACCTTGTCGACCAGCTGCCGGCGGGTAAAGGGTCCGGTCCGGTTACCGTCCAGCGCCAGATACCACTGGACGCCGTCGTCGGGAACCGTGGGATGCGGCGCGGGCGGGCGGGGAGCGGGCGCCGACGGGGGGCGCGCCGGGGGCATCGCGGCGCGGGCGGGCGACGAACCTACGGTCGGCAGCGCGGCGGAGGACGCGCGGCGCGGCGCCCCGGCCGCAGCCTCCTCCCGCACGGTGATGATGTTCGTGCAGGCCTTGCAGCGGACCTTGAGAATCTTCCCGCGGACCTTTTCGTCCGCGATGGAGTACTTGGTCTGGCAGCGATCGCAGACGAATTTCATGCAGTTGAGTGCTTCCTGCGCACCAGGCCGCCCGGCCTCGAACCGTCGGGGGAAGTTATCATCGAAGTGTCAGGAATACCATCGTTCCGATCCCGAGCGCGATGACCGTGGCGATGAGAATCCAGTTCCCTTTGGCGGGTGTCTCTGCGGCGTCACCCTGTTGCGACGATCCCATCGATTCGATAGTCCCGATAGTGCCGATAGTGCCGATCTTGGCCGAGGTACCCCCGCGAACGGCGGGGCGCGCCACCACCGGGGTGGGCGGCACTCGGGCCGGGGCGGGCGCGGCGTCCGCGGCCGGTTCGATCCGCATGTTCAGGGGCGCCCGGCGATCGAAGTCCAGCTCTTCCGGCTCCCCCACCGCTTCGGCCTGCGGGTTCGGCGCCTCGTCGGGCTTGAACAGCTCGTTCATGTAGATCGCCATGCGCCGGTTGCCGCTGCGCAGGCCGCTGTCGTCGAGGAACTCCTCCAGATCGTGGCGCAGGTCTTCGGCCGACTGGTACCGGTCCTCCGGGCGTTTCTCGAGCGCGCGCATCACGATCTGCTCGAGCGCGGTCGGGTAGTCGCGCCGGATGGCCGTCGGGGGCGCGATGGTCTCCTCGACGATCCGGCGCATCACGTCCTTGGCCGGCCCTCGGAAGAGACGCTGACAGAGCGTCAGCTCGTAGAGCATGATCCCCAGCGAGAAGATGTCCGACCGGTAGTCGGCCCCCTCGCCCCGCACCTGCTCGGGCGACATGTACGAGGCCTTACCGGGGCGGATCCCCGATTCCTCGCGCAGCTCGTCCTGCACCCGCGCGATCCCGAAGTCGACGATCTTGGTCTGCCCTTCGTAGCTGACCAAGATGTTGGTGGGCGAGACGTCGCGGTGGACGATCCGGATGACCTTCGAGCCGGTCTCGCGCCGGTCGTGCGCGTAGGCGAGGCCAGCCGCCGCCTGGCTCACGATGTGGATGGCGTGCTCCATCGGCAGGTAGCGATCGACGGCCAGCCCGCGCCTGACGATGTCGGCGACCGTCTCGCCATGGATGTACTCCATCGCGATGTACTTGACGCCCCCCTCGTCGACGACGTCGTACACGTGGACGATCGCGGCGT
>JADGRB010000391.1 GCA_017881315.1 Pseudomonadota bacterium
CGCGGGTGAATACCGCCGCGCAGTGGCCGAGCCTCGATGAGGCCCGCTCACGGGTACTGAAGATCCAGACCAAGCTGCACCGATGGGCGACCGACGGTCCTGATCGCCGGTTCGATGACCTGTTTAATCTCGTCCGCGACCCGGCCTTCCTGACGGTCGGCTGGGATCGTGTGCGGGGCAATCGAGGAGCACGAACGGCTGGTGTCGATGGAGTGAAACCGCGCTCGATCGGCGCCAAGGACGGTGAGGAGTTCTTGCGGGAGCTGCGAGATGATCTCAAGGCCCGCACGTTCACCCCGCTTCCCGTGCGCGAGCGGATGATCCCGAAGACCTCGGGCAAGTTGAGGCGATTGGGGATTCCGACCGCGCGCGACCGGTGCGTGCAGGCTAGCCTTAAGCTGGTTCTCGAGCCGATCTTCGAGGCGGACTTCAAGCCGTGTAGCTACGGCTTCCGCCCGATGCGCCGAGCCCAGGACGCAATCGAGGAGATCCACCATTTCGGACGCCTCTCATATGAGTGGATTCTGGAAGGTGACATCGCCTCGTGTTTCGATGAGATCTCGCACTCGGCCCTTTTGGATCGGGTGCGCGATCGGATCGCGGACAAGCGCGTGCTGGCCTTGGTCAAGGCGTTTCTGATCGCCGGGATCCTCACCGAGGACGGGGCGGTCAGGGGCAGCAAGACCGGTACCCCGCAGGGCGGGGTATGCGCAGCTGCGCATAACGAGCCTTATGAGCAGCGCTGGGTTATGCGCAGCGTCCGCTTGGATCTCCTGCTGCGAGCGGGGTTGACGGCCGAGCGCTGCGCATAACGCGGTGGCGGTTAGCGGAGGTTGGCGAGCCAGCTGAGCAGTTCGGGGTCTTGGTTCCATTCGGTCAGCTCGGCGCTGACGACCTGGTCGTAGACGGCTTCGAGGGCTTTGCGTTTCGCTTCGGTTGAGGCGCGTGCGTAGATCTCGGTGGTGGATAGGTCGACGTGGCCGAGAATGTCGCGGATGTAGGGAAGTGGCACGCCCGCGTCGTGGAGGTGCATCGCCCGACTGTGCCTCAGGACGTGCGGGCTGAGCTGGGCGTTTGCGAGCGTCGGGTCGGCTGCCTGTGCCTGGTATTTGCGGAGGATCCAGGCGATCCCGCCGCGGCTGAGTTTCGCGTGGTGCTGGTTGAAGAACACCGGGCGGTCATCATGGCCGGGACTGTCCAGCTGCCGCTCGGCGAGGTAGGCGGCCAGCAGCGCCGCCGTGTTCGCGTCGATCGGGACGTGCCTCGTTTTGCGGCCTTTGCCGGTCAGCGCGACGATCGCGGGGTCCTTGAGACGGATGTCCCGGACTCTCAGATCGGCGGTCTCTTGCACCCGGGCGGCGGTGTCGTAGAGGGTGGCCAACAGGGTCGCGTCACGCCGGCCTTGGCGGGTGCAGCGGTCGGGCAGGGCGAGCAGCAGCCGGGTCTGCTCGACGGTCAGGTGCGCCACGGCCGGCCGGTCGTGCTTGCTTGAGGGGATCGCGAGAATGTCCTGGCAGCACGCCATCCGCGCCGGATCCTGGGCTTGCATCCAGCTGTAGAATGAGCTGATCGCGGCGAGGCGCTGGTTGCACGTCGATGGGCTGTTGTGCCGGCTGGTGCGCAGCCAGGTGAGGAATTCGGTGACCGCGGCGATGTCGATCAGCTCGAGGGTGAGCCGCTCAGGCGGGATCGACCGCTCGTCACGGAAGTAGATCAGCAGCTTGAACGTGTCCCGGTAGGAGACGATCGTGTTCGGTGAGCAGCCGCGCAGCCCGGCGAGATGATCGGTCAAGAATCGGCGTAGGCTGACCGCGAAATCAGTCGCCATGATCGACCCCTCCGGTGACGGGTGGGACGACATCACCGAGCGTCTGCTGCACGCGGGCGGTGATGTCCGGGTAGGACTCCGCGGTCAGGTGCAGGTAGTAGGCGGTGTCGCCGATCGACGAGTGCCCCAGGTACGTTTGCAGGACTGGCAGCAGCGCATCGACGTTCTCGCCTTGCTCAAACCAGGATCGTAGGTTGTTGACAGCCATCGTGTGGCGCAGGTCATGAACCCTGGGGCCGTGTCCGCGGCCGCCGTGCGGGATCCGCGCCTGCCACAGAAACCGCCGGAAGTTGCGGTTGACGTTCTGAAGCGTCAACGGCACGCCCAGCGTGGCGCCGGGGAAGAACCACTCCCAGCCTGGCTGTCCGGCGAGCTTGGCGTGGTAGCCGGCGAGTCTCTCGCGCAGCTGCTCGCTCACGGGCAACTGCCGGTCCTTGCCGCCTTTCGCGTCACGGATCTGCAGCACGCCCGTGTCGATGTCAACATCCCCGACGCGCAGCAGCCTCGCCTCCGAGCATCGCAGCCCGCACGCGTAGAGCGTGCGGAACAGCACCGGCATCACCAGATGCCGGAACGGCACCTCCGAGCAGGAGCGGCACCGGTCGGTCTGCGCGAACAGCGCCGCGAGTTCCTGGTCGCTGTAAATGTGCGGGATGTAGCGGGCAGGCTTGGGCAGCACCCCCGCCGGCAGCACATACGCGTCAACGCCGCGGCGGTGAAGCCACCGGGCGAGCTCCCTGACCGGCGTGATGAGACTGTTCACGGTCGCCGGCTTCACCGCCCGCCGCCGGGCGCAGGCGACCCACGCCTCGACCGACGCCCGCGTGACCGTGTCAAGACCGGGAAACGCGGTGGCGCAGAACGCGTCGAAGCGGGCCAGCGCCAGCTCCTCACAGACATACTTGTAGCCGAGCGCACGTTTCTCCGCGATCAGCCCCGCGATCGCGGCGGCCAGCTTGGTCCCGGCGCTCATCGCGCCAGCTCCTGCGCTGGCCTGTCCGGATCCAGGGCGCACCTGGCCAAGAGGCCGAGAGACGACTTCAGATAAACGCCTGTCGAGTGGACGGACTGGTGGCCGAGAATGTCGGCGATCCGCTCGACCGGCGTGCCGTCCTCCAGCAACCTCGTCGCCAACGTATGTCTGAGCGAGTGCATCCCGTGGCGACGCTTCTCACTCAGCGACACGTGCGCGACGCGGGCGTGCTTGACCAGGATCTGGTGCAGATGGTCTTGGTCGGAGAACGGGCCGATCGGGGCGGTATGCCGCAGAAACACGTGCGGACAGTCGCTCGCCGGCCGGCCGCTGCGGATGTAGTCGATGATCGCCCAGCCGACGTCTTTGAGCAACGGCAGCCACACCCGCTGGCCGGTCTTCGCCTGCACCACCGAGAGCCGGTTGCCGGGCCAGTCCAAGTCAGCGAACCGCAATCGTTTGACGTCGACGCCACGCACACCGAGCCGGCAGATCAAAAGGACGATCGCGTAATCACGCTTCCCGGACGGGTTACCGCGGTCGATCGCCTCGATGACCTTGGTCACATCGGCCGGGTCCCATACCGACGGCACCCTCGCCTGCCTGCTCGACCTCACCGCCGGGACCGTCTCCAGCACACCCCGGTCGGTAAGCCCGTCTGCTGCGGCGAACCGCAGAAGCGACCGCACCGCGCACAGCTTGTGCTCCACCGTCTTCGGCGCATAGCCCGCCAGCGTCGCGACGAACGCGCCGATCACCGCGCCGTCCAGCCCGGCCAGCCCGCCCCGACTCGCAGTGAACGCGAGGAACTCCCCGGCGACTGTGCCATAGGCCCGGACCGTCGAGACCGCGCAACCACCCGCCCGCAGCCACGCCTGAAACCCGGCGAGGACGTCAGTGAACTCGGCGCTTAGCTTGCTCACACTCCGGGAGTAGCGGCGCAACACCGACCCGTGAACCGCGAAGTCGTCGAGCATCGCCGCGACCCGGAACACGTATATGTCGGTCGCTTTCAACGCGCCGGCCTGCTCCTTCTCAAAGAAACCGCCGCACGCCTCATCGACCCAGGCCATCGCGACATCCAGCGAGAACTCCTGCGCGCCGCGGGACGCGAAATACCTCTCCAGACGCCGCCAGCAGCCGCGATACCAGACCAGCGTCGACGGCTTGTAGCCCAGGCGCACCAACTCGGCATCCAACGCGGACACCAGCTCAGAAACAGCAGCCATCACGGTCACCTCCGATCACGAACGACCGAGCCCCACGCCCGAGCCGCGTGACCAGAGCCTCTCCCAGCGTTATGCGCAGCGTTCGGCCGTCAACCCCGCTCGCAGCAGGAGATCCAAGCGGACGCTGCGCATAACCCAGCGCTGCTCATATGGCAGCTTATGCGCAGCTGCGCATAATCCGCCTTGCGGCGTGCCGGTGACCGTTCCCTGCAACCGGCCCTGCTCGGTCATGATCCCGGCCTTCAGGAACGCCTTGATCAACGCCAGCACGCGCCT
>JADGRB010000392.1 GCA_017881315.1 Pseudomonadota bacterium
AGATTCCGTACGCGCTCATCGCGATGGTGTTCGCGCCGCTCGCGGCCGGATACTTCTGGCTCCTGCGCGACGTCGAGGGATTCCGCTTCGCGCACCCCTTCGCGCTGGCGCTGATTCCACCGGCGGTCGCGCTCTGCGCCTGGGCCGGCCTGGTGCGCGCGCCCGGTCGGCGCGGGCTCTTCGTCTATTCGCGCGCGGCGGAGCTCTCGGCGCAGCCGGCGGGGCTGGTGGCGCGGCTGCGGGATCTGCCCACGGTGCTGCGGCTGGCGACGGTGGTGCTGGTCGGGGTGGCGCTGGCCCGGCCGCAGAGCACGCGGGTCACCGAGGATCTGGAGCTCGAGGGGATCGACATCGTGATCGCGCTCGATCTGTCGGGCTCGATGCAGGAGACCGATCTGGTGCCGAATCGGCTGGAGGCGGCCAAGATGGTGATCCAGGACTTCGTGCGCCACCGCCCGTCGGATCGGATCGGCCTGGTCATCTTCGGGCGCGAGGCGTTCACCGACATCCCGCTCACCCTCGATCACGGGACCTTTCTACGGATGCTGGGCGAGCTGCACCTCGGGATCATCGACGGGCGGAGCACCGCGATCGGCAACGGGATCGGGGTCGCGCTCAACCGGCTGCGAAAGTCGGACGCGAAGTCGAAGGTGATCATCGTGCTCACCGACGGGGAGAACAACGCCGGCAACATCTCGCCCGAGCAGGCGGCCCGTTACGCGCAGCAGCTGGGGGTGAAGATCTACACCGTGCTGGCCGGCAACGACGACGGCGAGGCGGCGGCCGCGCGCGGCCAGCCGCGCCAGCCGGTCAACCCGAAGCTGCTGGAAGAGATCGCCTCGATGACCGGCGGAACGCCCTACCTGGCCACCGACACGCGCGCGCTCGCCGAGCGTTTCCAGAAGATCCTCGAGGATCTGCAGAAGTCGCGCATCTCCGATCGCGGGACGCTCTACCTCGAGCTCTACCGCCGCTTCCTGCTGGCGGCCTTCGCGCTCCTGGTCGTCGAGATCGGTCTACGCTTGACCCGGTTTCAGCGGATTCCCTGATGCGCTTCGCGAATCCCCACGCGCTCATGTTGCTCCTCGCCCTCCCGGCGGCGGTGCTGGCCTATGGCCTCGGCTTCGCGTCGCGCCGGCGGCGCCTCGCGCGCCTCGGCGACGAGAGGCTGGTGGGCAAGATGTCGGCGACGGTATCGGTGCCGCGCAAGGTGGTGCGCGCGGCGCTGGTCGTGCTGACGCTCGCGCTCTTGTCGGTGGCGCTGGCGCGGCCCCAGGCGGGCGGGCGCGCGCGGGTCGCCAAGCAGCGCGGCCTCGATCTGGTCGTGGCGCTGGATTTTTCGCGCTCCATGCTGGCGAAGGACGTCTATCCGTCGCGGCTCGAGCGCGCCAAGCGCGAGCTCGAGCAGCTGCTCGATGGCCTGGGCGGCGATCGGGTGGGCGTGGTGGCCTTTGCGGGCGAGACCCTGGGGTACCCGCCCACCACCGACTATGCGGCCGTGAAGCTGTTCTGGCGCGATCTCGGCCCCTGGGACATGCCGGTGGGCGGGACCGCGATCGGGCGCGCGATCCATGCCGCGCTCGATCAGCTGGTGGCGCTGCGCTCGAAGGGGGCCTCCTCGCGCGGGCAGGCGATCTTGCTGCTGACCGATGGCGAGGACACGGACAGCGAACCGCTGGAGGCCGCGGACGAGGCCTCGAAGCTGGGAGTCCGGATCTTCACCGTCGGGATCGGGTCGCGCTCGGGTGAGCTCATCCCCGAGTACGACGAGCAGGGGAAGGTGACCGGCTACGTGAAAGACGCCGACGGCCACTACGTCACCTCGCGGCTGGCCGAGGAGTCTCTGGCCGAGATCGCCCGGCGGACCAACGGCGAATTTTTCCACGCCGACGCCAAGCGCTTCGGGGTCGAGGATGTGCAGCGCGCTCTCGGCAGCCTCAAGCGGACCGAGAACGAGGCGCGAATCGTCCGCCAGTACGACGAGATCTACGAGGCGCTGTTGCTGCCGGCGTTCCTGCTGCTGATCGGCGAAGCCTGCATGAGCGAGCGCCGCAGGCGGGCGGCGGTGGCGGCCCCCGGTGCCTCGGTCGGGGCGGGAACGTGAGAGACGCGACGAGGTCAGGGCGCGGCCCGCGGTCGCTCGATCTGCTCGCGCTGCTGACGCTGGCGCCGCTGCTCTGGGGCTTTGGCGTCCTCGAGCGGCGCGACGTCGAGGTGGAGGCGGGGAACGCTGCGCTCAAGGCGGGCAAGGCCGAGGAGGCGCTCGCCCACTACGACAAGGCGGTGGGGAAGCTCCCCGCGGACGCGGGCGCGCACTTCGATCGGGGCGCGGCGCTCTACGCGCTGTCGCGGTTCGACGAGGCGGGGCAGGAGTTCTTGCGCGCGACCGAGGCCAAGGACGGCGCGCTCAAGGCATCGGCTTTCTACAACCTCGGCAACGCCTTCTTCAAGAAGGACAAGTTCAAGGAGGCGGCAGAGGCGTACAAGCGATCGCTGGGGCTCAACCCCGCCGACAAGCTCGCCAAGTGGAACCTGGAGCTTGCGCTCCAGAAGCAGAAGGACGAGGACAAGAAGAAAGACGATCAGAAGAACCAGGACGACAAGAACAAGGACAAAGACAAGAAGGACGACAAGAAGAAGGACGACAAGGACAAGGACAAGAAGGACGACAAGAAGAAGGACGACCAGAAGAAGGACGACCAGCAAAAGAAGGACGACCAGAAAGACAAGTCCGGCGGGCAAGACCAGAAGGACAAGAAGGATCAGCCGGACAAGCAGCCGCAGAAACAGCCGGACAAGCCGAGCGAGCAACAGATCGACGCGGTTCTCGACAACCTAGAGCGGAGCTCCAAGGATCTCGAGAAAGAACGGGCGCGGGCGCGGGCGGTCCGGCGGGCGCCGCCGGCGCGAGATTGGTGATGCGCGAGCGTTGGCGTTCGACGGCGATCTCCAGGGTGGGCGGGCTCCTCGCGCTCGCGATCTCGGTGGGCCTGGCCGCCTGGCCGGCGAGGGCGGGCGCCGCGTCGCTGACGGCGGCGCTCGACCGGGACGCGGTCGCGCCCGGTGAGCCGTTCGTCTTCGAGGTGACGGCGACGGTCGCCGACGAGGCCGTCGAGAACTATCGTCCGCCGGACTTTCACGGCCTGCGGGTGCTGTCGGCGCCCCGCGCGCCCAACCGCTCCACCAACATGCAGATCGCGGGTGGCCAGACCTCGGTCCAGAACAGCTTCAGCTGGAGCTATCAGCTCGCGTTGCCGTCCGGCGCGAAGGGGCCGCTCACCATCGGCGCGGCGCACCTGCGGATCGGCGGTCGTGAGATGGCTTCGAATGCCGTGCAGCTCCGGGTCGGCAGCGCCGGAGCAAGCCCACGGCCCGCGCGCGGTGCGGGGCCGGGCAACCTCTTTCAACAGTTCTTCGGCGGCGGTCCCTCCCGCTCGCCCGGCGACGACGATCCGGCCGCCGCGGTTTCGTCCACCCCCTCGGCCGCCTTCATCCGGGTCGTCCCGGACAAGACCCACGCCTTCGTCGGTGAGCAGATCACGGTGGCCTGGTACCTCTACCTGTCGCAGGACCAGAACAAGTACGAGACCCTCTCGGAGCCGCACACCGACGGCTTCTGGTCGGAGGAGATCCCGTCCACCAACCCGCAGGGGCGCCTGGCCTTCACCCCCGAGGTTCAAGGCGGACACACCTACAACGTCGCCTTGCTGTTCAAGCGGGCGCTGTTCCCGCTGCAGCCCGGAAAGCTGACCATCACGCCGATGGAGGCGCAGGTCGCGCAGGTCGACTTCTTCGGATCGCCGGTGCGGGCTCGGCGGCTCAAGACCGACCCGCTGGTCATCGAGGCGCAGCCGTTGCCCCGGGAGGGCCAGCCGACGCATTTCGAAACGGGCAACGTGGGGCGGTACGAGATCGCGGCCTCGGTGGATCGTGCCACCGTCGCGGTGGGGGACGCCGTGACCCTGAAGATCGCGGTCAAGGGGACGGGCAACGTGCGGAACGTGCGGCCGCCGGGATTGCCGGCGCTCCACGGCTGGAAGAGCTACGAACCCAAGACCGACGTCGTCGTCGACGGCGCCGACGTCATCTCCGGCACCAAGACCGTCGAGTGGCTCTTGCGACCGGAGCGCGCCGGGAAGACCGCGGTTCCAGCTTTCGTGATGCAGACGTTCGACCCGGCGGCGAAGCGCTATCGAGAGGTGCGCTCACAGCCGTTCGAGCTCATCGTGAGCGGCGAAGCGGTCTCGGGCGCGCCGGCGGCCGGCGGTCTGTCGGCGCCCGCCGGGGTCGAGAACGTGGTCTCGG
>JADGRB010000149.1 GCA_017881315.1 Pseudomonadota bacterium
GGCGCCGCGGCCCGTTTCAGCGAGCCGGGCGGTGTCGTCTGGGACGGAGCGGGGAACCTGTTCGTCGCCGACGGGATCAACGCCATCCGGAAGATCGCGCTCGCCACAGCGACGGTCAGCACGATCGCCGGCACGCCGGGACACGCCGGAAGCGCCGACGGCACCGGGACCGCGGCGCAGTTCTCTCAGCCGGCCGGCCTGGCCTACGACGGCGCCGGCAACCTGTTCGTCGCGGACTTGGCCAACGATACGATCCGGCAGGTCGTCGTCGCCACCGGCGCGGTGACGACCGTGGCCGGGACCGCCGGTATGACGGGCACCAAGGACGGGGTCGGCGCCGCCGCGAGGTTCAAGTACCCGGCCGGGCTGGCCCTCGACGGCGCGGGAAACCTGTTCGTGTCCGACGAGGAGAACCACACCATCCGCAAGATCGTGCTGGCGACCGGCGCCGTCAGCACCTTCGCCGGGCGCGCCGGGAACCCCGGCTACGCCGACGCCACGGGAACGACGGCCATGTTCTTCGAGCCCGCGGGGATCAGCTCCGACGGCGCCGGGAACCTGTTCGTCGTGGAGCACACCAACGATACGCTCCGTCGGATCGTCTTGGCGACGGCCGAGGTCTCGACGGTGCCCAACACCATGGGCGCCTTCGCTTACCCGCTGGCCGCGGCGGCCGACGGCCTGGGAAACGTCTACGTGGCCGACAACAACGACGTCGTGAGGAAGGTCGTCGTGGCGAGCGGCGCGATGACGGTCGTGGCGGGAATGGGAACCTTCGGCAGCGCCGACGGCATCGGCACCGCCGCCCAGTTCGCGGGCACCTCGGCCCTGGGGCTGGGACCGAGCGGCAGGCTCTTTGTCGCCGACGGGTACGCGATCCGCGCGATCGATCTCGCCTCGGCGGCGGTCACGACGCTGGCGGGAAAGGCCAGTGTCACCGGCAGCGCCGACGGCGTCGGGGCGGCGGCGCGGTTCTACTTCCCGGTGGCCGTCACCACCGACGGGGCGGGGAACGCCTTCCTCGCCGACATCGACAACAGCACGATCCGACAGGTGGCGCTGTCGACGGGCGCCGTCACCACGCTCGCGGGCGCTCCCGGCCAGCTCGGCAGCGACGACGGGACGGGCGCGGAGGCCGCCTTCAACTACCCCGGCGGCCTGACCAACGACGGGGCCGGAAACCTCTTCGTCGCCGACACCAGCAACAATCTCCTGCGACGGGTCGTCATCTCCAGCGGCGCCGTGACCACCGTCGCGGGATCGACGACCTCTTTCGGTGGCGTGGATGGGATCGGCGCCGCGGCCACCTTCTACGAGCCGAAGGGCGTGGCCAGCGACCGCGCCGGCCATGTCTTCGTGGCCGACACCGACGCCCACACGATCCGCGAGGTGGTGGTCGCCACCGGTACCGTGACGACGCTGGCCGGTCTGGCCGGCAACCCCGGCACGGCGGACGGCGTCGGCAGCGCCGCACGCCTTCTGCAGCCGTGGGGCGTTGCTTGCGACGGTGCCGGAAACGTCTTCGTCACGGACACCGAGGCCCACACCATTCGCCAGATCCAGATCGCGACCGGCACGACGACGACGCTGGCGGGAATGAAGCAGGTCCCGGGCAGCGCGGACGGCATCGGCACCGGTGCGCGTTTCAACCAGCCGCTCGGGATCGCCTACCAGGACGGCAGCCTGTATGTGGCCGACTACGGCAACCACACCGTCCGGCAGGTCGTCGTGGCGACGGGGCAGGTCACGACGGTCGTCGGCAAACCCGAGCGCGCCGGTGTCATCCTGGGACCACTCCCCGCCGGGCTCAACACACCCTTCGGCGTCGCGTTCACCGCGGACGGCGAGATGCTCATCATCGACGAAGACGCCCTGCTCCGCGTCCGCGGACGTTGATCTTCTCCTGGCCCCGTGCAAAAAACTGGACCCGATTCGTGCCGACCATCGGACCGGCACGAGCCTGCGATGAAATGGGCCGACCGCTGTCTCTCATGCATCGAGGACGAATGAACCTTCGGCATCGAAATCTCCAGGCCGCGTGCGCGGGGTTGGCCGCCTTCCTGATCTGCCATATCGATTCGGGCGCCCGTGCCGCCGATCGCCACCCCGCGGCGGCCGAGTGCGGCACCGCGGATCTGCTGGCCGGCAAGGCGCCCAAGAGCAAGGAGGAGGTCCACCGTGACCCGGGGCTGGTCACCGACGGCGCCGTCGTTCCCGAGGGCGCCGAGTGGGACGCCCCCGAGGCCGTCACCTGGGAGTCGCGCCCCGGATCGATCACCTACGATCTCGGGAAGACCACCGCCGTCAGCGCGTTCGTCGTCGAGGCGGACGCGAACGACGTCTACCTGATCTCCAGTTCGCTCGACGACGCCCCCGACAGCTACCGGGTCGTCGCCCAGGCCGCCAACGTCGTCGATCGGGGACCGGGGTTGCGTACCCGAACGATCCAGATCGAGCCCGTGACCGTCCGTTACCTCCGCATCGCCAGCGGGGAGGGAGACGGCTTCTATTCGATCGCCGAATTCGCGGCGTTCTGCCGGCCGCCCACCCCGTTTCCGCCGCAGATGCGCGTGGTGGAGGCGCCGATGGCGGTCGGTCCCATCCCCGCGAACGAGCCGCCGCCGATGCAACCCGCGCGGCTGCCCCAGGGCCTCTTCGGTCCGTTCGAGCGGGTCCTGGCGGCGGCGATCCTGCTGCTGCTCGTGGCCGCGGGCCTGCTGAAAAAGAAGGAAGGCGCCCCTTCCCCGGCCGTCGAGGCGACGACCGATGCGATCGGCGCCGGGCGCGACCCGTCGAAGGTCTTTCCGCTGCTGTTCCTACTGTTCATGGTCAGCGGAGCGGCGGCGCTGATCTACGAGGTGGTCTGGTTCCAGATGCTCCAGCTGGTGCTGGGGTCGTCGGCCATTTCGATCGGCGTCCTGCTGGGGACCTTCATGGGCGGGATGTGTCTCGGAAGCCTGGGGCTCGCCCGCTTCGTCTCGGTGGGCCGCCACCCACTTCGGGTCTATGCGGTCCTCGAGCTGGCGATCGGCGCCAGCGGGATCCTCATGCTGGGCGCGATGCCGCTCGTCGAGGGGGTCTACACCTCGGTCGTGGGCCACGGGCTTCCCAGCCTGCTCTGGCGAGGCTTCTTCGCGGCGCTCTGTCTCCTGCCACCGACCACCATGATGGGTGCGACCCTTCCGGCGGTCGCCCGCTGGGTCCGGACCACCCCGCGCGGCGTCTCCTGGCTGGGATATTTCTATGCCGGCAACACCACCGGCGCCGTGTTCGGCTGCCTGGCCGCGGGGTTCTACCTGCTTCGCGTCTACAACGTCTCCACGGCCACCTTCATCGCCGTCGTGTTGAACGTCGTCGTCGCGGCGGGCGCCTTCGCGCTCTCGCGGACGGAACCCCTCGTCGCCGCGCGCGCCGAGTCGGACCCCGCCGACCGCGCCGACCTTGCGACACCCACGCCGCGCAGCGCCGCCTGGATCGTCTATCTGACGATCTGCCTGTCGGGGGTGAGCGCGCTCGGCGCCGAGGTGATCTGGACCCGCCTGTTCGCGCTGCTCCTGGGCGCGACGACCTACACCTTCTCGATCATCCTCGCGGTGTTCTTGATCGGCATCGGGCTCGGCAGCAGCGGCGCATCGTTCGCCATGCACCGGATCGGAAAGCCGCTGCGCGCGCTGGGCGTCGTGCAGCTCCTGCTCATCGCGGCCATCGCCTGGGCGCACTGGAACATCTCGTCGGCCCTCCCCTACTGGCCGGTCAATCCGCAGCTGGCCTCCTCGCCCTGGTATCAGTTTCAGATCGATCTCGTCCGCAGCCTGTGGGCGATCCTGCCCGCGGCCTGTCTGTGGGGCGCGAGCTTCCCGCTGGCCCTGGCCGCCGTTGCCTCGGGGACCGACGATAGCGGCCGCGTGGTCGGCCGGCTCTACGCCGCCAACACCGTGGGCGCGATCGTCGGATCTTTGGCGATGAGCCTCATCATCATCACCACGTTCGGCACCCAGAACGGCGAGCGGATCCTGATCGTGCTGGCCGCGCTGGCGGCGCTGGTCGCGCTCGTGCCCCTCTCCTTCGTCGAGGGGAAATACCGATTCACCGCGCGCGACGCCGTCTGGATCCTGATCATCGTCGAGGCGGCCAGCCTCACGGTGCGCAACGTCGCACCTGTTCCGCCGCTCCTGCTCGGACACGGTCGGCTCTCGGCGCTCGAGGTTCACAACAAGGAGACCTTCCTCTACGCGGGCGAGGGGATGAACTCATCGCCGGTCATCACGCGCGACCCGAACGGGATCGTGAGCTACCACAACGCCGGGAAGGTCCAGGCCTCGAGCCAGCCGCAGGACATGCGCCTGCAACGCATGCTGGGGCACCTGACCACCTTCGTGCCCGAGCACCCGCGCTCCGTGCTGGTGATCGCCTGTGGGGCCGGCGTCACCGCCGGAGCGGCCAGCATCGATCCGCGCGTCGAGAAGCTGACCATCGCCGAGATCGAGCCGCTGGTCCCCGAGGCCGCCGCCAAGTACTTCGGCGACTACAACTTCAACGTGGTGCGGAACCCCAAGGTCCACATCGAGATCGACGACGCTCGGCACTTCCTCAACACCACCAAGCAGAAGTTCGACGCCATCACGTCGGACCCCTTCGATCCCTGGGTGAAGGGCGCCGCCAACCTCTACACCAAGGAATTCTGGGAGATGGTCAGGGCGCACCTCAACCCGGGCGGCGTCGCCACGGTGTTCGTGCAGCTCTACCTGAGCGGGCTTGCCGCCTCCAAGAGCGAGATCGCCACGTTCTTCCAGGCGTTCCCCAACGCCATCATCTGGGGCAATCCCATCCGCGGCGTCGGCTACGACATCGTTCTCATGGGCCGCGTGGACGGGGCGCGGATCGACGTCGACCAGATGCAGCGGTTGCTGGACCGGCCCGACTTCGGCCAGGTCGCGCGATCCCTGCGCCAGATCGGATTCAATTCGGCGATCGATCTGCTATCCACCTTCGCGGGACGCGACCCCGAGCTCGGGCCCTGGCTCGTCGACGCCGAGATCAACCGCGACAACAACCTGCGCCTCCAGTTCTTGGCCGGCTTCGACCTGAACCTGGATCAACGCGAGCAGACCTATCGCGAGATCATTGCGTATCGGCAGTACCCATCTGACCTCTTCACCGGATCACCCGCGACGCTGAGCGCCCTGCGCGAGGCGATCTCGAAGAAGTAGCCGAGCGACCCTCGCTGCCTCCGGCCGGCGCTGGGTTCAGGGCGGTTTCCGGGGAACGACGGGTCGGCCGGCGGGTCGAACGGGGTGGCGCTCCTGCGCGCAGCGCGCGCGGCGCTCGACCGAGAGGGCGTACATCACGTGCTCGACGTAGATCTCGGTCTGGCCGTTGTGCGGGACGGCGTGGCCGACGATCGCGCCCGGGCCGGCGTTGTAGGCGGCCGCCGCCAGGCGGATCTGGTGGAAGGTCGCGAGCTGCGCTTGCAGGTAGCGTGCGGCGCCGTCCAGGCTCTGCTCGGGGTCGAACGGATCGCCGACGCCGAGGGCGCGCGCCGTGGACGGCAGCAGCTGTGCGGGTCCCATCGCGCCGGCGTACGAGATGCGGTGCGGGTGGCCGCCGGATTCGACCTGGACGATGGCGCCCAAGAGGCCGCACGGCAAGCGGTGCCGGTTCTCGATGCGCGCCACCATCTCCCGCGACATGTCGTCCTCGCGGATGAGGCATCGGGGCCGGTGCCACGCGTACGAGAGCAGCGCCGACACTTTGTTGTGCAGGAAGAACGGTGAGAGCGGGAACACCCGCGAATGCCCGAACGTCGCGACGGAGACGTTGATCAGACACAGCGGGATCAGGGGCAACAGCGTCCAGCGCCACCAGCGGGGCAGCTTCGGCAGCGCTCGCCACGACAGCCGCAGGCGCCGCCGCAACCCCCGCACCCGCTGTTTCAGTGCCCCCCGGCGAATGCTCTAGGGTTAGCCGATCGACCGGGCGCCGACAAGCGATCGATGCCGGCCGCATCCCGAAAACGGGCGCTTCGGCAGTGGTGGCCCATGATTATCTTGGGCGCCCCCCGTGAACACCGAATTGACCTCCGCTAGACCCGAGCGCCTGTCGCGCGCCGATGCGGCCCGCTGGCACATGGGCACGCCGACCAACCCCATGGTCATCGGCGCGCTGCTCCTTTTCGACCGGCGGCTGACGCTGGAAGGGCTCCAGGATGTCGTTCGCGAGCGGCTGGTTCCGCACCGGCGCTTCCGGCAGCACGTGGTCGAGCCGGCGCATCGGTTCGGCAGGCCCACCTGGAGCGACGACTCTGACTTCGACTTGCGCCAGCACGTCCGACAGCTGACCTCGCCCGCTCCCGTGGACGAGGCGGCCCTGATCGGTTTGAGCAGCGAGCGAATCAACGCGCCGCTGCCTCTCGATCGATCCCCTTGGACCTTCGAGCTCGTCGATCGGGCCCCGGCTGGTTCCGCTCTGCTGGTCCGGATCCACCATTGCATCGCCGACGGACGCGCGCTGGTCTTGCTGCTCGGGCAGCTCGCCGACGAGAGCCCGGGCTCGGGCGAGACCGGATCCCCGAGCCGCCCCTCCCCCAGGCCGACCGCCTGGCGCCGTTTCTTCGGCCAGCTCGGCGGTCTATTTCGCTTCCTGATGCCGGGCGATCCGGTCGGTCTGCTGCGCCGCCCCCTCGATGGCCACAAGCACACCGCCTGGTCGGAGGCGATCCCGCTCGACTCCATCAAGTCGATAGCGAGGGCGCGCGGCCATCACCTTTCCGACGTTCTGCTGGCCGCTGTCGCCGGAGCTCTCGGTCGTTATGAGCGAGAGCACGGGCAGGTCCCGCGCTCCGTCCACGCGTTGCTCCCGGTCGCGGGGCCTTCGGCGGGCGCGGCCGATGCGCTCGGAAATCACTACGCCTCGGTGTTCGTCCGCCTTCCAGTCGCCCTCGGCGATCCGCAGGCGCGCCTCGAGGCCGTCGCGCGCGACATGGCGCTGCTGCGATCCGGCGGTCCGTCTCGGCTCGCCAGCGGCCTGATCGGCCTGGTCGGCGGCGTCGCTCCGGCCATCGAACATTGGGCGGTGCGGTGGGGCGCGCGGCGGGCGAGCCTGGTCGTGAGCAGCTTGGCCGGGCCGCCCATGCCGCTCCACATCGCGGGGCAGCCGCTCGGAGGCATCGTCATCTGGGCCCCGGCCCCGGCCAGCATCGGGCTCAGCCTGACCTGTTTCGGCTACGCCGGGATGCTGCGGTTGGGATTGCTGGCAGACGCCGCCGTGATCGATCGTCCCGATCAACTTGTGGCTGCATTTCAAGCTGCCCTCGACGAGCTCGGCCGGGGCGGGCATGACTAAGAAGATAGGGTTGCTCTCCGCGGTCGGGCGCGGCGGGCGGTTCGTGCTGAACCGCCACGGCTTCCGGAGCCTCGCCGTGCGCACGGCGGCCGGCACGCTGCACGCCTACGATGCGCGGGGGCCCGGCCACCTCCCGACGATCGTCATGTTGCACGGCCTCGGATCGGCGGCGACCGCCTTCGGACCGCTGCTCATCCGCATGCTCCCCCAGGCCGGTCGTCTGGTGGCGCCGGACTTGCCCGGACACGGGTTCAGCGGGACCTGGTCCGGACGTCTCACTCCGGAACGCCTGTTCGGCGCGGTCTCCGAACTGCTCGACGCCGTGGTCGGCGAACGGATGGTCCTGGTGGGGAGCTCCCTGGGCGGCGCGCTGGCGCTGAGGTATGCGCTGGAGCGGCCGGAACGTCTGGCGGCCCTCGCCCTGGTCTCGCCCGCAGGGGCTCGGACGACACCCCGCGAGTGGGAAGAGCTGCGAGACGTGTTCAAGATCGACTCGGCCGCCGAGGCCCGCCAGCTGCTCGCGCGTCTCTACCACCGCACGCCGTGGTACGTGGCGGCGCTCGCCCCGGGACTTCGCGACATCATGAAGGGAGCTGCGGTCCGCGACGTCATGGGCGCGGCGACCCTGGATGACCTGCCCACGCCGGACAGCCTGGGCGCGCTCGCGATGCCGATCTTGCTTCTCTGGGGCCAATCCGAACGCCTCCTCCCCGCGAGCTCGCTCGCCTACTTCCGGCGTCACCTGCCCGAGCACGCCGTCATCGAAGAGCCCGAGGGCTTCGGGCATTCCCCGCACTTCGACGATCCGACCCGGCTCGCGGCCCGCCTGATTGCCTTCGCGAAATCCGTCAGGGCGTGATCGCCGGCGACGGATTGCCCGTGTTGATGGCGGGGCAGCGCGGCTTGGTCGCGTCGCTCGGGCAGGTGAGGCCCATGTAATAGGAGAGGCTCTGGGCGGGCGGGGAGTATCCGGTCGGCATCGTGTGCTTGTTGACGCTCATGAAGTACTGCAGGCAAGCGTCCCGCCACCAGCGCGCTTCGTAGTGCTGGATTTGCAGGAAGCCGGCCACGTCGTTGTAGCGCTTGTTGTCGATCCGCCCCATGACCATGGGCCATTGGTTGCGCATCGTCTGCACCGAATCGACGCCGGCGCTGTAGCGATAGACGAGCTCGTTCCAGATCGAACGTCCCGACGACGGCAGGATGTCGTCCCATTTCGCGCGCTGGAAGAACAGCAAGAAATCGTCGGGCACGGTGCTGCGCGTCCCGAACTTGGTCGCCACGGTCGACGCATATTGCGCCACCGTGTTGCTGCCGGCCGAAGTCCGATCGAATCCGATCCCGGTCGCGTCCGCCTTGTGAAAGTAGAACGGGTTGGTGTCGGCGGGGGTCAGGTTGTTGACCCAAGGCGCGGGCCCGTAGTGGTTGGTCGAGCCCATCATGTGGACCAACCCGATCGGCTCCATGTAGTTGATCAGGTTCTGACGCGAATTCATCATCATCTGCGTCACCGGGGCCACGACGACCGGGTCATTGGAGAAGGTCTGCCGGATCCACTCGTCCGCGATGTCCTGCGCGGTCATGTCGGGGTTCCACGCCAGCCGGCCGAAGGCGTACCAGTTGGCCTGGTTGAAATGGGAGCCCATCCAGTTCGCGTCGCTCCCGATGCCGGAGACGCCGGCCATCGCGGTGAGCTTGTAGCTGTTCAGCGTCCCGTCGATGACCCGCGCCACCAGGGATCCCTGGCCCTTGGCGTAGGTATCGGACTGCAGGACCTCCTGCCACATCGGTCCCAGATAGGCCAGATGCGTGTCTTCGCCCAGGTACTCCTTGGTGATCTGCACCTCCAGAGCCAGGGGCGTGCTCGGCATGGCGCCGAACAATTGGTGAAAGGGCTCGCGCGGCTGGAAATCGAGCGGCCCGTTCTTCACCTGCACCATCGTGCCGCTATTGAACTTACCGTCCAGAGGCTTGAACTCGTTGTACGACTGGCCGATGCGATCGGTGCCGTTGTCGCTGTAGACGAAGGCGCGCCACATCACGATGCCACCGTGCGGTGAGAGCGCGGCCGCGAGCATGTTGGCGCCGTCGGCGTGCGTGTGCCCGTAGTCTGCCGGTCCCGGTTGGCCTTCGGAGTTGGCCTTCACCAAGAATCCGCCGAAGTCCGGGATGCTCGTGTAGATCGTGTTCGCCAGGTTGACCCACCAGGTCTTGACCGAGCTGTTCGTCGGGTCGGCCGTGGTGAGCCCGCCGATCTGGATCGGCGCGCCGAACTGAGCGGAGAGGTACACCGCGATCCCGTAAGGGCGAAACGCGGTCGCCAGGGCGGCCACCTTGCTCAGATACGAGCTGGTGAGGATCTGCGGATCGGCGTTGACGTTGTTGAGCACGACCCCGTTGATGCCGATGGACGCGTTGGCGCGCGCGTAGTCGATGTAGCGCTGAGAGATCGTCCCAGGCAGCGAGCTCCAGTTCCAGATTGATTTGCCGGCGTAGCCGCGCTCGATGGTGCCGTCGAGGTTGTCCCAATGATCGAGGATGCGGCGCTGAACCTTGGGGGTCTCGCTGAGCGCCAGGCCTGCCAGCGTGTGGTGGCACTGCAGCTGGCGCAGCAGGGCGAAGCTGCCGCGAAGCACGCCGACGTCGGTGTTGCCGGCGATGACGATGGCCGCTCGCCCGCTCACGGTGGTCGACTGCACCAGATACCCTTCGCTGCCCACCGCCGTCAGGCTGCTGCCGAGCGCCAGCGAGCTCACGATCGTCGAGGAGGCCGGCGTTCCGAGCACCACCGCCCCAGCGGCCGTCGGCGCGCTCACGACGGGGATCGTCATCCCGGTCAGACCGCCGATTCCTTTCACGAGCTCGGCCTGCGCCGCTTGCAGGGTGGCGGAGCTCCCCGCCGTCACGACCTGGGTGAGGCCGGCCTGGTACTCGGCCAGCCGGGCGGGAAGGTTGACCTTCACGTAGCGCAGCCAAAGCTGAGATCCATCCTCGTCGGCCGGGGTCTGCGTCGGCACGGGGTAAGGGTTGCCGCTGGCGCCACCGGATCCGGTCGTGCCTGCCGTGCCGCCGGTCCCCGCGGTGCCCACCGAGCCGCCGGTCGGGGTGCCGCCGGCGCCACCCGACGGGTGTCCGGCCGAGCCGCCGTTCGCTCCGCCCGCTCCGGTGCCGGCCGCGCCCGTGCTGCCGGCAGACCCGCTGGTTCCACCCCCGCTCGTGCTCCCGCCGGAACCCGTGCTGCCGCCCGACGCCGTGTTCCCGCCCGAGCCTGTCGTGCCGCCCGAGCCATGGTTCCCACCGGAGCCCGGGCTGCCCGCCGAGCCGCCAGTCCCGGTGCTCGAAGTGCCACCCGTTCCGCTCGGGCTACCCGACGTCGTTGGAGACGTACAGCCCGTCACCAGCATCGCGAAGCCCAGCGACGCGATCCCGCGCGCGGAAAATAGATGGCCTCGGCTCATACGCGACGTCGTCATGGCAGGTAGTCCACGGTTGCCCATCCGTTGGCGGGCATGGCGAATTGTAGCTTCTTGCCGCCCACGGCGAGGATATAGGTCGTCGCGGCTCCGGAGTTGTACATCACCGTGGCAATGCTGCCGTCGGGGTTCTTGAAGGCCACCGCATCGTTGACGCTCGTCGCGACGACCTTGGCCCCCACGGCGGCGAATTGAGAGAAGTGGCGGAAGGCGTAGTAGGCCGGCGTGATGGTGAGCGCCTTCGTCGAGGTGTTCACCGTCAGGAGCGCGTTCTGGGGCCAGGGCCGCACCGAGTCGATGTTCTTGCCGGCCGTGTCGAGCACCGTGTTCCAGGCGTTGTAGGCGGTCACCCCGGCCTTGATCCAGTCGCGGATGTAGCCCCAGCTCTCCACGCCGTAGGCGTAATCATTGGGGGCCGTGTTGGCGTTGAAGGTGGGAAATCCCGCCGGGTTCCAGGGGTAGTTGCCGCATTTGTGCTCGGTCTGCCAGATGGGCAAATTATAGGTTTTGATGCTGGCGATGTTGGGCTGCATGTTCCACTGGTAGCCGAAGACCTTGGTGTAACCCTTGGCGGTGGCGTCGGCGAGCACGGCGCTGACGATGCCGGGGTCCGTGCCGCTGTTGGCGTTGGACATGGTGCCGAGCATGATCTTGGTGGTCAGGTTCGCGGTGCTGAAGGCCGGGCCGAGGTACTGGCCCACGAACTTCGTGAAGAGCGGCGACGCCCAGCCGCAGGACGGGTAGTTGTCGAAGTAGTTCGGCTCGTTCTGCGGAGCTATCGCTTCGACGGTGATGCCCTGGGCGGCGTATCCCTGTACCCACCTGACGAAATACTGGGCGTATGCCGTCAGGACCTGGGCGCTGTCCGTCATGCATCCGCTGTCGAAGGCCGTGCCGCTGAAGGTGCAGGCGGTGCCGTTGGCC
>JADGRB010000393.1 GCA_017881315.1 Pseudomonadota bacterium
CCTTCATTCCCGCCCAGGTGCGAATCGCCGTTGGCGAGGCCGTTGACGGCCAGGCCGATGGCCAGGCGCCGGTTCAGATAGATGCCGCCACGGATGCCGGGGCTGTACGCCAGCGCGCCTCCCCAGCCCGTGGTGCCGAAGGTCGGCGAGACGAACCACCCGCTCACGGTGGTTTGCCCCTCCTGGCGACCACCGACGATGGTCTGGGGCTCGTCATCGCCGCCGGGACCTGCGGCCGGCGTGAAGGTCTGGGCGAAGGCGGCGTTGCCGATGAGGACCGAAAAGAGAGCTCCGATTGCGACGATTTTCATGGTGTGTCTCCGGGTTGATGTGGGGTTGATGTGGGTTTGCGATTCGAGTGACTACTGAACGACGCAGGCCGAGCGGGTGGTCCAGTCGGTGCCGCCGCGGTTGTCGCGAACGACGAACGTGAACGTCACCGCCAACCCGGCGTCCGGGACCTCGGTGGCCGGGGGCGCCTCCCAGCTGACATCGACGGTGGTTTCGGCGTTGTCGTCCGTGCCCTCGACGAACGAGAACTGGCTCTGCAGCTTGCCGGCGGTGGTGAACTGCGAGATCTGAAGGCTCTCGCGCTCCGGCGTCGCGACGGGCGGATCGCCCAGCATCGCCGTGTAGGGTTCGCGATCGCTCCCTTCGGTGGTGTTGCCGATGACGTGATCCTTGGTTGCCGCCGAGGCCTTCGGACCCACGACGCACGGATCGTCCCCAGCGGCGAGGGCGGGCCACGCCTGACCGTCGAAGGTGAAGGCCCGATCGGCGGTGGGATTGTGGTTGGCGTCGACGCCCAGCTGCAGCGGGATGTCGACCGACGCCGTGGTGCCGCCACCGCCCGTACAACCCGGGATGCCGCTTTGCGGATCGAAGATGGGCATCGAACCGGCGCCCGAGCAGATCTGGCCGTAGAGGACCAAGCTGGTGGCGGACCCGAGAACGTCGGCGGTCGGCACGGGAATCGAGATCCGGGGAGGCGAGGCGGTCCCTTCGTAGAGCGCGAGCGGCGCGCTGGCGCAGCCGAGTGAGGTCTTGCCGCCGACCGTTCCCGGCGTGCAAACCGCGAAGGCCCAGCCGAGCGGCGGGGTGGCTTCGGGCGACGTGACGAGCCAGGTCACGTCGGCGGTTTCGCCCGGGATCGGCGTCGCCCGATCCGGCGCGCCCTCGACCTCGACCCGGGCCCCGAGCACCCGGGTGGTCGCGATGAGCGAGGCCGGATCGAAGGTGGGACCGCATCCCGCCAAGAAGATCCCGCCCAAGAGGCCGAGCAGCAGCAACCCGGTGGTCCGCGATGAAGAAGTCTCTGTCGTCGTGTTGGTCATGATGGTTCTCGTCGTGTTGGGGTTCATGGTTCTTGCCTCTCAGAACTCGGCGCGGACGCCGAAGCTGGGAAGCAGCGGCAGGCCCGAAATCACACCGGTCTTGGTGAAGTCGAAGTTGTAGGCGCGGCCCTCTTCGTTGTGTCGGTCGTAGGCGTTCTGCACGTCCAGATAGGCGGCGATGCTGCCGCTGCGCACGCGCCAGCTCTTCTCGACGCGCAGATCCAGCCGATGGAAGGCGTTGCTGCGGTCGCTGTTGATGGCGCCGTAGATGGGCTTGTAGGTGTCGGTGTTGGCGTTGTAGATGCTGCCCACCACCGGCGTCAGCGGGTTACCGGTCACGTAGCGGAACGTTCCCGAAAGATCCCAGCCGCGGCCGATTCGATAGGCGCCGGCGACGGTGAGGATGTGGGTCTGATCCCAGTTGAAGAGGCGCCACCCTTCGCCGTGGTCGTTCCGCTCGCTGCGCGACAGCGTGTACGAGACAAACCCGCTCGCCTTCGCGGTGGGCCGCAGCTTCGCCGACGCCTCGCCGCCGTAGATCCGGCCGATCCCGTCGTTGTTCAGGTTCTCGCCCGGGACGGGACTGTTTACCGTCAAATCGCTGAGGCGTTTGTAGAAGCCCTCCGCGGTGAGCTTCAGTCGGCCGCCGACCTCCTGCTCGACGCCCAGGCTGTAGTGCTGTGCGCGCCCCGGCCGAAGGTGCGGATTGCCGAGCACGGGCAGGCTGTCGGCGCCGCTGGGCGCCTGAGAAAACAGTCCGACGCCGCCCTTGAGGATGGTGGTCGCCGTGAGCTGGATGCGCCCGGTCAGCCGCGGATCGAACGTCCAGCGGTCGACGTCACCCAGGTAGTCGACGCGCGCGCCCGGAACCAGGGTCAGCCGCTCGGTGACCTGCCAGATGGCTTCGAGGTAAGCGGCAGGTCGAAGGAAGCCGTAACTATGATGGAGCGAGACGTTCTGCCGGCCGGTGAGAGGCCCGAAGGTGTCGGGATCGCCGTCGACCTGCGTGGGCCGGGGACCGTCGTAGGCGAAATTGAACCAGTTGTAAGAGACGTCGAGCCCGCCGAGGAGGCGCAGCCGATCGGTCAAGCGCGCGCGCCATTCCGAGCGCAGGAAGCCCTCGTACCCCGGAATCTGGACCGCCAGGTCGGGCCCCACGCTGGTGCCGAAGGAGAACGGTCCGGTGGACAGGTTGATCTCGTGCTCGACCGCGGCGTTGTACTTGTGCTGCCAGGTGAGCTGCGCCCGGTGAAATTCAGTTTTCGAGCTCACCCCGCCCCGGATCGAGGGGTCGGCATCGGCCGGGTGGGCCAGGATCAACTTGAGATCGTCGTACGACCCGTAAACCATGGCCCGGAAGCGATCGTTGCTGCTCGGCTTGTAGGCCAGCATCGCCTGGTAGTCCCAGTACACGGGCGCCGCCGTTATCTGCGCCTGGTCCTTGGGAATCAGCTTGTCGATGAACAGGTCGACGTAGCTGCGCTTGGCCGCCACCGCGAAGGACCAGTTCTTGGTGAGGGGTCCCTCGAAGAGGAACGAGCTGTCGACCACGTTGACGTCGACCATGCCGTGCAGGGCGTCGGTCTTGGGATCCCGGACCCCGACGTCGATGATGCCGCCCATCTTGCGTCCGAAGCGGGCCGAGAAATTTCCGGGGTAAAGGTCGATCTTGTCGAGCAACCGCGGCTGCACGAAGCTGGTGAGGCCGCCGAAGTGATACAGGCGATAGACGGGGGCGCCCTCGAACTCCACCTCGGAGTCGGCGGGCGACGAGCCACGAATGATGATGAATTCGGCCTGGGGCGAGCGTCCCACCCCGGGCATGTATTCGATGGCCTTGAGCGGATCGCCGCGGGTGCCCGCCACGCGCAAGAGCTCTTCTCCGCTCAGGCTGCGCTTGGTGACCTCGCGTGGGGGCGCCTCGATGGTGGCCGTCGCGCCGAACTCCAGCGTGGCCGCCGCGCTCGCCTTCCCGGCGCCCTCCATCCGATAGGTCACCGACGTGAGCTCACCGGCAGCGACCTCCTCGTCGGCCGCGAGCGGAGCCAGCCCGGACGCGGCGAGCTTGACGTGAAACCGCCCCGGCGGGAGCGCGGAGAAATGGAACGCGCCCGACGGGTCGCTGATCGCCGTGCGCGTGGGCTGGCCGTCCTCCGCGCTCAGCGTGACGAGCGCGCCGGCGATCCCCTGATTGTCGCTCCGCGACAGGATCTTGCCCTCGAGCTCCCCGGTGGTGGGCAGGGGCGCTGCCTCGGCCGCGAGCTCGAACACGTAGCGATACTTGATGCGTGCCGGGATGGCCTTGTCACCGCGCTTGGCCGGCTCGAACACGAACCGGCGGGCCGCCTCGAGCGCGGCCTCGTCGAATCCGTTGCCCACCGGTGCGGCTACCCGAGCCGAGGTGACCGCGCCCGTTGCATCGATGGTCAATTCGAGGTCGACGTTCGCTTGTAGACGAGCGGCCTGGGCCGCCGCGGGATAGGTCGCATCGACGAACGTCACCAGCTTCGGTGGCGACAGTGCGGCGGCGGCGTCAGACGCGGCGGTCCCCGCCGGGGCGGCGTCCTGTCCGTACGCCGCGTGGGCAAGCACCGTCGCCGTGAGGACGAGGGCGGTGCGAAGTGAAGTTTGGAATCTCGAGATCATGGCGGCTCCTTGGTTCTGCAGTCGAAGTCGAGCCGGCCTTGTGCAGCCGCCGTGCCGAGACGAGCCCCAGACAATCCGCGGTCGCTTCGCCGGCGCCGACACAGTTGTCCGCGGACAAGAGCGGACAGCTGTCCGCTCGGCGCGCCCAGCGTGCGAGAGGTTGGTGCCAAGGGGCTCGGTCTCGGATACGCTGGCGCGCTTGGCGGACATGTTTACTCTCGCGGTGTCTCTCGAGAGCGTGGCGCTCGTCGGCGCGCTGGCCTTCGGGGTCTGGGCTCGGCGGGGGCGGAATGCGGCGGTGAGACGGGTCGCGGCGCT
>JADGRB010000150.1 GCA_017881315.1 Pseudomonadota bacterium
GCGACCTGTCCGGCGCACGCGATCGTCTTCGGCGACTTGAAGGATCCGACCTCCCAAGTCTCGCGGATGGCCAAGGATCCGCGCGCCTACCGGCTGCTCGAGGAGCTGAACACCAAGCCCGGCGTCGTGTACCTCGCGCGCCAGCGAGAGAAGAAGGAAGGCACATGATCGACACCCCGGCCGCTGCCGCCGCGAACCCGATCTCGCAGATCGAACGCGACACGCTCGCGACCATGACGCGGACCTCCTGGCGCTACTGGCTCGGCCTCGGCGCCGCCGCGAGCTTGGTCGTTCTCGGCGGCTGGGCCTGGAGCACGATGTTGCGACAGGGCCTGGTGGTGACGGGCCTGAACTCGCCCGTGATGTGGGGCTCGCTGATCACGACGTTCGTCTTCTTCATCGGGGTCAGCCACTCGGGCACGCTGATCTCGGCGATCCTCTTCTTCACCCGCTCACCTTTGCGCGCGGCCGTCGGACGGTCCGCCGAGAAGATGACCCTCGTCGCCATCCTCACCGCCGGCCTCTATCCGGTGATCCACATCGGGCGCTCCTGGCTGTTCTTCTTCGTTCTGCCGTACCCGAACCAGCGTGGCCTCTGGCCGAACTTTCGCTCGCCGCTCACCTGGGACGTGTTCGCCATCTGCTCGTACGTCACGGTGAGCGCGCTGTTCGTCTACATGGGGATGTTGCCCGATCTGGCGCTGCTGGCGCGACGGATCGGGGGATGGCGCAGGCCGCTCTACCGGGCGCTCTCGCTGGGTTTCTCGGGCACCGACGGCGAGTGGTGCCTGCTCGAGCGCGCGTACCCGATCTTCGCCGGCATCGTGATCCCGCTGGCCATCTCGGTCCACAGCGTCGTTTCCTGGGACTTCGCGATGACCCTGATGCCCGGTTGGCACTCGGCGATCTTCGCGCCGTACTTCGTCGCCGGCGCCATTTTCTCGGGCATCGCCATGGCCATCCTTCTCCTCGGCGGGCTACGCCGGGGCTACCACCTCGGCCGCTACATCAAGGAGGCGCACTTCGAACTGCTGTCGAAGCTGATGCTCGCCATGTCGTTGGTGATGACGTTCGTTTATGCCACCGAGTTCTTCATGGCCTTCTATCGGGGCGACAGCACCGAGGCGGAGCTGTTCCGCTGGCGCGCCACCGGCGCCTACGCGCCCATCTTCTGGCTGGTGGTCGTGTGCAACAGCGTGGTGCCGCTCGTCTGCTTCTGGAAGCGGGCGCGCCGCAGCCTGCCCGTGCTGATCGTGGTGTCGGTGGTGGTCACGATCGGGATGTGGTTCGAGCGCTTCTTGTTCATCGTGACCACGCTCGCCCACAACTTCGATCCCTTCGCCTGGCGCCTCTACGTGCCGACCCTGCGCGAGCTGGCCATTTGTCTGGGCGGTTTCGGCTGGTTCGTGATGCTGTTCTTGCTGCTCATCAAGATCTTTCCGTCGATGTCGGTGGCCGAAACGATGGAAGGTGAGCACGCCTCCCTGGGGGAGGGGCCTCATGCGTGAAGAGCTGGTGGCCGTTTTTGCCGATCCCGACGGCGCGGCGCGCGCGTTGCGGGCGCTCCACGAGGACCAGGTGACCACGGCGCGCGTCGTCAGCTCGGCACCCTTTCCCGCCGTCCACCAGACAGGTCGTCCGGGACCCTGGCGGGCGCTCGGCTGGATCGCGCTCGTCGGCGGGCTCACGGGCCTCAGCTGCGCGATGGCCCTCGAGGTGGCCACCTCGCGATCGATGGACCTGATCGTCGGCGGCAAACCGATCGTGTCCTGGACGGCCTTCGGGGTGGTGATGTTCGAGCTCACCATGCTCTTCGCCGGCCTCTCCAACTTCGCGGCGCTGGTGATCCTGTCGGCGTTCACCCGCCGGACGGTGTCCCGGCGTGCGCGAGGCGAGGTCACGACCGATCGGCTCGTGGTCATCGTCCCGCTCGAGGGATGCAGCGCAGATCGCGAAGCCGCGATCCGGCGCGCGCTGTCCGGCGCGGTGGAGGTTCGCCCATGAACGCGCGCTGGCTCGCGCCCTTGGGACTCCTGCTCCTCGGCTGCAACGGGAGGATGTGGCCGGCCAGCATGGAGCAGCAGCCCGCCCTGCAACCGCTCGACGAGGCTCGGCCGGCACCTGCCGGCTCCATCCCGGTCGGCGGGGTCGAGACCCTGGAAGACCGCGAGGACGACAAGGACTCGCCCCCCCCTCATCCGCTCGACGCCGCCGCCTCCGCTCGGGGCGCCAAGCTCTTCGCGATCCACTGCATCGCTTGTCACGGTCGAGAGGGACGCGGCGATGGCCCGGTCTCCGCCAAGTTCCCCCCCGCCCCGAACCTGCGACACGTCTCGATCTGCGCGCGCAGCGACGGATTTCTCTACGGCACGCTCACCGCGGGCGGCCGCGCGATGCCCACGATGCGGGAGGGCACGACGTCGCAGGATCGCTGGGACCTGGTCGCCTTCGTCCGCACGCTGCAAAGCGAGGGGTGCGTCGGGAAGCTCGCGCCGGTTCCAGGAGACACGCCATGACGCTCTGGCTGCGAAGACTCGAAGCGGGACTGGGGCGGCGCGGAGCCGTGGCCGCCTTCATCGCCGTGGCCGCCGGCGTGGCCGCATTCGCGACCGGGCTTCAGGGAGGCGAGTCGCCACGAACGTTCGCCGCCCTGATCGCGAGCTGGTTGTTCTTCGCGGGGATCGCGGCCGGCGCTCTCGCCTTCGTGGCGTTCTTCCGGATCGTCGACGCCAGCTGGGCGCGGCCGCTCGCCACGCGGGGCGCGGCCCTGGCGAGCTTCGCACCGGTCGCTCTGATCGTGCTGGTGGTCATCCTGGCGGGCGCCAGATCGGCTCCCTGGCTCCCCCCGGAGAGCAGCGGAAGCGCGTGGTTGCGCCTCTCGCGCCTGGGCGGGCGCGAGATCGGGCTCGCCCTGATTCTCTTCGGAGTCGCCCGCCTGCTGCTCCGATCGCGGCCCGACGAGACCAAGACGCGAGGTCGCACGGTGGCGGTGACCTACTGCTTGATCTACGCGGTGGTGTTGTCCGTCTGGGCCTTCGACTTCGTGCTCGGGCCGGACCCGAGCTTCGAGAGCACCCTCATCGGGCCGTACGTCTTCATGGCCGCGTTCATCGCTGGCACCGGCCTCCTCACGCTCCTCGGCCTGGTCCGGGGCGCGCTCTCCGAGGCACAGCGACGCGACGCGGGCGCAATGGTTCTCGCGCTCTCGATCTTTTGGGCCTACCTGTTCTGGTCGCAGTACTTGACGATCTGGTACGGCGATCTGCCCCAGGAGACCGTCTTCGCTCTGCGCCGCGCCCAGGGCGGCTGGGGCCCCGTCGTTCTGACGGTGATCGGGCTGGTGTTCGCGGTGCCTTTCCTGATGCTGCTGAACCCGCGCGGCCGGAGGTCAGCGCGGGTGCTCGAGAGCGTCATCATCCTCCAGCTCGTCGGCCTTTGGCTCAATTGTCATCTCTTGGTCGTTCCAACGCTGGCGGCTGTGGGCACTTCGCCGATCACGGTGCGCGACGTGCTCATCGCGCTCGGACTGCTGGGCGGCTTCGTGCTCTCGTCGGTGCGCGGCGGGCGGGCGGAGCTCGCCCCGACATGACCGTCTGGGCGACCTCACCGACGCGCCATCATTCAAGATGCCTTCCTCTTCCGAGACGAAGTCGGTCGTCGTAATCGGTGCCGGGCTAACCGGGCTCACGGCCGCTCACTTTCTGAACCGTCGCGGCTGCCGGGTGCGGGTGCTGGAACGCTCGGAGCGTCCAGGCGGCGTCATTCGGAGCATCCGGGAAGAGGGGTTCTTGGTCGAAGGCGGACCAAACGTCATGTCGGTCGATGATCCCCTGTTGCTGGACTTCTTCCGCGACATCGGCCTTGAATCCGAGGTCCTCGCGGCCTCGCCAGCGGCCCACCAACGCTTCATCGTGCGGCGCGGTCGACCTGTGCCGATACCCACGTCGTTGTGGTCCTTCTTACGGACGCCGTTGCTGAGCGCTGCGGGGAAGCTGCGCCTTCTGTCGGAACCCTTCGCGGCCCGGGCCGAGCCTGGAGCGGAGGACAGCGTGGCCGGATTCACGCGAAGGCGACTGGGCGTCGAGGCGCTCGACTACGCGGTCAATCCACTCGTGGCGGGCATTTACGCCGGAGATCCGGAGCGATTGTCTGTGCGACATGCGTTTCCGTCGCTCCACCACCTGGAGCGCCGCTACGGCTCCCTCACCTGCGGCGGCATCGCGACCGCGATGCGACGAGGTCCGCCCAGGAAGCGGTTCAAGGCGCGCTCGATCTCTTTTCGCAGTGGGCTTCAGGCTATCGTCGACGCCATCGGCGCGGAGCTCGGGAACGCGCTCTCGACAGGGGTGACGATCGACGCTCTCGAGCCCGGCCCTCCCTTCACGGTGCGCTTCAGGAGCGCGCTCCTCGGGGCGGAGATGCTCGCTGCCGACGCGATCGTTCTAGCGGTCCCGGGTCATGCGGCGGCCAGGCTACCGTTCGCCCCGACCACTGCCGAGCGCCTTTCCGTACTCCGTGAGGTCGAATATCCCGCGGTCGCCAGCGTGGCGCTCGGCTTCCCTCGCGCGGCGGTCCGACATCCTCTCGACGGATTTGGGGTGCTGGTTCCCGCGCGGGAAGACCTGCACATCCTGGGGACCCTCTTCACGAGCTCGCTGTTCGCTGGACGCGCGCCGGAAGGGTCCGTGCTTCTCACGACGTACGTCGGGGGCACCCGTCAACCCGAGCTTGCGGCCCTCCCCGACCAGGCGCTGTGCCGGATCGTGCAAGACGATCTCGAGACCCTGCTTGGCGTGGAAGGGGAGCCGACGTTTCGTCGCGTTACTCGTCACGCCCATGCCATCGCGCAGTACAACCTCGGCTATCAGCGCTTCCACGACGCGATGGAAGAGGCCGAGCTCCAGCTGCCCGGCCTGTTCATGGGCGGGGCGCTGCGCGACGGTCCGAGCATGGGCGCCTGTATTCGCGCCGGCATCAAGCTCGCAGCTCGTGTCACCCCGCTCTAAAGAGCGTACGCGAGCCCGATCTGGATGGCCTCGAACTCCGTGACCGCTCCCGTCGTGGGCAGGGCCAATCCTTCCGACCCAGCGCCCCAGCCGGCGTCGGGAGCGCTGTTCGCGTGCTCGATGAGGCCGGTCAGCGTCACCTTGAGGTTCGGCCGGACCAGGCAGGCAGCGCCCACGACGAACCTGAGGTCGTTGATGCGCGTTCCGGCGTCGGGCAAGAGGCTCACATACTCCATGCGCACCGCCGGGATGAACCAAGGAAAGACGACGTAGGACAGCTCGTCGTACTGGGTCAACGCCTTGACCCCGGTGCCGGTGGCCGTCGCGTGATTGTGCCATTCCTGAAAGAGCCCGCTGTTGAGCTCGAGGGAGCCAACCGTCCCGCGCACGTGCCCGCCGAGTACGTAGGTCAAGTCGTCCTGGGTCATGGTCGCGTCGGCGGCGCTATCGAAGTGCGACGCGGATCGGTAACCGAAGGCGTCCACCGTCAGCGCGGTCTCTTCCCAAGGTTTCAGCGGATTTCCCGTGGTACCCGCGGGGTTCCCCTCCCCGTCGAGGCGCATGCCGCCCAGCTTGAACCCGAGGTGCGCGGTCGCGTTCTCCGAGGTCCGGATATCCACGTTCGCCCCCGAGTTCGCGCCCAGCGAATAGATGAACCGGCCCCGGAACATGCCGTTCACCTCCACGAGGTTGTACTGACCCATGGTGCTGAACGAATTGTCGGCATTGCCGCCGAAGAGCGCGGTGACGGCTATCGAGGGCAGGATGCTGTCGGCGATGTAGCTCGAATGTGGCGCGAAGCTGGTCAAGTTGGGAACGCCGCGACCGACGTAGAGGTTGAGGAGGTGAGAGGAGGCCCCGAGATCGTTGAAGTGAACCTCGGCGTGCTCCAGGTCCAGGCTACCGTCCGTCCCGAACGTCAGCTCGCCGTAGTAGGCGATGTGCTCGCTGAAGGCGCCGCCCGCCCACAGGTGACCTTCCTCGACGAGGTTCTGCAGCGTGATGACCGAACCGTGGTCCGACTGGGCGCTGCCGGATGACTTGTTGGGGTGGATCGTGACGGCGCCGTTGAAGCCCAGGGCGACTGGCGCGCTGCCGGCAAGTGTCCCTGGCCAGACCGCGTTCGGGAACATCTGCTTGTAGGCCTCCTGTCCCATCGGAACTTGCTCCTGCTTGACGAAGTCGTCTTCCTGGCCGGGAAACTTGTAGCCGTTGCGGCGGAACGCCTCCCCGAACGGTGTCAACTTCGGAAATGCGATGTGGCACGTCTGACAACTGGTGCCGTACCTCCGGGCAAAGGCCGGAATAGCTTCGGCGGTGGACGTCATGCCCAGAACGATGAGGGCGATAGCCAAGAACGAGCCGATCAGTCGTGAGCGCATGAGTGTCTCCCCTTTTGAAGTGAACGGTCGTCGGGACGCGTTGCCGATGACTGCTCGGCGGGCTTGCATGCCGAACCGCATTTGCAACGGCTGGGCCAGCCAGAGATAAGCCACTCAAATCCATGGTTTCCTCGGGGACCAGACGGGCTCTGCGGAATCTGCACCGCAGTTTCTGCATCCGATGGCGCGTCCGACGAAAATTCTGCGGGGACGCCTTCTCCGGCCGTCAAGCCCCCAGAGACTCAATAGGCAAATACGTCAATCCCGGGCGCGACCGTCCGCAGACGGGTGACCGCTGCCTCGAGATCGGTACCCGACAGGGGGAGCGTGGACGAGTGGACCGGGGTGGCCGCAGGCGCGCGGGTGATGGTCCCAACGTGGGCGCTGCGGGGATGAATGAACCGCAACGCCTCTCCGAGCGCGTCGAGCGCGTCGGGAGTCGCGTTGTCGACGGTGCCGCGGACGAGAATCGTCTGCGTCTCGATACCGATCATGCTGGCGTAGACCTCGATCAGGCGGCGGGCGGACAGTCCCCGGGGTGTGGCGTCGAGCGCGCGCAAGAGATCGTCCCGCGCCGCGTCCAGCTTGAGCAGGGCGCGATCGGCGAGCGCCAACGCGCCTCGTACGGTCGCCTTTCCGGCCGCGACGCCGTTCGAGAGCACGGTGACCGTGGCACGCGGAGCCAGGCGATCGCGCAGCGTGCGCGCCAGGAGCAGCGCCTCGCGAAATCGAGGGTGGAGAGTCGGTTCGCCAGCGCCCGCGAAGCAGATGTCGTCGACGGCGGGATCGCTCGCGAGGGCCTGGACGAGATCCCGTTCCAGCGACGCCAGCGAAGGGAACGGAGGGTCCGTGCGCCGACGGTGCCGAACCCTCTCGCCGCCGCACTGACAATAGCGGCAGTCATACGTGCAGAGCCGCAGCCCTCGCGGCAGGAGGTTGATCCCCAGCGAGCGGCCGAACCGTCGGCTCTGCACCGGCCCGTAGACGATCGGCGGCGCCCTATCGATCTGCCGGGCCGGAAGCGAGACCAGATCTGGCTCTCGGTGAGCGTTCATGGTGACTCTCCCGCGACGAGCTCCAGAGCCGCTCGGTCGGGTAACACGACGCCGCGGCGGCCAGGTTCGACCAGACCCTCCTGGCGCAAGCCGCTCATGACCCGGATGGTCGTCTCCCTGGTCGTCCCGATCAGCGCGGCGAGCTCCTGACGCGAGAGCGCCAGCGGAACCACGACTCGCCCGTGGTCTTCTCGGCCCGTCCAGTCGGCCAGCCGGAGGAGCAAGCGCGCGATGCGGTGGCGGGCCCCGAACACGGAGAGATCCTCGACGCGCTGGTGTGCGCGGCGGAGACTGGCGTGAAGGAACGCGAGCACGTTGCGGACGGCATCGGCGTTCGACGCGACGAAGGCGAGCACGTCATCCCTGGGGATGGCCAGCAGCGTCGAGGGATGGACGCAGACTGCACCGGCGTCGTAGCGCCCCCCATCTGTGAGGGCCGCCTCTCCGAGCACGTCGCCCGGTCCGACCAGTTCGATGATCACGTCGCGGCTGTCGAGCGCGCGAACGAGCTTGACCACGCCTCGCGTGATCAAGAGGAGCGCCGCGGCGGGCGCGCCCTCCTCGTAAACCCGGTCGCCGCGAACGCGATCGAGCAGGGACGCGTGCCTGGCCAGCGCGGCGACTGATTCCGGCGGCATGTCGCGGCAGATAGAGCTTCGCGCGAGTTGCTCCAGCGCGCTCCCAGGAAGGCGGGTCATGTCGACCAAGGAACGCAAGAGCCGTACCGCGCTCGATCCATGACAGGTGTCATGGTCTGCAGGGCGAAAACGCGCAATTCTTACGCCATGAACAGCGCTCCCGCGGCGACCCCGGAGCAAGTGATGGGAACGTGCCTGCGGCTCGAGCTCGAGGCCAGCGCCCTTTATCGTCGGTTCCAGGCGGTAGCTCCCGACGCGGAGCTCTCTGACTTGTGGGAGACGATGGCCCAGGCGGAGCTCCACCACGCCCACATGATCGATCAGCTCGCCAGCCGCCGCGGCTTCACGGTCCCTGCCATCTCACGAGAGGCCCTGGCAGCGATCGTCGAGCGGATAGACGCAATTCGACGGGAGGCCGACGCTCCCGATCTCGGGTCCGATCGCATGCTATCGATCACCGCAGCCTTGGAGTTCTCCGAGATGGACGACCTCTTCGGCGCGATCTGCCAGGCGGGGGGGGTCGATCCGGACGCGGGCCGCGCGGATCACCTGGCGCCTCTGATGAACGTGGTGCTCGCGCGTGAGAGTGAAAGCGGAGTGCTCCGGCACCTGCTGGCCGCCATGATCCGCCTGCGGCGCCGCGCCGAAACGGCGAACGCGTTGCGGCCATGACAGGCGTCATAGGCCATGCCGGCGTACCGTGGCAACGATATCGAAGGAGGCGCAAATGCTCGCAGCACAAGCAGAGGTGGAATCGGAATCGGTATCGCTGATCTTGCAGCTTCACCATCGGCGCCTGGACGAGCTGTTTGACCGGGTCGAGATCGCGACCGAGATCGGCAGCTGGAGCGAGGCGAGGCGTGAATTCGAGCAGTTCCGAACGGCGCTCGAGGAGCACTTTCGGATCGAGGAGGAGTTCATGTTCCCCTCTTTTGAAGCGTTCACGCGGGCGTTGGGCGGCCCGACCGCTGCCATGCGCGCCGAGCACCGAGAGCTAGGCCGATTCCTCGACCTCATCGAGCGCCTTCTTCGTGACGAACAGCCGATCGGCGAGATCGGCGCGGCCTTCGAGGCCCTCCTCGACGCGCACAACGCGAAGGAAGAACAGGGGCTCTATCCGCTGTTCGAACGGCACGCGCCTCCAGAGGCCTATGCGGCCCTGGACCTGGAGCTGCGGCCTCCGATCGTCGAAACGAAGTGATCGCGCGCCCCTCAGGACGATCACCGACCCACCGAGGGCCGCTACATCCAGCCGCGGCGCTTGAACCACCAGAGCGGCAGGAGGCCGCTCACGACGATGAGGGCGAGCGCCATCGGATAGCCGAGCGCCCAGCGCAACTCGGGCATGACACGGAAGTTCATCCCGTAGATGCCCGCCACCAGCACGGGCGGAATCCCGACCACCGAGGCGATGGTCAGGGTCTTTACGATCTCGTTCTGCTCGATGTTGATGAAGCCGAGGGTGGCGTCGAGCAGGAACTGCAGCTTTCCCGAGAGGTGCGCCTCGTAGTCGGTGAGCGACGCGATGTCGGCCCGGATCGCCTTGAGTCGCGTCGCGTTCACCGAGGGCGCCCCCGCGATCCCGCTCTCCGTCACGTAGGCGCCGACGCGCCCCAGGCCCAGCAGCTCGTCGCGCATCCGAGAAATCTGCTCCGCCGTGGCGCCGATGCGCCGCAGCGCCGCGCTCAGCTTGGTCGCGACCTTGACGCGCGCGCCGCCGCCACGGAAGGCGGCACGCGACAGCTCGTCGCACGCGGCGCCCGCGCGCTCCAGATTGTCGGCCGCCCGATCGACGATCAGCTCGAAGATGCGCAGCAGCGCCTCCTCGGCGTCTTTGGGGGGCGCCGCGCCGGCCTCGTCCCCGAAGGCGTCGAACGCCGCCAGCGGCACGAAGTGGATCGTGAGCAGGACGCGCGGCGAGAGCACGAATCCGACCGGCGTGGCCTGATGGTCGCCGTCGGCACCGACGGCCACCAGCGGCGCGGAGAGATAGAAGGCGCCACCTTCGAACGCCAGCCGGCTGGTCGATTCGATCTCGCTCACCTGGCTCTCGGTCGGAACCCGCAGGCCAGTCGCCGCGCTGACCTGGGCGATCTCCTGGTCGGTCGGCTGGAGCAGATCGATCCAGACGGCGGCTGACAGATCTCCGGGAGGACGGCTCAGAATCATGGTCCGGCCGCTACTCTACCCTCGACGGCGGCGGCAGTTCGAGGTGAGTCGTGTGCCGCAGGTGCTCGGCGCGCGCCGATCGACGCCTGGGGCGCCCAAAAGAGCTCGCGCCTCGAAAGGCGACGGACCGAGCTACGGGTCGGTTTTGACCACGCCGAAGTCCAATCCCGCAGCCACCGCCTTGACGATGTCGAAGGACGTGACGATTCCGGCCAGCTTGCAGTTCGCGTCCATCACGACCACACGGTGGATCTTCCGCTCCGCCATTCCGATCGCCGCCGACAGAGCTGGATCATCGGCAAAGAGGGTCAAGACGTCCGGGTTCATCACGTCGGCGACGGTCGCCTCGCCCTTGATCCACTGGGCCGGCTCGGGATTCACCAGGTCGCCTTTGGTCAGCACGCCGACCAAGGCGCCGCTCTTGTCATGCACGGGCGCGCCCCCGATGTGCCGTCGGGTCAGCCCCCAGGCCGCCTCCACGGCCGACGCGTCGGCCTCCAGCGTGTACACGTCAGCCGTCATTATGTCTCGAATCTTGAGCATCGAAGACCTCCGAACTCGTTGTTGACTGCGAGCGCTCGAATTCAGGGCCTGATGGCCACCTTCATCACGCCGTCGCGCTGATGCGAGAAGAGGTCGTAGGCGGCCTCGATGTCGGCGAGGCGGAACGGATGGGTGACGAGCTCCTGAAACGGAAATCGCTTGGCGGCCACGATGCTCATGAGGCGGCGCATCCGTTCTTTTCCGCCCGGGCAGAGCGAGGTCACGATCGTGTGGTCGCCCAGGCCGGCCGCGAACGCGTCGAGCGGCAGAGTCAGGTGACCGGAGTAGACACCGAGGCTCGACACCGTTCCGCCGGGACGGACACAGCGCAGCGAGTTCTCGAAGGTGCCCGAGGTGCCGAGGGCTTCGATCGCCACGTCGACGCCGCCGCCGGTGAGGCGCTTGATCTCCGCGACCACGTCCTGCTCCTTGAAATTGAGGACCACGTCGGCACCCATTCGCCGGGCCACCTCCAGCCTCTTGGACACGCTGTCGACGGCGATGACCAGCGACGCCCCGGCGAGGCGAGCACCCGCCGTCGCGCACAGGCCGATCGGGCCCTGCGCAAAGACCGCCACCGCGTCGCCCAGGCGAACGTGGCCGCGCTCGGCGGCCGAGAAGCCGGTCGACATGATGTCCGGACAGAGGAGGACCTCCTCGTCCGAGAGGCCGGCTGGGATCTTCGCCAAATTCGCCTGCGCATCGTGAACCAACACGTACTCGGCCTGACAGCCGTCGATGGTGTTCCCGAAGCGCCAACCCACAGTCCCTGATCGGCGGCAATCTGGGAAATGGTTTTTCGCAAAGTGGATACATCCTCAAAGGCTTCATTAATGTCCGTGCAGATATCTGTTCCCACT
>JADGRB010000394.1 GCA_017881315.1 Pseudomonadota bacterium
GTCACCACCAGCCTATTGAGCCCGGAGGGCAAGCCGGGCTTCGTGACCCAGCACCGCGCGGACTACGAGAACCTGCGCAAGATCCACAGCACGCCCAAGCACAAGCTGGTGTCGCTGGAAGCCGCGCGCGCCAACCGCACGCCGATCAAGTGGCGCAGCGAAGATATTCCGGCGCCCGGGTTCACGGGCGTGCGCGTGCTCGCGGACGTCCCGCTCGCCACCTTGCGCGAGTACATCGACTGGACGCCCTTCTTCCACACCTGGGAGCTCAAGGGGGTCTACCCGCGCATCCTCGAGCACGACAAGTACGGCGAGCAGGCCCGCCAGATCTTCGCCGAGGGGAACGCGCTGCTCGACACGATCGTCGCGCAGAAGCTGCTGACCGCGCGCGGGGTCTACGGGCTCTTTCCGGCCCACGCCGTGGGCGACGACGTCGAGCTCTATACCGACGCCGGTCGCGGCGACGTCCTGGCCCGGTTCCATTTTCTGCGGCAGCAGACCGCGAAAGAAAAGGGCGAGCCGCAGCGCTGCCTGGGGGATTTCGTCGCGCCGCGCTCGACCCAGCTTCGCGACCACCTGGGCGGCTTCGCGGTGACCACCGGCATCGGGCTGCCGGAGCTGTGCGACGGTTTCAGGGCGAAGCTCGACGACTACAACGCCATCATGGCCGAGGCGCTGGCCGATCGTCTGGCCGAGGCCTTCGCCGAATACCTGCACAAGCGCGTCCGCGACGAGTGGGGCTACGGCCACCTCGAGGATCTCACCAAGGAGCGCCTGATCGCCGAGGAGTATCGCGGCATCCGCCCGGCCGCCGGGTACCCGGCTTGCCCCGATCACACCGAGAAGGGGACGCTCTGGCGGCTGCTCGACGTCGAGAAGAACACCGGTATGCGCCTGACCGAGTCGTTCGCGATGTGGCCCGGCTCCAGCGTGAGCGGTCTCTACTTCGCGCACCCCGAATCCCGCTATTTCAACGTTGGGAAGATCGATCGCGATCAGGTGGCGGACTACGCCACGCGCAAGGGGATGACCACGGCCGAGGTGGAGCGCTGGCTGGGGCCGAACCTGAACTACGATTCCGGCCGCTGACGGCAGGACCCGGAACGACCAGTGCGGCTCGCCGGGTCGCGCCCCGGGAGTCTACAATCGCGGGCATGGGAGCCGCAGAGCACGAGCCGTTCTGGTCGCTGACCACCGTCGCGTTGATCGTGGCCACCTATATCGGGGCGGCGGAGCTCCTGAAGCGGCGGTTTTACCGGGTCGCGATCGATCGCGTGCTCAAGCCACTCCGTCCGCTGCCCCCTCCAATACTTTGACCGCGTCGTGGAATCGGAGGTGCTCCATGTGGTCGCGCATCACCGCATACCGCCCCTGACCGAGGCGCCGCTCGAGCTGGGGCGTCATGGCATTGAAGCGATTCACCGCGGAGAGGTTCTGCTGCCGGAGGAGGGAAATCAGGTCGATCACGAGCTGCGGATTGAGGTCATTGCCGGTCTCCTGGGCGGGCCTCTGCGGCTCCGCCCGCGTGGCGGCGAGCGTGGGTGCAGCGCTCTCACGCAGGCGCTCCAGTTGCCTCGCCAGGGTCGCCGCGAGATGTGCGGCCCGCTCGACCTCACCCGCCGTACAGGCTGCCTCGCCTTCCCGGGCGAGATCCTGGATCGATCTGGCGCCCAGCATACCCGCGCAGCCCCTGAGCTTGTGCATGCGTCCGCGGTGGGCGGCCAGCGAGACCGGGTCTGAGGTAACCGCCGGCCGGGTGACGTCGGAGAATTCAAGAAGGAGGCGGCTCAGCATCGATCCGAAGAGGCCCAGGTCATCGCTCAATCGCGCCCGCGCGTCGCTGGAATCGATACCCTCGATCTCGGGCCAGGGCCGGTGGTCTGGAGCCGAGTCGTCGTCCGCCCCGCTCGGCACCAGCGCGACCGCGCCGCTCTCCCGCTTGATGTGGCGCAGGATGCAGCGAACCAGGGCCTCGGCGCTGAACGGCTTCAAAATGAAGTAGTCCATGCCGGCATCCGCGGCCCGCTGGCGTTCGCTGCTGAGCGCCCCCGCCGTCAGCGCGATGATCGGCAGATCCGTCAGCCCCAGCTCGAGACGAATTCGCCGGGTCGCATCGTGGCCGTCGAGCACCGGCATCTGCACATCCATCAGCACCACGTCGAAGGCCTGGGGTTCGGCCTGCAGACGCTCGAAGGCTTCCTGCCCGTTGCCGGCGAGCCGCACCTCGGCACCCTCGAGCTCGAGAATGCGTTTGGTGACCTCCAGGTTGATGTCACTGTCGTCGACGACCAGCACGCGCACGCCGGCAAGGGCTGGTTCGCCGGGCGTCGCCGGAGAGATCTCGTGACCGCTCAGCGCCGGCTGTGAGGCCAGCCCAAACTCCAGCACCACCTTGAACGCGCTGCCGACGTCCTTGGTGCTCTCGAGGCTCACCTCGCCGCCCATCAGGTTGGTCAAGCGCTTGACGATCGACAGGCCGAGGCCGGTGCCGCCGAAGCGGCGCGTGATCGAGGTGTCGGCCTGCGAGAAGGGTGCGAACAGCTTCGAGAGCACTTCGGGCGCCATGCCGATGCCGGTGTCCTGCACGACGAAGCTCAGGGTCACGCCCTTCGATCCGGTACCGAGCCGGCGGATCTGCAGCTTCACCTGACCGCGCTCGGTGAACTTGATGGCGTTGGACAGAAGGTTGGTCAGGATCTGGTTGAGCCGCGTCGCGTCCCCTTCCAGGGCGGCGGGTAGGTCATTGGGCGCGTCGATCTCGAAGCCGATGCCCTTGGCGTCCGCCTGGACGGCCATCACGTCGGCCAGCTCCCGCAGGAGGGCCCGCGGGCTGAAGGCCGCGTGCTCGACCATCAGCTCGCCCGCCTCGATCTTGGACAGATCGAGGACGTCGTTGATGACGGCGGTCAACGACTTGCTCGCCAGCTTGATCTTGTTCAGATACGTGGCCTGCTCCGCGTCCAATCCGGTGCGCCCCAGGAGGTACGACAGGCCGATGACGGCGTTCATCGGTGTCCGGATCTCGTGGCTCATGTTGGCGAGGAACTCGCTCTTGACCCGGCTGGCCTGCTCCGCCTTGTGGGTCAGCTCGCGCAGCGACTCCTCGTATTGCTTGCGCTCCGTCATGTCGCGGGCAGCCGCGAACACCCCCTGCAGCCGCCGGTCGCGATCGTAGAAGGTGGTCGCGTTGTAGGAGACCACCGTCTCCTTGCCGTCGCGGTCGCGCGCGGTCAGCTCGTAGTTGGTGATCTTCTTCTTGCTCAGCACCAGCCGGATGCCCGCCTCGGCCCGCTCCGGATCGGTGAAGTAGTTCTTGAACGGCGCTCCGATCAGCTCGTCCCGGGTGCAGCCGGTGAGCGCCTCCATCTGCTTGTTGACGTCGGTGATGATGCCGGGCGCGTCGGTGGTCATGAGCGCGTCGATGTTCGATTCGAACAGGGAGCGCGTGTAGAACTGATTCTCCCGCAGGCGCTGGCCGAGCTGCATCTGTTCCGCTTCGATCTGCTTGCGGGCGGTGTTGTCGGTGCCGATCAGGAGGTAGCCGATGATGCCGTCCTGGGCGTCGCGGAGTGCGGTGACCGACACGACCGCCGGGAAACGGCTACCGTCCTTGCGGATGTAGGTCAGCTCGTAGATGTCCTCGATGCCGCGAGAGGCCTTGAACACCAGGGCCTCGAAGCCCGGCGCGATCGAGGTCTCGAGCTCGATGCTGAGCGCCTTGGCGCGCGCGATCACCTCCTGCGGATCGGAGATGTCGGCCGGCGTGATCTTGTTCATCACCTCGGCGGCCGCATATCCCAGCATGCGCTCGGCGCCGACGTTGAAGATCTGGATGACGCCCTTGGCGTCGGTGGCGATGCTGGAGAAGTTGGCGCTGTTGAAGATCGCGCTCTGCAGCGCCCCCGCCTTGAGCAGCGCCTCTTCCGCCTGCTGGCGCGCGGTGTTGTCGGTGCCAATGAGCAGATAGCCGATGATGGCGTCCTGGGCGTCGCGCAGCGCCGTGACCGACACCACCGCCCCGAACCGGCTGCCATCCTTGCGGATGTAGGTCAGCTCGTAGATGTCCTCGATCCCGCGCGCGGCCTTGAACACCAGGGCCTCGAAGCCCGGCGTGATCGTGGTTCCGAGCTCGATGCTCAGCGCTTTGGCGCGCGCGATCACTTCCTGAGGATCGGAAATGTCGGCCGGCGTGATCTTGTTCATCACTTCGGCGGCCGTGTAGCCAAGCATCCGCTCGGCGCCGACGTTGAAGATCTGAATGACGCCCTTTGCGTCGGTGGCG
>JADGRB010000151.1 GCA_017881315.1 Pseudomonadota bacterium
GTCACCGGCAGCGGCGGCACGACGGGCGCTGCCGGGAGCGCCGGCACGGCGGGTGTCACCGGCAGCGGCGGCACGACCGGGACTGCGGGCAGCGGCGGCGTGGCCGGTACCGCGGGCCGTGGCGGTACCACGGGAACCGGCGGCTCGACGGGCGTCGGGGGTCGCGGTGGCGCGACCGGGTCAGGCGGCGCGGGCGTAGCGCCCTTCTTCACCGACGACTTCGAGTCGGACACCATGGGCCAGCAGCCGGCCGGCTTCGACAACTTCATCTCCTACAACTACAAGACCACGAATCCTCAGGGCGACGGGACGGGCGCTCTCGCAGACGCCACCCACACGCACAACGCCAGCAAGTTCGCGGTTCACTTCAAGGCCTCGGGGGGCAACCCGGTGTTCCTCGAGCGCGCGCTGCCGACCGGCACCAACCACCTCTACATTCGGGTGTGGGTCTTTCTGATGAACGCGATGGGGGATCTGCCGATGAGCGGCGGCGACAACCACGAGACGTTGCTCGGCCTCACCGGCGATCCGTCGAACGACAACACGCAGGTCCGCTTCGGCCAGATCAAAGGGGTGATCGGGACCAATCAGGTCCCGACCGACAACATCGCGCCGATCATGGCCCAGTGGTATGGCGGCGCGGTGATCTCGAACGGCGTCTGGCACTGCATCCAGGTCGAATTCGACGGCAGCGCCGCCTACAACTCGCTCCGCGCCTATTCGGACGGAACGTTGATCCATTCGATCACCGCCGCCGCCGACTGGCAGAACGGTGCCCTGCCGGCCAACTGGATGAACGGAATGTTCGTCGACGTCCTGTTCGGCTGGCAGAGCTTCAGCAGCATGGCCAACGACGTCTGGATGGACGACCTGGTCATGAGCACCGGCCCCACCACCTGCAATTAGACGGCGGCGGTCGCAGGTGCGATGGCCTCGGCGATCGCTCCTGGTGCCTCGATCGGCAGCAGGTGGCCGGCGTCCGGGATGATCACGATCTCGCCGCGGCGGGCGTCGGTTGACGGATCTCGTGGCACGATGCGGTCGTCGGCGCCGTCGAGCCAGGTGATCGGGCAGGCCACGCCCGGCAGGCGCTCGGTCAGATCGGCGGTGCGCACGATCTCGAAGTCGGCCTGCGTGATCTCGGGTCGCGCGAGCGCACCGGTGGTCAGGAAGCCGCTGCGCACGGCCGGTTTGGCGCGCGGCGAGAGGCCGTGGTCGGCGAGCCAGATCGTCGCGCCCGCCGGATCGTCGCGAAGCAACCTCTCCAGACCGCCGTCGACCGGCAGCTTCGGCGCGGCGGCGCAGAGGACCAGCGCGCGCACCTTGTCGGGCCAGGCCAGCGCCGCTTCGATCGCGACCAGCGCGCCCATCGAATGGCCGACCAGCACGGCAGGCCCGAGGCAGAGCGCGCCGCAGAGCTCGCCCACGGCGTCGCGGTAGCGCGCCAGCGTCAGGCCGGCCGAGCGGTCCAGCGCGGTGCCCTCCGTCTCGCTCGGGCCGTGGCCGGGGAGATCGATCGCGACCGCATGTGCGAAGCGCGCGACCCGCGCCATCACCATCATCCAGATCGCGGAGCGGGCGCCGGCGCCGTGAATCAAGACCACCGACGGTGCGCCGCCTCGGCGCTCGCCGCGTTCGGCGTAGTGGATGCGGCCGGCGTGGGCGAGGCGGATGTACGGCACGCGCGCTCGGGCGGCGGCTAGCCGCTCGCCTTGAGCTTCTTGATGCCGGCGATGAGCGCGGGGACCGCCTTCTCCCAGGTGTCCACGAGGCCATAGTCGGCGACCTGAAAGATGGGGGCTTCGGGATCCTTGTTGATGGCGACGATGACCTTCGACCCCTTCATGCCGGCCAGGTGCTGAATGGCGCCCGAGATGGCGACCGCGATGTAGAGCTGCGGCGCGACCACCTTGCCCGTCTGGCCGACCTGGAGATCGTTGGGGACCATCCCGGCGTCGCAGGCCGCGCGGCTGGCGCCCAGCGCGCCGCCCAGCAGATCCGTCAGCTCCTCGAGGATCTTGAAGTTCTCACCGGCCCTCATGCCGCGGCCGCCCGAGACGACCACCTTGGCCTCGCCCAGATCGGGACGCGTGCTCTTGGTCTCGTGCAGGCCGACCAGCTCCGCGCCCAGCGCGTCGACGGCCGCCACCGCGACGGCCTCGATCGCGCCGGCCGCGCCGGGTGTCGCGGGCGGAAAGGCGGTCTGGCGGACGCTGGCGACCAGGACCGGGCCGGAGATCTCGACCTCTTCGATCGCGTTGCCGGCGTAGGCCGGCCGCCGAAAGCGGTTCGCCGCCACCACCGCCGTGATGTCCGAGGCCATGCCGGCCCCGAGCAGCGCGGCCGCGCGCGGCAGGACGTCCTTGCCGGTCGACGTCGCGGTGCCGAGGAGCGCGCCTGCCCCCACGCGCTTGACCGCGTCGGCCAGCTGGGGTGCCCAGGTCTCGGCCAGCGGCGCGGCCAGGCGCGCGTCGTCGTAGGTCAGGACGCGGGCCGCGTATTTCGCGGCGTCCGCCGCGGCGGCGCCGGTGCCCGAGCCGATCACGACCGCGCAGACCCCGCCCCCCAGCTGCTTGGCGAGCGCCGCGCCGGCGGTCAGCGCCGGCAGCGAGGACGAGCGGATCCCCTTGTCGTCCGACTCGCAGAAGACGACCACGTCCGCCATCAGATCACCTTCGCTTCGTCGTGGAGCTTGGCGACCAGCTCGTCGACGGAGGCGACGCGCGCGCCGGCCTTGCGGACCGGCGGCGCCTCGTACGATTTCACCTTCATCGCCGCCGTCGCGTCGACGCCCAGCTCCGCGAGCGCGACGTCCTTGATCTCTTTCTTCTTGGCCGCCATGATCCCCTTGAGCGAGGCGTAGCGCTGGGTCTCTTCCCATTCCGTTTCCGCGCTGGCCAGCGCTTCGTTGCGCACGGCCTTCTTGCCGATGATCCGCAGGTCGACGGTCACGACAGCGGGCAGCCGCACCCGTTTCTCCTCCACGCCGGCGTCGACCTCGCGCGTGACCGTCGCGCTCTTGCCGTCGGCCGCCAGATGAATGCTGGCCAGGAACGTCGCCTGCGGCCAGCCCAGCAGGCCCGCCAGGATCTGCCCGACCTGGTTCGAGTCGCCGTCGACGGTCTGCTTCCCGAGCACGACCAGATCCGGCTTCTCCCGCGCGACCAGCGCCGCCAGCACCCGCGCCACCGCCGTCGCGTCCAGCGCCGCGTCGTCACCGCCGATCAAGATCGCGCGATCGGCGCCCATCGCCAGCACGCCCCGGAGCTGCTGGGCGACCTCCTTCGGACCGATGGCGACCGCGACCACCTCGCCCGATCGCTCGCCGCCCTTGCCCTTCTCGGTCAGCCGCAGCGCCGTCTCGACCGCGTACTCGTCGAAGGGGTTGAGCTGCCAGCTGGCGGTCGAAAGATCTATCTGGCCGCCGGCCAGCTTCAGCTTGTGCTCCGGGTTCGGAACCCGCTTGCACGTCACCAGGATTTTCACGGGGTGATTGTACGATCGGCTCGGTCAGACGAAAGCTTTACCCGCCGGTGGGGGACTACCCGACCGCCAGGCGGAGCGCTTCTTCGAGGCACATCAGGATCTCGTCGTCGATGTCGACCAGGTAGACGGTCGAAGGCTTGGGCTGCCGGTGCGCGCGCAGCTCGTCGACCATCGCGCGCGCCGCGTCCGCCGGGTCGACGCCGCCGAGGCCGGTGCCCATTCCCGGAATCGCGATGACCTCCAGATGGTTGCGGGCCGCCGCCAGCAGCGCCGCGCGGGTGGCGCGGCGGACGTTCTCGACGCCGATCTTCATCCCCGGCTGTTCCATCGTCGGCGCGTGGATCACGCTCTTGGCGTAGAGGGTCCCGGCGTTGGTGACGACCGCCGCGCCCACCGCGATCGGGGCCAGGGACATCGCCTCCTTCTGGATCGCCGGGCCGCCCTTGCGCGACAGCGCTGCCGATACCCCGCCCCCCATAATTCCTAAAGAATTCGCTGGGTTGACGACCGCATCTACGGCGAGCTGGGTTATGTCCGACTTGGCGAGGTGGATCTGCATGAAAAGGGTTAGACCCGGTAGGGGCCTTACCTTAACATTTCGGGGCCCCCAATCGCAAAATCAGACCGGCTATCCGAACTAGCCGAAAATCAGGTCCAGCTCCTGTTCGACCTTCCGGGTGTCGGCCGAGCGCGCCACCGACAGCTCCTGGACCACCAGGCCGCGCGCCGTGTCGAGCATCCGCCGCTCGCCGAACGACAGCGGCTTCATCCCCTTGAGCCGGTAGAGGTCGCGAAACACCTCCGCCACCTCGAAGAGCGAACCGGATTTGATCTTCTCCATGAACCCGCGGTAGCGCCGGTTCCAGGTCTGGCGATCGATGTGGATCTCCTTGTCGCGGAGGATCTCCATGACCTCGGCGATCTCGTCCCGGCCGGCGATCCGGCGCAGGCCGACCTGATCGGCCTTGTCGGTCGGGACCAGGATGCGCAGACCCGTCTCGAGGCCCTGCAGGACGTAGAAGCTCTGGATCTTGCCGTAGACCTCTTTCTTCTCGATCCCCACCACCTCGGCAACGCCCTGGGACGGGTAAACGGCTTTGTCACCAATCGCGAATTCGGTTGTCACGGCGTGGACCTCCTCGGGTTCCTGATTTCGGAATCACCCACGGGCGCCTCGGCTCTCTTACTGCAGCCCCACCGGTATCAGACGTGCTTACGTTCACCTACAACGTATCCGGCCGGCGCTCCTCCTGTCAAGGGTTCCGGAGGCTTCGATGCGCTTCGTGGGGGAGCCCCGGCGTTCTGGAAAATGCGGTATGTTGCGCCGCGCATGGCGCGCTACGCGTTCGAGGACCCGATGGCTGGCGTGCAGCGCTCGGGCGGGGGGTGGAAGCAGCTCTTCTGGTTCGCGGTCGCGGCGACCGGGCTGGGCTTCGCTGGCTACGTCTACGTCATCCCGTACCAGAAGATGGAGCACGCCGTCGGCACCCGTCAGGCGGAGCTCGCGAGCGCGCGCGGCACCGCCGACGAGGCGGTCGCCGAGCGCGACAAGCTCAAGGCCCAGCTCAGCAAGTTCGTCGGCGCGGACAAGGAAAAAGCCGCCACCGACTCGAAGCGCAAGACAACCGCCGACGCGCTGGCGACCGGGCTTCGTCCGGGCCTCGAGCAGCTGGGCGCGACCGTCACCGTCGCGGGCGCGGTCTTGCACGTCAGCTTCCTGGCGCCCAAGGTGATCGACGCGAACGGCATCGACGTGTCGGAGGCGGGGCAGGCGGCGCTGAAGATTCTGGCCGGCGCCGCCAAGAAGGAAGAGGCCAGGGTGCGGATCGCCGCCCGGTCGTCGTCGGCCCAGCCACCCAAGGAGCTGCGCAGCCTCTTCAAAACCGCGGGTGAAATGCGGGCGGTGCGCGCGGCCCGCGTGATGTCGGCGCTCGTGGACGCCGGGCTGCCGGCCGGGCACGTCGAGATCGTGGGCGAGGCCGACAAGCCCCCGCCGCGGGCGCGCAGCAAGAAAGCACCGGCGCCGCCGGCCGATCACCTCGACCTCGAAGTCGAGCCGGAATAGATCCAGTGCCGCGGCAAGCGGTGCTGCTCGGGTTGGTGATCTGTGGTTTGTCGGCGCCGGCGCGGGCCTACGATTTTTCGATCGATCTGCGCACCATCGGCCAGGGCTATCAGGTGCGCGGCTTCGCGCCCGACGGCAGCAACGAGCTGCTGTCGCGGCGCCGGCTCACCGAGTACCTGGATCTGTCGGTGTCCGACCTCGGGTCCGGCGCCTGGCACGGCGACGACGGCGGGCGCAACCTCTTCACCTTCGAGGCCTCGCTGCGATTCGACAGCGATTTCGGCGGCTACCTGCTGGGCGCGCCCTCCGGCGCCGCCGCCATCCCGGAGCTCCGGCAGAGTGAATTCGACATCCTCTACGCGGTCCTGGTCGGCCGGAACATCGGCGGTCGGCTCGACTTCCAGCTCGGTCGCCAGATCCATTTCGACCTCATCGATCTCTACGCCTTCGACGGCGCGGACGCTCTCTTTCACCTGACGCCCCGGTTCGCGGTGGAGGCTTTCTCGGGGACCGAGGTGCGGGGGGCGATGCCGCTGTCGTCGCCGATCTACGAGCTGGACGGGACCAGCGCCGGCTCGCGCGATCCGGCCACCCGCCCCGATCAGAACGCCGAGCTGCGACCGCTGGCCGGCGTGGCGCTGGTCGCCGGCGAGACCGGCGCGCCGTTTTCCGCGCGGCTCTCCTACCGGCGGATGTGGTCGGACACCGCGGACCGGCAGCCGGGCGAGCCCGACAGCGGCGTCAACCAGGAGCTGGTGGCGTTGACCGCGACGGCCGCCTGGCGGAGCCGGGTCTATCTGTCGGGCGGCCTGCGCTACAACCTCCTGTTTGCGGAATTCGACGACGAGCAGCTGTCGCTGCGGGTGCGCCTGACGCCGCGCCAGTGGGTGACGCTGGAGCACGACTATCTGGCGCCGACCTTCGACGGCGATTCGATCTGGAACATCTTTTCGACCGGCGCCTATCGCGATCTGCGCGCCAGCTACGAGATCGGCCTGCCCCGCGGCGTGAAGGCCTACGCGCGCGCGTTCGCCCGATTCTTCCTGTCGACCGACGACGAGATCGCGACGAGCGGGCCGTACGCCGGGCAGGACGTGGGCGCGGCGGCGCCGGGCGGGCGGTTTGCCGGCGGGGGCAGCCTGGGCGCGGCCTGGCGGCGCGGACGCGGCCTGCTGCGCGCCGACGGCTACTGGGACGATGGCACCGGAGGCCGCAAGATCGGCGTCGACGCGACCGCGCGGTTTCAGGTTCGGCCCCCGATCGAGCTCGAGGGGCGGCTCACCGGTTACGCGTGGCGCTCCGATCTTCAGCCCGCGGTCACGGGGAGCGGGGTCGTCTTCGGCCTGCAAGGGGGCGGACGTTTCCAGCTCGGGAAAGGGCAGCGTCTGCACCTGCTGTTGGAGGACAACGTCGGCACCTATTACGAGAGCCAGTTCCGCGGCCTCGCCATGTTCGAGGTCGACGCGTCGATATGAAGCGGTGGACCTCCTCGGTCGGGTTCGGCGCCGCCCTGGTCGCGGGCGTGGCGGGCGGCGTGCTCGCGGGCCTCGCGTCGGCCGCGGCGTCGCCGTCTCCCGCGACGACCCAGGCCGCACCGGTGGCGCCGGTGGTGCCGGCCGGACCCTCGCCGCTCATCTACCCGGGCGAAACGATCCCGATCAAGTTCGACCATGCGATGCACGCGCGCAGGGGCGCGACCTGCGAGGGGTGCCACAGCTCGGCGCCGACCTCGACGGCGGCGGTCGACAACCTCATCCCCGGCGAATCCGCCTGTCGGAGCTGCCACCAGATCGATCGGACGCAGCCGGCCAAGTCGGTGCCGAAGGGGCAACCGCCGGCGCGTTGCGACGCCTGCCACAGCGACGGCGCCAACAACAACAACGGCTGGATGCCGACGGCGGGTCTCGGCGCCGAACCGCCGCGCGTGGCGCTGGCGCGGCCCAACTTGAAGTTCAACCACCAGCTCCACGCGACGCGCGGGATCGCTTGCGCGCTCTGCCACGCCAACGCCTCCGGGCAAGGAATGGTCACCCGCACCGACCTCCCGATGATGGCGAGCTGTCTCGGCTGTCACAACGGCAAGCAATCGACCGGACGCTGCGGCGCCTGTCACCTGACCGAGCCGGACGGTCGTCTCAAGGTCAAGCTCGCCACGGCCGCCACCGGGGCGGCCGGCGGCAGCGGGCTGCTCGAACCGTCTGGATCGCTGCGCGGCATCGACGCGCACGGGCCGACCTTCCGGCGCGATCACGCGCAGGCCGGCCGCGACGAGAGCTATTGCCTCTCCTGCCACCGCCGGAACGAATGCACCGACTGCCACGGCGGCGTGGTCAAGCCACCCGACATTCATCCGGCCGACTACGTCACGCTGCACGTGGCCGACGCGCGCCGCAACGTCCCCGACTGCTCGTCCTGCCACCGCCTGCAGACGTTCTGTGTCGGTTGCCACCAGCGCACGGGGGTCTCGTCCGATCCGTCGGGCGGGGTGCCGGGGACCAAGCCGAACAATCCCTTCGGGACCGGAACGCAGGTCAAACAGTTCCACCCGCCCGGCTGGGCGCGCGACACGGCCGGCGCGGTGATCGCGACGCCCCGGCCGGCCAGCCACGCGGTCCAGGCCAAGCGCAACATCCGGACCTGCGTCTCGTGCCACCGGGAAGAGAGCTGCCTCGAATGCCATTCGAGCGATCCGACGCGCGGGGCCAACTTTTCGCCGCATGGGCCCAATTTCGGTGCCACAGCGCGTTGTCGGTTCCTGGCGTCGCGCAACCGGCGGGCCTGCCTCAAGTGCCACGGCCTCGGTGCGGCTGAGCTCGACTGCCAGTAGGTATTTTGCACCAATTTTTACGCTCGGGCCGCCGCGCCTTATAATTGACGTGTGCTCGCGCTCGTAGCTTATCTGGCGATGTCCGCCGACGTCGTCGCCGCGCCCGAACCGGATCCGATCTTCGATCCGGTCGCCGCGCGCGCCGAGCACTTCGTTCCGGGCGAGCCGCGCGTGCTGGCGAAGAAAGAGGAGTGGCTGCGCGACAAGGGGCTGCGCCCGGATGTGCACGTCTCCGACGCCGACCTCGCGCGATGGGCGACGCCGAGTCCGGCCGCCCACGCGCACCGGCACGCCAGCCGCCCCAACGCAACCGGCGCCGACCCAGAGCTGTGGCCCGGCGAGCGGGTCGAGCCGGTGACCACGCTCTTCAACGTCTGGACGCACGAGGCGCTGCCGATCCTCCCCGACGAGGGTCACGAGATCGATGGCCGGTTTTATTTGTTCCTGCGCGACCACTTCACCAACCAGGCCACGCGCATGGACGCCCGACTGGTCGACGTGCTCAAGCGCGTGGCCGGGAAATTTTCGGCGCGGCGGATCGAGGTGGTCTCCGGTTACCGGTCACCGAAGTACAACCTCATGCTGCGCAAGAAGGGCCACCAGGTGGCCCGCCACAGCCAGCACATGGAAGGCCACGCCGTCGATTTCCGCATCCGCGGCGTCGCCACCCGCCAGGTCCTGCACTACGTCCGTTCGCTGCACATGGGCGGCGTCGGCTTCTACCCGCACTCCCAGTTCGTTCACAGCGACACCGGCCCGGTCAGGTACTGGACCGGATCGTAGCGGCCGGTTCAGTCGAGCTCGGGCCCGAGCTGGCTCGGCGACGTCAGCGCGGGCGCAGCGCGATCAGTTGATTCAGCGAGCCTGACGAGAAGCCCGCCAGGTCCAGCGCGACGAAGGTGAAGCCTTGGGCGCGGCTTAACGCGACGATCGATTCGCGGACGCCGGGCTCGAGGACGCGGGGCATGTCGGCGAGATCGATTTCGAGGCGGGCCACCTCGCCGTGGTAGCGGACGCGGAGCTGGCGGAATCCGAGGGTGCGCAGGCCGTCCTCGAAGGCGTCGACGCGGCGGAGGCGCTCGGGGGTGATCTCGGTGCCGTAGGGGAAGCGGGACGAGAGGCAGGCGAGCTGGGGTTTGTTCCAGGTGGGCAGACCGAGCTCGCGCGAGAGGGCGCGGACCTCGGCCTTCGAGAAGCCGGCGTCGACCAGCGGCTGGCGGGCGCCGCGCTCGTCGGCGGCGGCCAGGCCCGGGCGATGATCGCCGAGATCGTCGAGGTTGGTGCCGAGCAGCACCTCCGCGAGGCCGAGCTCCGCGGCGCGTGGGCCCGCTATCTCGAGCAGCTCCGCCTTGCAGTGGTAGCAGCGGTTGGTGGGGTTCTCGGCGAAGCCGGGGCGTTCGAGCTCCTTCGATTCCACCACTTCCAGCGACGCGCCGATGAGCTTGGCCAGATCGACGGCGGCTTGCCGCTCGCTGACGGCCATGGTCACCGAGACGGTGGTGAGCCCGAGGCAGCGATCGCCGAGGACGTCGTGGGCGACCCGCAGGAGCAGCGTCGAGTCGACGCCGCCCGAGAAGCAGACCAGCGCCGAGCCATAGCCGCCCAGGATCGCGCGCAGCTGCGCGTGCTTTTCGGCGAGCGTCGGGGCGGCGGTCGAGTGGGGTAGGGCCGAGGACATCTTTGGAACAAGCATAGGCGAGGATTCAGGCGATGGGGATCTGTTCGCTCGCCGCGACCGTCGCGGCGATCTCGGCGGCGATGTCCAGCTTGGCCTCCGCCTTGGCGGCGTCCTCGACGCGCGCCCGGGTGGCCGGGTGGGACGGCACGAACAGCGAGCAGCAGTCGTCGAAGGGGAGGATCGACGTCTCGTAGGTCCCGATGCGGCGGGCGAGGGCGGTGGTTTCCACCTTGTCGTAGGTCAGCAGCGGGCGCAGCACCAGGTGCCGCGCGGCCGCTTCGATGGTGGCGAGGTTCTCGACGGTCTGGCTCGCCACCTGGCCCAGGTTCTCGCCGGTGACCAGCGCCGAGGATTCCAGGCGATCGGCGATCGCGTCGGCGATGCGCATCATCATGCGGCGGTAGAGGACCACCGCCAGCTCGCCCGGGCCGGCCTCGCGCAGCCGCTTCTGCGTCTCGGTGAACGGCACGACGGTCACCGAGCGCAGCGCCTGCCAGCGCGCCAATTTTCGACCCAGCTCCAGCACCTTGTCGCGCGACTTCTCGCCGACGTAGGGGGGCGAGTGGAAGTAGACCGCGTCGAGCGCGAGGCCGCGCTTGGCCGCCAGCCACCCGGCGACCGGCGAATCGATGCCGCCCGAGAGCAGCAAGAGCGCCCGCCCGGACACGCCCACCGGCAGCCCGCCCGGCGAAGCGCGCGTGCCGGCGTACACGAAGGCGCCGTTGGCGCTGACCTCCACGCCGATGGTGAGCGCGGGCGTGTGCACGTCGACCGGGAGGCTGGTCTCGGCCTGGACGCGTGCGCCGATTCGCCGCGACATCTCCAGCGACGTCACGGCGAAGCGCTTGTCGGCGCGGCGCGATTCGACCTTGAAGGTGAGCGGCGCCGCGCCGGGATCGCGCGCGGCGATCGCGGCCCGCGTGGCCTCGACGGCGGCCAGGCCCATCGCTTCGAGGTCGGCGTCCACCGCGACCTTGCGCGCGACCGAGAACGAGACCAGGCCGAAGACGCGGGCCAGGCGGTTGGCGGCGTCGTCGGCGTCGGCCGGGCGGACGCGCACCAGGACGCGGCCGTGCGTGCTCTCGACGCGCGCCTCCGGCAGGCCGGCGACGGCGGCGCGGATGTTGTCGGCGAGCACGCGTTCGAAGCGCTGGCGGTTGCCGCTCTTGAGGAACAGCTCGCCGTAGCGGCAGAGGAGCACGCTCGCGTTTTCCATGCGCGGGCGTTCTACCCGTGCGCGGGCCGCTTGGCGAGGGGGTGGGCGCCCCCGCCGAGCTCGCGGGCCGCCGCAACCAGCGCGGCCACCGCACCGTCGACGTCCGCGGCGGTCGTCTCGCGCGACAGCGAGAAGCGCAGGACGCCGGTCCGGTCGTCGAGGCCGATGGCCTTCAAGGTCGGGCTGGGGCCCGCCGTCCGCGAGGCGCAGGCGGAACCGGCCGAGGCGAAGACGCCGCGGGCTTCGAGCGCGTGCAGCAGGGGCTCGGCCGGCAGGCCCGGGAACGCGAGCGAGGCGATGTGCGGTGCGCGCGGGGCGTCGCGGACGGTCGGGCGCACGCCGGGGACGATCGGGGCGACGGCGGCGACCGCG
>JADGRB010000152.1 GCA_017881315.1 Pseudomonadota bacterium
CGGCGGCCGCTCGAGAGTCCGAGCCGGATCCGATACCGGCCGAACCTCCGCCCATCCATCCCGTCCGACCGAGTGCCCGGCATGCCGCCTCACCGTCGGAGCCCGGGGCAGACGAGGCTGAACCGTCGGAGCGCCCACACCACACGCACGCCACGGCCAGCCACACCGATCGGCACCACGCGTCGCCCGATGGGGACAAGACCGACAAGAGCCCGGAGAGCGAGACGTCCCCGGCCTCCGCCAAGCCCGCCCGCGGCGGCAAGCGCGCGCCCGAGGACGATCCCGACGGGACCATGGCCCCCAGCATTGAGTGATCCACACGTTGCTGGGGGTGGGCATGCGTGTTACGCCTACCGGCCATGAAAATCGCGCTGGATCAGATTGATCCCGACGCCGTACGGGTCGTCAAGCAACTGAGGCGCTTCGATCACGCGGCCTACCTGGTGGGCGGCTGCGTGCGGGATCTGCTGCTGGGCCTCCGGCCGAAGGACTTCGACGTCGTCACCAGCGCCACGCCCCCGGAGATCAAGCGGATCTTCCACAACTCCCGGATCATCGGGCGCCGCTTCCGTCTGGCGCACATCTTCTACGGCCCGAAGACCATCGAGACCGCCACCTTCCGCGCCAACCCGCGCGAGCTGGAGGACGACGACAGCGAAGGCGCCGAGGCCGAGAGCGGCGACCTGCTGATCCGCCGCGACAACGTGTTCGGGACACCCGAAGACGACGCCCGGCGCCGCGACTTCACCATCAACGGTCTCTTCTACGACATCGAGACCGGGCAGGTGATCGATCACGTCCAGGGGATGGTCGACCTCGAAGCACGGCTGGTGCGCACCATCGGCGATCCCGACATCCGCTTCCGCGAGGATCCGATCCGGATCTTGCGCGCGGTCAAGTTCGCGGCGCGCTGCAACCTCAGCATCGAGCCCGAGACCTACCGCCGGATGATGGAGCACCGGGGGGAAATCGCCAAGTCCGCGCAGGCGCGGGTCTCGGAAGAGTTCTACCGCCTCCTGCGGGGGGGCGCGGCCAAACGCTCGATGGAGCTGCTGGTCGAGACCGAGCTGCTCGATCTGCTGACGCCGGAGATCGCCCGAGGCCTCAAGGGCGAGCCCGCCGACGCGGAGGCCGCGCTGCGCCGGACCCGCCTGTGGGGATACCTGGCGGCGCTCGATCGCTCGACGGCCCGACGTCCGGTCCCCCCTTCGAACGCCCTCCTGCTGGCGACGTTGCTCTTGCCGCCGCTCCGCGACGAGCTCGATCCCGACACCAGCGGCGTCGGCGACATCGGCCAGCTGGTGGCGCAGGCGATCGCGCCGGCGCTGGAGCGACTCCGTCCGTCGCGCCGCGACAGCGAGCTGTCCCGGCAGATCCTGCTCGCGCTCCGCTACCTTCTCCCAGCCAAGGGTCCGCGCCGACGCCGGACCAACATGACCGGCCGCGAGTTCGCCGACGATGCGCGGCGACTGGCGGAGATCGTCGCGGACGCCGAATCGGTCGACCCATCGTTGGTCGGCCAGCCGATCCTGGCCGAGGGTACGAACCTCGACGCGCTGCCACCCGGCGAAGCGGGCGAAGCCAACGTCAACCTCGAGGAAGAGGTCGCGGCGCCCGAGCTCGATTCTCTGCTGGACGGCCGGCGCCCGCGTCGCGATCGCAGCGGCCACCGAGGTCCGGACCGAGGTGCAGATCGAGGTCCCGACCGAGGCGCAGACAGAGGTCCAGATCGAGGCGCGGACCGAGGTTCGGAACGCCGCCCAGCCACGAGTGGTGCGGCTCCCCGCCTCCCACCGCTGTCGACCGATCTCAACTCCCTGGCGACCGCGGTGCGAAGCCTGATCACGCCCGAGCTTCGCCCGGCCTTTCTCGGCCTCGGCAGCTTCGGCGGCCCCTGGCACCACCGAAACGACTAACGGATCCCGCCGTCGATCAAGAGGCGTAGATGGTTGGGTCGGGGACGTCGGCGGACTCGAAGCCGCGGCGGCGGAGCTGGCAGGAGTCGCAGGCGCCACAGGCGGCCCCCGAGGGCGCCGGGTCGTAGCACGAATGCGTGAGGCTGTAGTCGATGCCCAGCTTGACGCCGGCGCGGATGATCTCGGCCTTGGACATCTTGATGAGCGGCGCACGGATGGTGACCGGACGCCGCTCGACGCCGGTCTTGGTCCCGAGCCGCGCCACCTCCTGCACGGCGGCCAGCCATTCGGGCCGGCAATCGGGATAGCCCGACGAGTCGAGGACGTTCACGCCCACCACGATCTCCGAGGCGTCGCGCACCTCGGCCAGCGCGATGGCGTAGGCCATGAAGATGGTGTTTCGGGCCGGCACGTAGGTGACCGGAATGCCGCTGCCGATCTCGGCCTCGTCGCGCCCCTTCGGCACCGCGATCTCGGCGGTCAGCGCCGAGCCGCCGATGGCGCGCAGGTCGAGCGTCATGACGTCGTGGCGGACGGCGCCCAGCGCCTTCGCGACCCGCGCGGCCGCCTCGATCTCGATCGCGTGGCGCTGTCCGTAGCGAAAGGAGAGCGCGTGGCAGCGCCGTCCGGCGGCCCGGGTCATGGCGAAGGCGGTCGCCGAATCGATCCCACCCGACAGAAGCACGATGGCGTCGTTCATGCTCGGGCTAGATTACCTCAGTGCGGAGCCCCTTCGACGACGGCGAGCTCTATGACTGGGAATACCGACGGCGGCGCGCCGATGTCCAGTTCTACCGGACGCTCGCCGATGAGCGCGACGGACCCGTGCTGGACATCGGCTGCGGCACCGGGCGGCTCATGCTGCCGCTGCTGCGCGACGGCCACGTCGTTGTGGGCGCCGACCGGGCGCCCGCCATGCTGGACCGCGCCGCGGCCCGGGTGAGACGGCTCGGCATCGCCGGCCGACGGCGCGCGCTCCTGATGCGCGCCGACCTGCGTGCCTTGCCGCTCGCCCCCCGCTTCGCGTTTGCCGTGGCGGCGTTTCACACCGTCCAGCACTGCGAGACCGACGCCGATCTGTTGCGGTTTTTTCGGGGCGCGGAGGCGGCGCTGGTGCCCGGGGGTTGGCTCGCCTTCGATACGTTCGCGCCCGAAAAGCGGTTTCTCGATCGGCGCGGGCGCTCGGGACAGACGCGATTCCGCGATCCCCGGACCGGCCGCCCGACGATGTACAGCGAGAGCCACCGGGTCGAAACCGGCCCGGACGGACCGATATTGGCCATGACGTTTCACTACCAGCCCCTCGACACCCGGGATCGGCCCCAGGGTCGGGGGCGGAACCTCTCCTTGCGTCACCGTCTGGTGCAACCCGCCGAGATCCAATCGCTCCTGGTCCGAGCGGGCCTGGCGCTGGTCGCGACCTGGGGTGGGTTCGACGGGCGCCCGCTCGTCCCGGGTGACGGCCAGACCGAGCAACACGTCTACCTGGCGCAGCGGCCTCCGGCGCAGCGGCCGGATGTCCCCTCGCCCCAGCGTCTATAAAAAGGCGGGCAATCGACGAAAACCCGTCGGGAATATCCCTTGACAGGATCGTGGCCACCGATACGATGCTCGAGAGTTTTCGCAAACTTTCTGACGGAGGGCTGCCGAGATGGCGGAGAAAGTCGCAAAGCTGGGTGTCGAGCGTGAGAAGGACTTCATGTACTACGTGAAGGACGGAGGTGTGTGGAAGGTCCAGCGAAAGCAACCGGGCGTTCCCAAAGGACGCCAGGAAAAAGTCGCCGACGGTGGGTTCGAGATGGATACGAACTACATCTACTTCGTCGACCGCGATGGTGACGTCGCGCGCGCCAAACGGGCCGTCGGAGGCCAGAAGCGCAAGAAGAAGGTCCGCGCGTCGAAGAAGAAACGCAGCGCGCCCCGCAAGGCCAAGAAATCGGCGAAGCCGAAGGCGAAGGCCAAAGTGAAGGGCAAGGCCGGCAAGAAGAAGGCCGGCAAAGCCAAGGGCAAGAAGAAGCGCGGCAAGCGCTAAGCTCTCTCGAAGCCCTTCAGGCTAAGCTCTCTCAAAGCCCTTCTCCAGCCGCCGGCGTTTACGCGTCGGCGGCTTTTTTTGTCCCGCGCGAGCGGATGGCGTTCGGCGGCAGCGTGTCGCGTCTCAGCGCGAGCGGCGGCCGCTCCGTTGCCGGTTACGATTGGGGGCCCGCCGCCGCGGTTTGGCGTCGCTGTCCGCATCGGCCTCCTCGCCAGCGGCCTCGGGCTCGGGCTCGGGCGCGGGAACGTTGGCGAACCGGTAGAGGATCCAGATGAACCCGGCCAGCGTCGCGATCGACATCCACATGTACTGCTCGTCGAGCCACTGCGGCATCTTCAGATTTGCCCAGGGCTTGGTGTCGGGCAGATAGCGGGTGGGCGCCCAATCGAGGAAGCCGGTGGCCGCGGTGACCCCCAGCAGAATGGCGCCAGCCTCGTGGCGCTTCTGGTAGAGGAACGCAACCGCGAACAGAAACGAATAGTAGTAGCAGGTGAGCTCCACGCCGACGGCCATCATCATGGCGCCCATGCAGCAGGCCACCCACGGCTCGGCGTCGCGCAGGGCCCCGAAGAGCATCCCCAGGAACGCCGCGACGAACACCCAATGGATGAAGCGCCGGCTGTGGAAGGTGACCAGCTTGGTCTTCTTCCAGGTGGCCCAGGGATCCTCCAGCCGATCGTCGCGCAGCACCCGCCCCGCTTCCGACGGGCTGTAGGAGACCACGGTCCGCAGGCCCATGTAGTTGGTGAGCGGCGTCTCCTTGTGCTTCTGCGTGTTGAAGATGAACGCGCGGTAGCCGGCGATGCCGCTGCTGGTCACCAGGCTGAGCGGGACCAGCAACGCGGCCGCGAGCGCGGCGCCGGCCAGGATCGCCGCGAAACGGCGATCGACGCGCGCCAGCAGCATCCTCCCGGAGGTCCATGGTTCCGGCTGCCAGCGGGGACGGTCGGGGGAGGGCTTGCCCCAGAGCTGGCGCAGGATCACCAGGATCGGCCCCGAGAAGACGAACATCGGAAAAATGCGCAGCAGCGTCGAGTAGCCCAGGAAAAAGCCGCCCAGCATGGGCCGTTCTTTCTTCACCAGACAGATCCCGCCCACGAAATAGAACAGCCAGTCCCAGCGCAGCATGGAGCCGCCGGTCCAGTAGAAACGGGACGGAAAATTGGTGGCGAACACCGCCAGCGCGACGCACATCGTCCGCCAGCCGAACGCCCACCAGGCCATGGCGATGATGCCCAGGATGAAGAAAGGATCGATGCGGGTGAGGAACCAGATCTGGCGGTCGCTGGCCGGCCCGGTGTTCGACAGCGTCGTGCCGACGATGTTCCAGACCGGCGTCCCGTTGTAGCCGTGGTCGGTCTGCAGCTCTTCCCAGCGCTTGATGTCGTGGTGGGTCCGGAAGTAGCCGACGTCGCGCTTGAAGTCCTTCCAGCGCTCGGCGGTGAAGTGCGACTTGCAGAGCTCGGGGTGGGCCAGCACGTCGGAGGTGCTGATCATCATGTTGGTGCGCAGGTTCATCATCTTGCGCAGCTCGACCCGGCGGCGCAGACCGGGCTCCTCCGAGTCGGCGACCGCGATGCACTCGTAGAGACGGTCGTAGGAGATCTCTTTGAAATACTTCGAGCCGATGTAGTAGTGGGCCGTGTCCCACATATGGGTGTAGTTGCCGAAGTGCCAGGCGAAGAAGTTCCAGTAGGCGCAGAAGGACAGCACGCCGACGGCGATCAAGAGACCGTCGCGCAGCTTCTTGCGGAAATTGGGCATCCCCTTCTTGGCGAGCCAGAGACCCCAGCCCAGGAGCGCCAGCGCCCCCAGGGCCAGCGCCATCTCGACCCTGGAGCTGGCGTCGTTCTCCCACCACGCGAACTTGTACCAGGGCAGCTCGACCACCTTGGCGGGCGGCGCGCTGACGATCGCCAGCTTGGGCGGAAACGGCGTCGGCGCGTGGCAGTAGGCCTGAAACTCCCCGATCGAAAAGAGGCCATCGCCCTGCGCCTCGCCGATCCGCAGGTAGCGCACCGGCGTCGCGTCGATGGTGGCCGTCCGCGTGCGCAACCCGTGCCCGGCCGTCCCGACGACGCTGTCGATCTCGACCAGCAGCTTGAACGCCTCGGGCCGGTTCTCGTCGGCGCCGAAGATCTTGTAGGTGTCGTTGGCGTCGGCTTGCAGCAGGAACGACGAGACCGGCCGCACCGAACCCAGGTCGTAGGTGATCGATCCGGCCGGCGTCTCCAGGATCACCACCACCGGCGCATCCCACTGCGCCCCCTCCGGCGCCGCGGACCCGTCGGTCGCGAGACGCATGTCGCCGCGCGCATCCTGGCGGCCGACCGGCAGGCGACGCGCCAGCAGGTTCTCGGTGGTGCATTCGCTGGAGGAGACCAGCGCCTGCGCGGCTGCGACGCGGGGCCCGACACCGGCCCCTACCGCCGTCAGAATCAGAATGGAGGCTAGTTTGCGGAAGCGCATAACGGGCGGACATTACCACCAAATCTCGCGCCGCCTATCTGCACCGGGTGGGGTGTGCGATTCTCGGGTCCGCCCATGAATGCGACCCTGGCGCTGCTCCTGACGGCGGTGATGGTTTTGGCCAACGCCTTCTTCGTCGCGGCCGAGTTTTCGTTCGTCAAGATCCGCCCGACGCGGCTGCAGCAGCTGGCGCGGGAAGGGAAACGGCGGGCCCGCCTGCTGATCACCGTCACCCAGCAGCTCCCGGCCTATCTGTCGGCCAGCCAGCTCGGCATCACGCTGGCGTCGCTGACCCTGGGCTGGCTGGGCGAGCCCGCCTTCGCCTCGTTGCTGCGCCCCCTGCTGCACCACGTGAGCTCGGCGTCCGAACGCACCGTCCACACGCTGGCGACCACCGTCAGCCTCATCTTCATCACCTTCCTGCACACCGTGCTCGGCGAGCTGGCGCCGAAGGCGCTGGCCATTCAGCTCACCGAGCCCATCGCCCTGTGGGCAGTCTTGCCGTTCCGGGTCTTCTATCTGGTGACCTTCCCCATCATCTGGATGCTCAAGGGTGCCGCGGCCCTGGTGCTCAAGATCCTGCGCCTGCCACCGGCGTCGGAGGCGGAGATGGTCCATTCGCCCGACGAGCTTCGCCTGGTTTTGCAGCACGTCCACCTCGATCCGGGGGCGCGGCGCCTCATCGACCGGGTGTTCGACTACACCCACCGGCTGGCGCGCCACGTCATGACGCTCCGCCGCGACGTGGTGACCCTGACGGCCGGCCTCCCCTTCGAACAGAATCTGCGGGTCGCCGTCGCCAACCAGTACACCCGCTACCCGCTGGTCGAGCCGGGCACCGATCGCGTGGTCGGCTACGTCCACCTCAAGGACATCGTGAGCGCGCTGGCCTCGGGCAAGCCCCCGGCACGTATGCGCGAGCTGGTGCGCGAGCCCATCTACGCGTCGGAGGACACCCGGCTCGAATGGCTGCGGCGCGAGTTCCAGCGCCGCCGGGTCCACATCGCCGTGATCCTGGGCGCCGGCCACACCTTCACCGGCATCGTGACGCTCGAAGATCTGGTCGAGGAGGTGGTCGGCGAGATCCAGGACGAGCAGGATGCCGAGGAGATTCCACCCATCGGGCGCAACACCGACGGCAGCTTCGACGTCGACGGACGTCTCACCCTGGACGTGGCCGCGCGCGAGCTGGGGCTGATCTTCCCCCGGGTGGCCCCGGAGATCGAAACCCTGGGGGGCTTCATCATCACGCAGCTCCCCGAGCTGCCCGTCCCGGGCGACGAGATCGACGCGGTGGGCTACCGGTTCACCGTCCTCGATGTTCGCGACCGCCGGATTCGCCGCCTCCGGGCCGTACCCTTGCCGGCCGCCGAACCACCCCCCGAGGAATAATCGTGCGGATTTCGTCCGTCGGGGCCGCGGGCGGGCCGTCGGGCGGACATAAACCGGGACAAAGGTGCGTCCGGAAACTAAAATTTGAGCCCTAGGACGCTGGTCAGGTCACCTATGTAGCGGTCGTCCGCACCAGGGGCTCATCCTTGGTCATCCGTGGTCCGGGGACTGCGGGCAACCCAAACCGGTCGGCAGGAGCAACCCATGACCCGAATCGACGCAGCGCGTTCATGGTTTCGTCCAGGGCGGGCCAGCGGCTACACGACCCTGACGGCGCTGGGCCTCATGGGGTGCTGTCTCTTCGGTTGCTCGCCTGGAAGTGGTAGCGGCGGTCCCGCCATCGAGACGGATCCGGGTGCCATGATCGGGGAGTTCGTCACCTACGTGGCCGACTACAAGGATGGCCACTCGGATTGGTGGCACGCGCTCCGCACCTCCGACGGGCGTGAGGTGCGCCTCGACTTCGACACGCCGCCCACCGCCGCCACCGGTAACCACGTGCGGGTGGCCGGCGAGACGCTCGGCGAGCGCCTGCACGTGAGCCACCTCGATGTTCTTCCGTCGACGGCGATCGCGGCGGAGGGTGCCGACCCGGAGCTCATCGCCGCCCCGGCCACCGACACGTACGCGCTGGTCCTGGTGGATCTGGGCAGCGGCGTCGACAAGACCGCGGCACAGGGCCTCCAGGCTCTCTTCAGCACCGCGGCCGCCGACAAATCCTTCGCCTCCTATTACAGCGAGAGCTCCTACGGGAAATACACCGTCTCGGGCGACGTCATCGGCCCCTTCAGCTTCTCGATGACCACCTGTGACACCACCGGGATGTACAAGGCCATCGAGCCGATGATCACGGGAACCTACAACCACCTGATCTACTACTTCAACGACACGAACCTGTGCACCTTCGGGGGCCTCGGCGAAGAGGGATCGAGCGCCAAGCCAGCCAAGCGCACCTGGATGAACGGCTCGCTCAGCTGCGTCGTGCTCATGCAGGAGCCCGGGCACAACCTCGGCCTCATGCACGCCAACACCATGAAGTGCGGGACAGCGAGCTTCTCCACCACCCCGATAAGCTCGTGCACCATCACCGAATATGGCAGCGGCATGTCGACCATGGGTGGCGGCTGCAAGCAGTTCAACGCCTACGAGCGCTGGTACATGCAGTGGCTCACCGGCTGCAACGGCGTGCGCGTACCGGCCAGCGGGACCTTCAACCTCTTGCCGCTAGAGAACAACTGCTCGGGCGGCAGCGGCACCCAGGTGCTGCAGATCCCCTTCCCGGCCACGCTCACCGTCAACGATCCGCAGGCCACCACGCAGAACGTGAGCCTGAACAATTACTACGTCGAGCTGCGGACGGCGGGCGGCATCTTCGACGCATTCAGCACCAGCGGACGCAGCGGTGGGAGCTCGGTGACCTTCACGGCGCCGACCGTCTTTATCTACACGAGCGACAACGTGCGCGTGCCCGCGACCTCCACCGGCGGTCGCGGCGGCGGCGGTCAGAGCCAGAACAGCGTCTGGACCGAGCTGCTCAACATGACGCCCTCGGGGACCTCGTTCACCGGCCTCACCACCGCCGGGCAGAGCTTCACCGATCCGGCGGGCGGCGCGACCATCACACTCACGTCGATCAGCGCGACCGGCGCCAGCATCACGGTGACCAACCCCAGCGGCACCGGCTCGCCGACTTGCATCGACGGAACGACCTTGACCGCCCCCGGACCGACCAGCTGCGCGGGCACCGGAGCGGGCGGCACGACCGGAGCGGGTGGCACCACCGGAGCGGGTGGCACCACGGGCGCGGGCGGGACCACCGGGGCGGGCGGGGCCAGAGGAGCGGGCGGGACCAGAGGAGCGGGGGGCACGACGGGCACCGCGGGGACCAGCGGCATGATCACCGGTGCGGGCGGCACCACCACACCGACCGGCGGGACCAAGGGGACGGCCGGCGCGGCGGGCGGCACGACCGGCACGGCCGCGGGGACGGGCGGCACATCGGTCGGCGCCGGTGGCGGCGCGGGGACCACCGCGCCGGGAGAAACGGATATGGTGACGGGCGGATGCGCCTGCAGCGTTCCGTCGGACTCGGCCGGCAATCTCGGTCTCGCCTCGTTCGGGATGAGCGGCCTGGCCTGCGCGGTTGGTCTCTCGCGTCGCCGGCGGAGACGCGCCCTCTGACTTCAGCGTGCTTCCGCGACCTCGGCGCTCTCGGCGACTTCGGCAACCTCGGCTAGAACAAAGATGGCGGTCCGATCAGGAGCCCCGCTCGTCTGGAGCTTGCTGGTGGCCTCCGGTGGGTGGCAGCTGCGCGCCACGCCGGCGCGCGCGGACGGCGCCTTTCCCGATTCGCAGAACATCATGACCCCGGCGTCGCTGCCGAACGAGATCCTGCTGGGGACCAACTTCGGTCTGGTGCTCTCCGTTGACGGCGGCCAGACCTGGACCTGGACCTGCGAGCAAACCCAGAACAACTTCGCGACGCTCTATCAACTCGGGCCGCCGCCCGGCAATCGCCTCTTCGGTACGTCGCTCGCTGGATTGATCTACTCGAATGACAGCTCCTGCAGCTGGCTGGTGGCCGGAGGCCTGGCGGCGGGCAGCAGCGTGAGCGACTTCTTCCCGGATCCCACCAACGCCGACCGCGTGCTGGCCGTGGTCGCGGTGACCGCCGAGGCGGGCGTCGTCTCCCAGGTCCTCGAATCCGCGGACGGCGGCGCGACATTTGGAAGCCAGCCCCTCTATACGGCCGCGAGCGGCGACAACATCTCGGGCATCGAGATCTCGCGGTCGACGCCCACCACGGTCTACCTGACGCTCACCAGCGGCGCGGCGCACACGCCGAAGCTGGCGCAGTCGACCAACAGCGGCGGCAGCTGGCAGGTCCGCGATCTGAGCGCCCACCTCCCGGCCGGAACGAACTTCATCCGTCTCATCGCCATCGATCCGACAGACCCGCAGAAGGTGTTCCTGCGCATCCGGAGCCTGGGCGACGGCGGCACCACCGAGGCGGTGGCCGTCACCGACGACGGCGGCGCGACCGCGAGCACGCCCCTCTCCTTCCCGGGCGGAATCCTCTCGGCGTTCACCCGCATGTCGAACGGCACCATCGTGCTGGGCGGCGTGGTGGGCACCACCAGCGTCGCCTACACCTCCGCCGACGGCGGCTCGACGTTTCAACCGGTGCCGACCCCGCAGCCCAGCTTCCGAGGCCTATCGTCGCGGGGCACGACGCTATACGTGGTCGCGGACAACCAGGCCGATGGCTACGCGATCGGGACCTCGACTGACCTGGGGATGACCTGGAAGCCGCTGATGGGCTGGGCGGACTCGGCTTACACCCCGATTCAAGCGATCCAGACCTGCCTCATGACATACTGCCAGACCGACTGTATCGCCCGCGCGAACGCCGGGCAGTGGTCCACGGACATGTGCTCGGCGACGCCAGCTCCGTTGCCGCTAGACGCGGGAGCCGACGCGCATGTGAGCGACGCCGGGGGGACCGCGGGTCATGGGGGCGGCGACGCCGCGGTGCCGCCGGGCGGGAAGTCGAGCGGCGGGTGCCACTGCGCCACGTCGGGCGGATCGCCGCCGCCGGGTTGGCAGATTGCCGGGCTCGGGCTCGCGCTGACGCTCGCTCTTCGTCGCCGACGACGTCGCTGAGCTCAGATCGCGAGGACTGAACGGTCGAGCATGGCGATCGCCCGAAGGTCGGAAGCCCTCAGGGAAGCTCGCTGGTCGCGCCGCTGTCCCCGAAGGCGACCAGTTCCATGGTGGTCGGGTGATCGATTCCTTGGCTTCTGACCACGCCCGAGATG
>JADGRB010000395.1 GCA_017881315.1 Pseudomonadota bacterium
CTCGAATGTAGGGCTCTATGGTCTCCGTCTGCCCAGCCATTGGCCGCAACGTTGATTTTGCGTGCGGTTTCCGGTGTAGCAGCTTCTTTCTAAGGATCAAGGAACCGATGTCGGCACCGGTTCGCTTTTCTTGCTTATTTTTGGGCCCGCCGATTCGCGGGACAGAGTTGTACACAATCAAGCTCAGCGGTGGCCGCCGCAATCTCGACCGTTAATGTGGTTGAGGCGTTCGATGATCAATCGCCGTTTGCCTGGGCTCTCTTGCTTCCGATCGAAGCTCATGTGTGTCCAGCTCGTCCGTGACGGACGCCGCGAGATGGACTATAAGAGCGCGCATGCCCATGACGACCACCGCGAGCGGACTCCAGTACGAGGACACCCTTCCCGGCACCGGCGCCCAAGCCGCCGGCGGGACCTGCGTGATGCACTACACCGGCTGGCTCTGGACGGACGGCGCCAAGGGCGCCAAGTTCGACAGCTCGCACGATCGCCGGAGCCCGTTTTCTTTCGCGCTCGGGCAGGGCCAGGTGATCAAGGGGTGGGACGAAGGCGTCGCCGGCATGAAGGTCGGCGGCAAGCGCACGCTGATCATCCCGCCGGCCCTCGGCTATGGCGCCCGCGGCGCCGGCGGCGTCATCCCGCCGCACGCCACGCTGCTGTTCGAGGTCGAGCTGGTCGACCTGAAGTAGCGGCGCCAGCGCCAGTTCGCCAAGCTCGCAACGAATCACAGCCATGGGCCCGATCCTGCTGCCGGAGAAACTGCGCGCCGCGATCGCGGCAGCCGACGGACCCATCGTCTTCCTGACCGGCGCGGGGATCTCCGCGGAGAGTGGCATCCCGACCTTCCGCGGGCCGGAGGGCTTCTGGCGGGTCGGATCGCGGAACTACCAGCCCACCGAGATGGCGACCGCCGTCGCGTTTGCGCACATGCCGGCCGAGGTCTGGCGCTGGTACCTCTTCCGGCGCGGCGTCTGCCGTTCGGCGGCGCCGAATGCGGCGCACCGGGCATTGATTGGCTTCGAAGAACGAGCGGGCGAGCGGTTCCTGCTGGTCACCCAGAACGTCGACGGCCTCCACCTGCGGGCCGGCAACTCCGCCGCCCGCACCTACCAGATTCACGGCAACATCGACTTCTGCAGGTGCGTGCGCGGCTGTCCGCCCGCCGTCCGGGAGTTGCCGGTGACGCTGCCCGAGACCTGGGAGAAGGATCGTTCCCTCGACGCCGGCGAGCTGGCAGCACTTCGCTGCGCGTGCGGCGAGTGGTTACGTCCCCACGTTCTCTGGTTCGACGAGTCGTACGACGAGCCGCTCTATCGTTACGTGAGCGCCCAGCGGGCGGCCGAGAGGGCGGCGGCGCTGATCGTCGTCGGCACGAGCGGCGCGACCTCCTTGCCCGCGCGGATGTGCGAGACCGTCGCGGCGCGTGGCGGGCCGCTGATCGTCGTCGATCCCGAGCCGACGGTCTTCTCGAAGCTTGCGGAGGCCAGCGCGCGCGGAGTCTATCTGCGCGGCACCGCCACCCAGATCGTTCCGGCGCTCACCGAGACCTTGGCCGCGCTGGCGCTTCAGGGCGCTTGACGCTGGGAGCGTAGCGCCGGGCTTCGGCCCGTCAGAATCATGCGCCGGGTCGCTTCCGCCTTTGTGCAGCGCGCCGAAAACTGCCGGGTCCTCGTCGTTTTCCTGCCTTCTTCTGCCCGGTCGTTCGACTTACCCGTATTCCACATCTTGGCGGCGACGATCCGCATAGGAGGTCCGCATGATCCGACACGGTCGATGGTTGGTTTTCACGTCCTTGGGCGCCGCGATGGCGATCGGCGGCGTCGGGTGTTTGGGCAGCGAATCTGACGACAGCTCGGCCTCGAACGAGACCACCACCATGGTGAGTGCGCTGTCGCTCGGCGACGCGCTACCTGGAACGAACGCGGCCGCCTTCGCGGCGGCCAAGGCGAACTTCGGCCAGACCGAAACGCAAGCCGACGGGCTCGGCCCGATCTTCAACGAGCGGAGCTGCTCCGCCTGCCACTCGGTCGGCGCGACCGGTGGCGCCGGGCAGAACATCGAGCGGAGATATGGCACGCTGACGAACGGCGTCTTCAACGGATTGGGGGCGACGGGCGGTTCGTTGCGGCAGCTGTTTGGAATCGGGGGCTTCACGCCGAGCCCGGGCTTGAACTGCCAGTCGGGCGTAGACGCCAATCCCGCGCCGGGCGCGACGATCTTCGCGGGCCGCGTGACGACGCCGACCATCGGCGCCGGCCTGGTCGAGCTCATTCCGGACGCCACCATCCAGGCCATCGCCGCTGCGCAGCCGGCAGCGATTCGGGGGATCGTCAACTTCGATACCGTCCACCTCACCGACGGTCCGTTCGTGCGCGGCCAGACCCGCGTCGCGAGGTTCGGCTGGAAGGCCGTCCACGCCAGCGTGACGGACTTCGCGGCCGACGCGTATCTGAACGAGATGGGCATCACCACCACCAGCTGTGCCGCCGGCCAGGTCGTCAGCGACTTCGCCACCGAGAACCGCGCGAACCGCGCGGCCACCAACGCCGTCATCAACGGTTGTCCCGACGATGACAAGCCGGGCGTCGACGACGACTTCGCGGCGGAGAACAACAACTGCGCGGGCGGGCTCACGGCGGTTCAGGACGACGTGGCCAACTTCGCCTTCTTCATGCGCAACACGGCGGCGCCGGTCCGGGGCATCGACAACAGCAACGGCCGCGGCCTCACGGAGTTCAACCGGGAGGGCTGCAACGGGTGCCACGTGACGACCACCTTCACCGTCAACATCAACGGGCAGAGCGCCAGCTTCCAGCCGTTCTCCGACTTTCTGGTGCACGACATGGGGGCGCTCGGCGACGGGATTGGCAACGACGGCGACTCGGTGGCCGTCACGCGCCGGATGCGGACCGCGCCGCTGTGGGGCGTCCGCTTCCGCAACGCCCTGCTCCACGACGCCCGGACCAGCGACAAGGGCGTCGCCATCCAGGCGCACGCCGGCCAGGGAGCGGCCGCGGCGGCCGCGTTCAACGCGGCGACCTCGGCGCAGCGAAACGATCTGCTGTTGTTCTTGTCGTCGCTCTAGCGCGCTGGCGCCACCCGACCGAGAGGTCGGACACTGCCGAGAGCGTGGCCCCGCGGTGCCCATGGTGCCGCGGGGCTTTCTGTGTCGAGCGGAAGCTATCCTGGAGCCACGCCTGTCGGCGCTTGCGGGCGCACGCGGCTCCGGCTCGCGCCTCTCTAGGTGGTCATGAAGCCGCGCGGGCGGTCCGTCGATCGCGTTGCTTTTGCGCGCGCTCTTCCGCGGCTTGCCGGGTGGTCCGCTCGGCCTTGAGGGCCAGCGCGCAGGCCTTCACCATCGGGCTCAATCGCTCGGCCAGAAAATCGCGCAGCAACGCCACGCGTGCCGGCTCATAAGCCTTGGGCGGCGAGACCAGACTCAGCTCCGAGCCGACCACCCCGTGATCGGGCAAGAGGCGCACGAGATCCGGTCGCGCCGCTCGCAGGCCGCCCTTGAGCAACCACCCGAAGTACATGTAAGGAACCAGGCCAATGCCGATGCCGGCCATGATCGCGTCGGCGGCGAAGGACATGTCGTGCACGACCAGCGGGCCCTGGATCGCCACGTTCTGCTCACCGTCGGGGCCGGTCAGGCGCAGGTGAGCCCGCTCGTGCGGCTCGCCGAAGAGGACGAAGCGATGACCCGCCAGGTCCGCCACCCGCTTGGGATGACCGGCCTTGCGGAGGTAGGCGCGAGAGGCGAAGAGGCCGAGCTCCGTCCGCCCGAGGCGCCGCGCGACCAGCGATGAATCGACGAGCGCCCCCGCGCGCAACGCCAGGTCGAAGCCCTCGCCGACCAGATCCACCCGTCGCGGCGTCAGCACCACGTCGATCTGAATCTTGGGGTGCAGCGCCAGGAATTCGCCGAGCAAGTTGGCGAGGAGCCCGGTGTTGTCGCCGCCGGCGGTGAACCGGATGGTCCCGGCGATCTCGCGGCTCAGGTCGGTCACGGTGGCGTTGGCCTCGGCGAGACCGCCGAGCGCGGCGCGCGCGCGCTCGAAGTAGAGGCGGCCGGCTTCCGTCAATACCAGCTTGCGCGTGCTGCGCTGGAGGAGTCGGACACGCAGCGACTTCTCCAGCGCGCTGACCCGCCGGCTGATGGACGACTTGGGGAGCCCCAGGTCGCGCGCCGCCGCGGTGAAGCTGCCGGTCTCCATCACCCGCACGAAAGCGCTCACCTGGTTCA
>JADGRB010000396.1 GCA_017881315.1 Pseudomonadota bacterium
AACAGCGCCGGCCTCGCGCGCGGGCTGGAGCCGGCGCAGCGGGCCTCCCTCGACGACTGGGACGAGATGGTCGACACCAACGTCAAGGGGCTGATGGCGATGACCTTCTCGGTGCTGCCCGGGATGGTGGCGCGCGATCGCGGGCACGTCGTCAACCTGGGATCGACGGCGGGTCACTGGCCCTATCCGGGCGCCAACGTCTACGGCGCGACCAAGGCGTTCGTGCATCAGTTCTCGCTCAACCTGCGCGCCGACCTGCTGGGGACGAAGGTGCGCGTGACGGTGGTCGACCCGGGGATGGTCGGCGGCACCGAGTTCTCGAACGTCCGCTTTCACGGCGACGACGCGCGCGCGGCGCAGGTATATGCCGGGACGGACCCGCTCCTGCCGGAGGACATCGCCGAGACGGTCTACTGGATCGCGACGTTGCCGGCGCGGGTCAACGTCAACGCGATCGAGCTGATGCCGGTGGGGCAGGCGTTCGCGGGGCTGGCGGTGTCGCGGAGGTGAGGGTCGCGGCCGCCGGATTCGGGGCGCGATGCGCGGCGATCCAGGCGTCGAGCGCGGCGGTCTTGCGCGGGAGCACCTTGGCCTCCGCGAGCAGCAACCGAGCGCCGCGCGCCTCGGCGACGGCACGCCGGCGGTCGCCGGGTAGATCCCACAGCGCGCGGGCGAGAGCGAACTCCACCTCCGCCTTCGCGACCGCGTCGACCAGCTTCCCGGCGCTGGATCTTCCAAACAGCACCAGCGCCCTCTCCAGCGCGGCGCGGGCCGCCCGCGGCTGCCCCTGCGCCAGCTCCAGCCGCCCCAGGTCGAGCAAGCTATAGCCGAGGTAGACCGGGCTTTCGTCGAGCTTGTTCCAGATCGCGAGCGCGCGTTCGATCGAGGCGCGGGCCGGGTCGAACTTGCCGAGGCTGGTGAGAACCTCGGCCTCGTCCGTCAACGCCATCGCCACCTGCGCGTTGTCGTTCCCGAGCAACCGGATGAAGAGGTCGACGGCACGGCGGGCGATCGGCTCCGCCTCGACGTCGCGCCCGAGATCGTGCAGGTGCGAAGCGACGCTGTCCTCGGAGATCGCCGTCTCGATGTGGGTCGGCCCCAGCGCGGCCAGCTTCAACGCCAGCGCCCGCCGCGACTCGCGTAGCGCCTCTTCGTAGTTGCCCTCGTGCGCCGCCAGGTTCGCCTGGCTCACCGCGATCCAGGCTTCGAGGACCGGGTGACGCCCGGGGAAGCGGGAGAGGATCGCCTCTGCCTGCCGGAGCCAATATCTGCTGATGTGCAGGTCTGAACCCTGGATCATCGCAGAGGCCCGGATGGCGATCTCGTCGTGTTGCGAGGCCTCGGCGGCCAGGATTGCCTCCTCGAGGATCTCGGTCGCCTTGGCCGGCTCCATGCACCAGGCCCCCGAGCCCAGCGTGAACAGCGCCTCGGCCTCGAGCGGCAAATACCCGATGGCCTTGGACTCGGCGACGACCTTCGTGCCGAGCGTCAAGGCCTGGCCACATTGTCCCGCCGCGGACAGCGCGCCGACGCGGGCGACCTCGTCGCGCACCTCGGCGACGCGCGTGCGGGTGGCCTTGTCGTCCGGCGGCCGCACCACCGCCCGCAGCATCGCCACGTCGGCGCAGCGATCGAGCTGGGGTATCGCGCTGGCCGTGGCCACCGCGTTGTCGACCACGCCGCTGTTCGCGCTCGAAAACACTGCGACGACGGCGCGAACGCTCGACAGTCGCTCGTCGAGACAATCCATGCGCAGGTCCAGCACGGCGGCCGACTGTTCCCCGCGGACCTGCGTCGCCTCGCAGGCCTCCGTATACATTCCGTTCCAGCTCTCGACGTACTTGTCGAGCAGCCCCGCGGCGGTCCCGAACGCCTGGGCCGCCCGGCCATTTCCGCTGGCCTTGAACGCTCGCCGCACCGCCTCGCGCGAGCCGGCGCTCCAGATCGCGTCGCTGTGGCCCCGCCCACCTTCGCAGAGCGTGTGCCGACCCACGCTGAACCGGTGCGCGCCGAAGGCGGCGGTCAGCACCAGTAGCCCCACCACCGACCCACCGAGCCACCGCCGTCGTTTGGCTGCCGGATCGCGGCCGAGCGCCGCCAGCAGCTCGGCCATCGACGGAAACCGATCCGCCGGCGTCGCGGCCAGGCCGCGCAAGAGCACCTTGCGGATCGAGGCCGGCACCCGCGCCTCGGGCGGCGGCGTCTGCAGGGTCCCCGCGACGACATTCGCCATCAGGGCGACGAAGGTCTCGCCCGCGAACGGGCGCTGCCGGTAGAGCGCCTCGTAGAGCGCGACGCAGAACGAAAACTGATCGGCCCGCGCGTCGCCCCCCTTGCCGCCAAACTGCTCGGGCGCCATGTAGGCGGGCGTTCCCATGATGGCGCCCGTGGCAGTCAGCTTGGCGTGCAGATACCCGGAGATCGACAGCGGCCGACGCTGCGCGCGGCTGGAGGCAAGGTTCAGCGTCGCTTCCCCGATCGGCACGACCTCGATCGCCCTGGCCAGCGCCCGTGTGTGCGCCGCTGCCTCCTCGGCCGCCGGGCCCTCGTCTGCGAGCAGTCGTCGCGCGAGGCCGAAGTCCATCACGCGCACCTGGCCGTCCTCGGTGATCATGACGTTGTCGGGCTTGAAGTCGCGGTGCATGAGGCCGGCGTCGTGCGCGGCGGCCAGGCCGCGACCGGCCGCCAGAAAGACGGCCAGCACCTCGCAAGCGTCCCGGTGCGCGCTCTCCACCCAGTAGGCGAGTGTGGCCCCCTCGAGAAACTCCATCGCGATGAAGACGGAGTCGTCGAAGGTGCCCACGTCGTAGACCACCACCACGTTCGGGTGAGAGAGCCGCGCGATCGCCTGCGCCTCGCGCAAGAGACGCGTTCGCCCGTCTTCCGCTCCCGGCGCGTCGTCGGCCCGCGCCCGCAGCAGCTTGACGGCGATCTTGCGATCCAGCTCGGGATCGTAGGCGGCATATACCTCGCCCATCCCGCCACGCCCGATGAGTCCGAGCACGACGAAGCGACCGATCGTCGTTCCCTTGGCGAGATCAATCGGCTTGTCGCCGATCCGGGAGGGCTCAGCCACGCGGCGATTGCGTCATCCACGCTCCACTTCTGTGCGACGCCACCGACGGTCGATCAAGGTCCGAAACTAGGTCGCCGAAGGGCAGGCGGATAGGGCACGCGGGTCAGGTCCGACTGTAGGCGTGCGGGGCAAATGTCGGCCCTGGCGGACGCCAACGCCATCGCACGGTCGGGAACGGGCTCGCCGGCCTGGCCGCGTCACGCGGCTGGCGGTGGTGCCGCAATGAAGGCAACAATAGGGGATGGCGCGCGGTGTTCGGGTTGCGGCGCTCGTTGCCGGCGTGACCGTGGGCGGTGGCGTCGCGTGGGCTTCGGGCCACGAGCTCAACGCGCTGGGCGATGCGTTTCAGGTGGCGGCGGCGGTGGTCGCGGCGTTGCCCTGGACGATCTCGTGGTGCCTGCTCTTGCGACGGAACTCCATCCGCACATGGCTTTGGGGAACTCTGACGGCGGGAATCGCGACGGTCATCATCATCGCCTCCGAGCTCTCGTCGGTCTCCGGCGGTTCGCCGCAGGCGATCTTCGTGCTCGTCGCGCTGCTGCCGGCGGTGGCGCACCTGATAAAGCGGGTGCGGGCGGAGGTGCGCGCGCAACGAGGCGGCGACGCGGGGGGCGGTGACGAGAAGGTGGGGCCCGGCTAACCCGGGCGAGCCTATCGGCGGCCGGTGAACAACGTCTTGTCGTCGACGAAGCAGAGCCCGTTGCCCCAGGGATCGAACGCGTAGAACGAACGCTCGCCCCAGGGACGCACCACGATCTCGGCGGCGCTCTCGCCGTGGACCTTCTCCTTCGACAGAGCGTCGAGCGCCTTGGCGCGCGCGTGGATCGCCTCGAGCTCGTCGACGGCGAAGTAGACGTATTCGGGAATCGGCGCCGGTATCCCCTCCGGCTGGAGCAGCGCGAGAATCATCGAACCGCAGTCGAAGTAGACGCGTCCCCCGCCGACCTTCCGTCCCTCCGCGCCGAGAAGCCGCGAATAAAACGCGGCGGCCCGATCGGGATCGCCGACCTCGAGGATGATCCGGAAGATGCGGGTTGGCATGGGGGGAATATTATCCGCGTGGTCTGCGTCCCGCGTAGCGGAGATAGCAGCTATCACGTGTTGAAGATCTTGGACTCGTCTCGATAGCACTTGAGCTCGATCGCGTTACCGCTCGGGTCGGTGAAGAC
>JADGRB010000153.1 GCA_017881315.1 Pseudomonadota bacterium
ATGGCGCGGGCCGGCGGCGGGCCGACCGACTCTTCGGCCGCGACGGCCGCCCGGACCTCGGCCTCGACCTCGGCGCGCAGCGCGGATTCGCGCGTGGCGTCCAGGATCTTCTCCGCCAGCAGCCACGAGCGCAGCCGCTCGAAGGGCTCGCCCTCGCCCAGGACCGCCTCGACGAGCGTCGCCCCGTCGCCGCGGCGCGCCCGATCGGCGGCCGCTCGAACCGCCCCGTACACCGCCAGGAGATCGCGCCCGTCGACCCGCACCCCTGGAAATCCGTAGGCGAGCGCCTTGACCGCCAAGGTTTCGGAGCGCGTGACGGGGGCCTCTCGGTTCATGTCCCCCAAGCAGACGAAGATGGCGGGCACCCGAAAGACGCCCGCGAAATTGAGCCCGGCGTGGAAATCCTCGGCGCTGGTCGCCGCGGCGTCGAGGGTCGCCAGCACCACCGTCGGCTTGCGCTGGATCTTGGCCGCCCAGGCCATGCCCGTCGCGTGCGGAAGCTGCGTCGCCGAGTGGGGAGAGCCGGGGACCACGTTGAGCGCCCGCGGCACCGCCGGCGATCCGGGGAGCTGACGACCGCGCGCGAGATCGTTGGCGTTGCCGAAGAGCTGCGCGATCCAAGCCCGGAGCGGCAGCCCGCGGTAGAGCGCCACGCCCGCCTCGCGCCGGCCCGGCACCACGACATCCTCGGGCCGCAGCGCCGCGACCGCGCCCACGATGGCCGCCTCGTACCCGCGGGTTTCGGAGTAGGAACCGATGCGGCCCTTGCCGACCTGATCGCGGGCCACCTGGTCGACGGCCCGCAGGCGCAACATCGCGTGGTAGGCGTCGCGCCAGAGGTCAGGCGCCGCGGACGGAACGGCCGCCGGGTCCGCGCGGCCCTCCGGCGACAGGATCGCGGCAAGACCGGTGGCGCGCCGGTAATCCTCGTCGGTCCAGACCTCGACGCTGGGGGCATCGACGTCGCCCATTCCCGCCCGCAGGCTCGGCGTCTTCGCTGGACCGGCCTTGGCTTTCATCGACATTGCGACATGCGACCTACGAGACGCCGAGGAGGTTGGGAGATTCGAGCATCGCCTTGATCTCGGCGATGAACCGCGCGGCGTCGTAGCCGTCGACGACCCGGTGATCGACCGAGATCGACAGGTTCATCAGATCGCGGATCACGATCTTCTCGTCGACCACCGCGGGGCGGCGGCTGATCTTGTGCACGCCCAGGATCGCCACCTCGGGGTAGTTGATGATCGGCGCCGCCAGGACGCCGCCGAGGGCTCCCAGGCTGGTGATCGTGAAGGTCGAGCCGGAGAGATCCTCGCGCGCGGCCTTGCCGGTGCGGGTGACCGCCGCCAACCGATCGATCTCCTGCGCCAGCTCCACGACCGAGAGCGGGTTGGCGTTGCGAACGACCGGAACCATGAGCCCGGCCTCGGTCGCCGTGGCGAGCCCGACGTGAACCTGCTTGCGCTGCACGATCTCGCCCGCCGCCTCGTCGAGGGTGGCGTTGAGCTGGGGGAACTTCTCCAGCGCGGCGACGGTCGCCTTGACGATGAAGGGGAGAAACGAAAGCTTGACCCCGGCCCCCTCGGCGGCAAGCCGCTGGTTGGCGCGGGCGCGCAGAAGGACCAGCTCGGTGCAGTCGATCTCTTCGACGTAGGTGAAGTGCGCCGCCGTGTGCTTCGAGCGGACCATGTTCTCCGCGATCTTCTTGCGCAGCCCGCGGAACGGAATGCGAACGTCGCCCTCGTTCTTTTGCACCGGGGTGCCGCCGTGCGCCTTGACGTCGGTCGAAGTGATCCGTCCAGCGGGCCCGGTGCCGGCGACGGCCCGGATATCGACGCCGGCATCTCGCGCCAATTTTCTCGTGGCCGGCGTGGCCAGCACGCCCGCTTCAGACGCGCCGACCGGCTGGCTCTTGCCGGGTGGGCCGCCCGCGGCGGCGGGCGGGGTCTGCGATCGCTCGGGAGCGGCGGGGCCCTTGGCCGCGGGCGCCGAACCCGCGCCCGCCACGTCTATCTCAATCTCGATCAGGACCTTCCCGACGGGGCAATTCTGGCCCTCGGCGTAGAGCCGGCGCGCGACGCGCCCGCCACGCGGGGACGAGATCTCGACCGTGGCCTTGTCGGTCATGATCTCGACCATCGGCTGATCTTCTTGGAGCAGATCACCTTCCTTGACCAGCCAGCGAACGACCTCGCCCTCGACCAAGCCTTCACCGATGTCGGGCAGCCTGAACTCGTAGATCATGGGCGTCGCCTCAGCCTCCTAGAACGAAAGCACGCGCCCGACCGCATCCAGGATGCGGTCGGCGTCGGGCAGGTACTCGTGCTCGAGCGTGTAGGGGAACGGCGTATCGAACCCCGTCACCCGCAGGATCGGCGCCTCCAGGTGCAGGATCGCCTTCTCGGCGATGGTCGCCGCGAGCTCCGCGCCGAAGCCGGAGGTGCGCGGCGCCTCGTGGACGATCACCACCCGGCCCGTCTTCTTCACCGAGGCTAAAATCGCCGCCTCATCGAACGGCACCAGGGTTCGCAGATCGATCACCTCCAGGTCGAGCCCTTCGGCCTCGCCCTTCTTCGCCGCCTCGAGGGCGGTGAGCACCATGGCGCTCCAGGTGAGGATCGTGACCTGACTCCCCGAACGCACGACCTTGGCCTCCCCGATCGGGATGGTGTACTCGCCCTCCGGCACATCGACGCGGAACTTGTGGTGGTAGTGGCGCTTCGGCTCCATGAAGATGATCGGATCCTCGCTGCGGATGGCGCTCGCGAGCAGCCCCTTGGCGTCGACGGGGTTCGATGGGCAGACCACCGTCAGCCCCGGGACGTGGGTGAAGAGCGCCTCGGGCGACTGCGAGTGGTAATGACCGCCCTTGATCCCGCCCCCGATCGGCGTCCGGATCACGACCGGCGCCGAATACTCACCGCCCGAGCGGTAGCGGATCTTGGCCAGCTCGTTCACGATCTGATCGTAGGCCGGATAGATGTAGTCGCCGAACTGGATCTCGGCCACCGGGCGCATGCCGTAGAGGGCCATCCCGATCGCGGCCCCCACGATCCCCGACTCCGCCAGCGGCGTGTCGAAGCAGCGGTCGGCCCCGAACTCCTCCTGGAGCCCGGCCGTCACGTGAAAGACGCCGCCGAAGCGGCCGACGTCCTCGCCCAGCACGACCACCCGCGGATCGCGGCGCATCTCGACGCGCAGGGCGTCGTTAACGGCTTGAATCAGATTCATCTCCGCCATGGGCGGGCGTCTCCTTGGGGTGGCGGACTACCTTATTCCTAGCCCGGTGGCAAGTCGCTCGAAGGCGCTAGGCCGCTCCGGCCGGCGCGCGCAGCTTGTAGCCGACGTGACGAACCGTCTCGATCATCGCGCTGCCGGGTCCGAGCTTGGCGCGCAGGCGGCGGACGTGGATGTCCACGGTGCGCGTGCCGCCGGCGTAGCGATAGCCCCAGACCCGCGACAGGAGCTGCTCGCGGGAAAACACCCGGCCCGGGCGCTCGGCCAGGAACTTGAGGAGCTGGAACTCCTGGCGCGGGAGCTTGAGCGCCCGGCCTCGGTACGCCGCCTCGACCGCCACCGCGTCGATGACCAGATCGCCGATCTTGATTCGACCGGCGGCCCGGAACGACGACATGCGCCAGTCGAGCTGGCGGATCCGCGCGTAGAGCTCGGGCCCGACCACCGGCGAGAGAACGAAGTCGTCGGCGCCCGCCTCGGGATCGAGGCCGGCCAGCCGCGAGACCTCGACGCACAGCAGGACCGGCACGTCGGCCAGGGACCCGACCTCGCGAACCCGCCGGATGGCGGCCCGCCCCACCTCGAGGTGCGCGCCCGCATCCACCACCACCACCGAGGGCCGCGAAAGCTCGATGTCTTCGGGAAGCTGGTCGACGTCGTAGCCCACCGCCACGATCTCACATCCGAGATCGTTGAGAGCCGCCGCGGGCGAGTCGGGTTCCGAGGTTGCGGTGGCGGGATTGGAGGTGACGACCAGTGCGCGCATGCCGCGGCTACAGTATCCGGCGGCGTCCGGGTCGGCAACTGCGGCGGCGGCGAGATGGCAAATGAAATATCAAGGGTTGGTTTCGAAATATCGGCTGGCGCCGCCTTCCGCACCATCTTGCCTCCGAAGGCTCGCGAAGGCTTGGCGCGGCGCGGACCTGGTGCAATACTGTTGAGTGATGGACGACTTCCACTGCTCCTTCTGTGGGAAGCGGCGCCGTGAGGTGCGCAAGCTCATCTCGGGCCCGCGCGTCTTCATCTGCGACGAGTGCGTCGCGCTCTGCAACGACATCATCGCCAAGGAAGAGGCGGCCGAGCGGCCCAAGCACCCGCGCCCGCGCGAGATCTACGACGAGCTCAACAAGTACGTGATCGGCCAGGACCGCGCCAAGAAGGCGCTCTCGGTGGCCGTGCACAACCACTACAAGCGGATCGGCCAGCACGGCAAGGCAGGCGAGGTCGAGATTCAAAAGGGGAATATCCTGCTGCTCGGCCCGACCGGCTGCGGCAAGACCTTGCTGGTGCAGACGCTGGCCAAGAAGCTGGACGTCCCCTTCGCGATGGCGGACGCCACCACGCTGACCGAGGCCGGCTACGTCGGCGAGGACGTCGACAGCGTCATCAAGTCGCTCTACCGGAACGCGGGCAACGATCCCGACAAGGCCAGCCGCGGGATCGTCTGCATCGACGAGATCGACAAGATCGCGCGCAAGGGCGGCGGTCCGTCGGTCACCCGCGACGTCTCGGGCGAAGGCGTGCAGCAGGCGCTGCTCAAGATCCTGGAAGGCAAGCAGGCGTCGATCACGCCCGACGGCGCCCGGAACCGCCCCCAGCAGGAGCTGATCCAGGTCGACACCACCGACATTCTCTTCGTCTGCACCGGCGCGTTCAATGGCGTCGAGGAGATCGTCCGGCGGCGGGTCGGCGAGCGGGGCCTCGGGTTCGGGGCGCACATCGGCAAGGGCGAGGAGTCGAAGAACGCGCTACGCGCCATGACCCGGACCGAGGATCTCATCAAGTTCGGGATGATCCCGGAGTTCATGGGCCGGCTGCCGATCATCGTCGCGGCCGACGATCTGGACGTCGACATGCTGGTCGAGATCCTCTGGAAGCCCAAGAACGCGCTGGCCAAGCAGTACGAGCGCCTCTTCGACATGGAGGGGGTGAAGCTGCGCTTCACCGAGGACGCGCTGCAGGGGGTGGCCGAGGAGGCGACCCGGCGCAAGTCGGGAGCGCGCGGTCTGCGCGCGATCCTGGAAGAGGTGATGCTGGACGTGATGTACGAGATCCCCTCCTTGACCGGGGTCAGCGAGTGCGTGGTCACCCGCGACGTGGTCGTGTCGCGCAGCCGGCCGCAGCTGGTCCGCGAGAAGAAAGCGTCTTAGTCTTCCCCTTCTCAAGTATGGCGCCCGTCGGTCGAAGTACGACCGACCCCCTTTACCGGCGCCGATCCGGCGTTAGAATTCTCAACCGAGGTCGACCGAAATGCTGAGCCCGAAAGAAAAAGCCCAGATCCGGGGGGTGCTCGAGGAAGAGCAGAAGCGTCTCGTCAAGAAGAGCGAGAACGCGCTGTCGTACTCGATGAACCACGAGCGGAACATCGGCCGAGATTCGATCGACGAGTCGATGGAGGAGGAGATCTTCTCGACCGAGATGCGGCTGCACGATCGGGAGAAGTTCCTGCTCGGCAAGATCAACAAACAGCTCCGCCGGCTCGACGCCGACGAGATCGACGTCTGCGAGGACTGCAGCGAGTCGATCTCCTTCCGTCGCCTGGTGGCGCGGCCCGTGACGACGCTCTGCATCGACTGCAAGGAGCAGAGCGAACGCGAGGAGCAAGCTACCGAACAGGCTGGGCGGGCGGGAGGGTTCGGCGACCTCAACGAGGGCAGCGAAAGCGAAGCCAAGCTCCCCGCCGAGGAGTGAGCGACGCCGGCTTCGCGGCATGTAATTGCCGCTACACTCCTTTCGTTATAGCGTCGTTGCGGGTCCGGATGGCAGACGATGGCCGATAATCGATATCGCATCACCGAGCGCGTGGCCGCCGGTGGGATGGCCGAGGTCTTTCGGGGCGTCGCCGAGTCGATGCGCGGGTTCAAGAAGAACATCGCCATCAAGCGCATCCTCCCGGCGCTGACCAAGAACAAGAAGTTCGTCGCGATGTTCCTCGACGAGGCGCGGCTGTCGCTCTCGCTGCAGCACGCGAACATCGTGCAGGTGTTCGACATCGGCCACTCCGAGGACACGTACTTCATCGTCATGGAGTACGTCGACGGCATCGACCTCAAGGCGCTGCTCGACTGGCGCCGGCGCATCAACAAGCGCATCCCCGTCGCCCATTCGCTCTACGTGATCATGGAGATCTGCAAAGGCCTCTCCTACGCGCACGAGCTGGCCAATCAGGACAATGACGCCCCGCTGGGGATCGTCCACCGCGACGTCTCGCCGCCCAACGTGCTGATGTCGAAGCAGGGCGAGGTCAAGGTCGTCGACTTCGGTCTCGCCAAGGCGACCAGTCAGGTCGAGGTGACCGACCCGGGCGTCGTCAAAGGAAAGATGAGCTACCTGTCGCCGGAGGCCGCGCGCGGCGAGGAGGTCGATTCGCGCGCTGACATCTTCGCGGTCGGCATCCTGCTTTACGAGATGCTCACGGGGAAGCGCCTCTTCTACGGCGAGACCGACTACCAGACGGTCGAGCTGGTACGAAACGCCAAGATCCCTCCGCTGCGGCCGCAGAACCCGCAGGTCGAGCCCGAGCTGGAAGACGTGGTCCGAAAGGCGCTCTCCAAGCGCAAGGAGGACCGCTTCCAGAGCGCCACCGATCTTCAGGACGCGCTGGCGCAGTACAGCTACTCGCGGGGCCTCAAGGTGATCTCGCGCGACATCGCGGAGCTGGTGCGCCAGTGCCTGGAAGACAAGCGTATGCAGTCGGGGGAGGCGAAGCCGGTCAAGCCCAGCAGCATCATCGACCACCTGCTGCAGGACGAGATCGTCAAGTTCACCTCGGTCGACTTCGAAGATCCGGGGGCCCAGCCTCTGCTGGCCGACGAGCTGTCGAACCGCTCCGGCCCCTCTCCGTCGGTCACCGAGGGAGACTTCGTCGATCCGCGCGGGTGGGCCGAGGAGCGCCTGACCTCGCCCGCGCAGGATGCCGCCGACGCCAAGGCGCTGGAAGCCCGCCGGACCTCCAAGGACCCCGGACCGCCCGCGGCCGCGGTGGCGCCGCCCGCACCCAGGCGCGCCGAGCGCATGCGGGTGCCGACCGCCGAGAACAAGGCGAAGAGGCCGTCGCCCGCCGCGCCCATCGAATCGACGCCGGGGCCCGAAGCGCTCGCCAGCATCCTGGAGCCGACGCCCGGACCACAGATGTCCGGCGCGGAGCGCTCGGCCGGCGCCCCCCGGGCGATGCCGTCGCCCCGGCACGCCGGCCGCAGCTTTCTCATCGGCGCGGTGATTGGCTTCGTCCTGCTGGGCGCAGCGGCCGCCACCTTCATCGCCAAGCGCAACCTGCCCGGCGGCCTCCTGGCACCGCACGCGCCACAGACGCCGTAGGCGCGTCTATTTGCGCCGCAAGACGCGCGCGAATTTCGCGCGATCTTCGGGCCCGATCTCGCCGGTGAGCAGCAGCGCGACCGCGTAGACGATAGCCGCGATGGCGGTCGCCGCGAGGCCCAGGACCTTGCCGTGTCCGGGAACGAGGTGGGCGGCACCCGTCGCAGCCGCCATGGCGATCACGACCCGCAGGACGGTCGCGATGGGCGGCGTGCCGCCCAAGCGTGCGCGCACGTAGACGACCGAAGCCACGAATCCCGCCGCCATCCCGGCAGCGGTGGCGGTCGCGGCCGCCATCAGCATGGGCGTCCCCACGGCGGCGCGCGGGACCAGCACCGCCGCCGCTCCCGCCCCCACCACGACGGTCAGGGTCATGAGCGACACCGTGGCTCGGGTGCGCCCCGCGGCGTTCAGGATGGCGCAGGCGACGCCGAGGAGCGCCAGGCAGCACTCGCCGGCCACCAGGATCGGCAGCGCGGGCGCGCCGGCGCCGTACTCGGGTTTGTACAGAACGCCGAGCAACGCGGCCGGCCGCGCCGCCAGGACCACCCCCATCGCGGCGGCCAGGATCAGCGCATAGCGCAAGGTCTGGGCGACGTACACACGCGTCGCCTCGCGGTCGTCGACGAAGGTGGCGCGGGACACCAGCGGGAAGATCACGAAGGTCACCACGATCAGCGCCTGGTAGGGGAGCAAGGCCAGGGTTCGCAGCGCCTGGTAGTGGCCGGCCGTGGTGGCCGCGACCGCGGCGTTGGCGCTCTTGCCCGCGAAGTGGTGCAGGAGCGGCAAGTCGTAGTTGAGCGCCAGATTCAGCAGCAAGCCATAGGTCACGACGGCGCTCATGTAGCCCGCCAGGCGGCGGGTCGAAAATCGTTCGCCCGGCGGAATCGCCAGGCGCATCACGCGCGACGCGACGATCAAGATGAAGGCGGCGGCGGCGGCGAAGCCCACGAAGGCGCCGGTCACCTTCCACACGAACGCCAGCCCGAGCAGCAGGATGGTCTTGGCGGTCGAGAACCCGACGTCGAAGCTGGCCTGTGTGCGGAAGCGGCGCAGGCCGTTGGCCGATCCCACGAACACCGCGTAGAGCGCATAGAGAAACGGGATGACGGCCGCGATCCGGAAGTAGGCGGTGTAGCGCGGCGCCTCCTCGAACGAGGCGATGAGCGGGGCACCCAGAAAGAACGCCAGCGCCAGCCCGGCGCCCAGCACCACCTGCATCCTGAGCCCCGCCCGCTGCACCGCGCCCGCGCGGGCGTCGTCCTCCGCGGTGAACTTGGAGACCGCCTGGATGGTCGCCTGCACCACGGTGTTGTTCACGATCGAGACGACGTTGTTCACCACCGCGAAGGCGCCGAACTCGGCCAGCCCGACCAGACGGGTGAGCAGCACCTGCTGCAGGAACCCGCTGCACATGAAGTAGAGCTTCGCGAAGCCGATGAAGATGGCGCCGCGGCCGGCGACCACCGCAGCCTCGCCTTTTTGCTCCGGGGCGCTCACGGTCTGCCACCCGAGACGACCCGGTCGACGCCGGCCAGATCCTGTCGCGTGCGCGGGTCCAGGAAACCGCCGGCCACCAGCAGCGCCACCGTCGCCGCCGCCTGACCGGCCCCGATCTCGAGCGCCAGCGCGCCGCCCGGGGCGAGCAGCGCGGGCGCCGCGTCGACGAGGCGGCGCACCAGATCGAGACCGTCTGCGCCCCCGTCGAGAGCCAGCCTCGGCTCGACCCGCACCTCGGGCGGTAGCGCCGCCAGATCCGCGGAGAGGATGTACGGCAAGTTGGCGACGATCAGCGAAAACGGCGCGTGCGCGACCAGGGGTGCCGCCAGATCGCCTTCGAGGAACGTCACGGTGACCCCGTGCCGCTCGGCGTTGCCGCGTGCGACCTCCAGCGCCGCCGCCGAGACGTCACTGGCGAACACGGTGGCGTCGGGCCGGAGCTTGGCCAGCGTCACGGCCAGCGCGCCCGAACCGGTGCCGACGTCGGCGATCCGTGGCGCCGGCGCCCCCTCGAGGCGCGCGCGCGCTTCCTCGACCAGCGTCTCGGTGTCGGGGCGGGGCACCAGCACCCGCGCGTCGACCGCGAATTCGAGACCCCAGAACTCCTTCTTGCCGACCAGGTAGGCGACCGATTCACCGGCCTGCCGCCGCTTGATGAGCGCGCGAATGTCCGGCAGCTCCGTGGCCGACAGCGGCCGGTCGAATTGCACGTAGAGCTGGACGCGCGGCAGCGACAGCACGTGTGCGACGATCAGCTCGGCGTCCAGCCGAGGCGAAGCGATCCCGCGCTCGGCGAAACGCGCCGCCGTCCAGCGGATGACGTCGAGAACGGTCCAGGGTTGGGGAGGGGACGGGGGCACGGGCGCCGGCACCGACGGCCCGGGGACGGACTTCGCGACCAATCTCGTCACTTCATCCGCAGGCGCTCGACCGGCACGCCGCCGAAGATGTGGCGCTCGACGATCTCGGAGACGTCGCCCACGGCGACGCGGCCGTACCAGACCTGCTCGGGGTAGACCACCACCGAGACGCCGCGCGAGCACTGGTCGAGGCAGCCGGCGGCGTTGGCGCGGATGCGCCCCTTGATGCCCCGCTCGTGCAGCAGGCGCTTGAACTCGTCGCGCACCGCCTCGCTCCCTTTTTCCGCGCAGGAGCCCTTGGGGTTTCCGGGTTCGCGCCGGTTGACGCAGATGAAGACGTGTCGTTCGAAGTGGGGTTCGGCCATCGGGGCGCGATTATAGCGTTCCTATGGCGTCGGCGTGGACCCATCCCTCGAGGCCGTTTCCGAGCCGGACCCGCAGCCAGTCCTGATCGCGCTCGACGAGGCGCACCCGCAGCCCGGCGTGAACCTCGAAGCCGGTGCGGTAGTTGGAGTCCGCCCCTTCCTTGACCGCGACCACGTCGGGGAGCACCACCCCGAACGGCAGCCGCTCGAGCCGCATGCGTCCGAAGAGCAGCGCCCCGAAGAGCAGCGCCGCCACGCCCAGGACCATGGCGCCCGCGCCGAGCGCGGGGCGCAGATCGCCGTGGGCGCCCCGCCGGATCACCAGCACCACGAAGAAGCCCAGGTAGAGGGCCACGAAGGCCCAGGTCTCGGCCCCAGGGCCGAGCGCCGTCACCGTCCGGATCCAGAGTGGATCGCGATCCTCGCCCTCGATCCGATCGTGCGCCTGCCGCGCCGCCAACTTTCGCGCCTGGTCGAGGTTGTAGCGGGCGTCCTCGTCGCCCGGATCGAGCGCGGCGGCGCGCTCGAAGGCCCAGATCGCGGGACCGAGCGCCCCCTTGCGAAAGTAGGCATCGCCGAGATTGAAGAAGAGGTCGGCCGAGACGACGCCCTGCTTCTGCAGCTCCTCGTACGCGGCGACGGCGCCGGGGATGTCGCCGCGCAGATAGGCCTCGTTGCCGCGGTGCCAGGCCTCCTCACGGCGATCGGCGCGCGCGGCGCCCATCGCCAGGAGTGAGGCGGCGGCAAAGACCATCCCGACCGCGGCGATCCGGAGACGCCCCACCCGCCGGCCGTCCCCCGCGGCCCTCATGCCGCCCCTTGCCCGCCGCCGAGCGGCGCCCGCTCGATCGCGTCCAGGAGCTCGCCGGCGCGCGCCAGCGCCGCGGAAAGCACGGCCGGATCCGCCTTCTCGCCGCCGGGGGCGAAGCGGGCCTCGTCGCCGGTTTCAAGCGCGCGGATCACCCCCGCCGCGTCGTCGGCGGGCAGGCCGCGCGCAGCGAGAAGCGCGGCCAGCTCGTCGAGCCGCAGCCCGCCGACCTGTGTGCCAAGCCGCTCGGCCAGCGCTTCCCGCAACACCCGATCGATCTCGACGTAGAAGGCGCCCGCGCGCCCGGCCGCGCGGTGGCCCTCGGCGGCGCGTAGCCGGCGGCGCGCCATCGTCCGCGCCCGCCGGCGCCGCGTCCGATGCGAGTCGCGCCCCAAGCGCTCGCGCACCCGGCCGAAGAGCGACAGC
>JADGRB010000154.1 GCA_017881315.1 Pseudomonadota bacterium
CCAGCTCCCGGTCGTCGACCTGCACCCCTTCCGGGATCGCCTCCGAGGCGCCCGGAATCTTGTCCATCATCTCGCGCAGCGGCCCCATCTTCTTGAGCACGGCGATCTGCTCGATGAAGTCGTTCATGTCGAACTTCCCCGTGAGCATTCGCTTCGCGTCCTGCTCGGCCTTCTCTTCGTCGACGACGTCCTCGAACTGCTGGACCAGGCCCACCACGTCGCCGCGGCCCAGGATGCGGCTGGCCATCCCGTCGGGGCGGAACTCCTCCAGCCGATCCGACGACTCGCCCATGCCGACGAACTTGATCGGCTTGCCGGTGACGGCCTTGACCGAGAGCGCCGCGCCGCCGCGGGCGTCGCCGTCGAGCTTGGTGAGAATCACGCCATCCAGGTTGAGACGCTCGTTGAACGCCTTGGCCGTCCCCACCGCGTCCTGGCCGATCATCGCGTCGACCACCAGCAGGATATTCCCGGGGTGGACGCGGCGATCGATCTCGGAGAGCTCTGCCATCAGCACCTCGTCGATCGCCAGTCGGCCGGCGGTGTCGAAGAGGATGACGTCGCGGCCGCTCTCGGCGGCGACGCGCACCGCTTTTTCGCAGATCTCGGGCGGCTTCCCGCCGGGCTCGGCGTAGACCGGAATTCCCAGCTGCTGGCCGATGATCTGGAGCTGCTCGATGGCGGCCGGCCGGTAGACGTCGGCGGCCACCAGCAAAGGCCGCTTGTGCTGCTTTTCGAGATAGCGCGCCAGCTTGCCGACGCTGGTCGTCTTGCCGGACCCCTGCAGCCCGACCAGCATGATCCCGGTCGGACCCTTCTTGGCGAACTTCAGGCTGCTGTCGACCGGGCCCATCAGGTCGACCAGCTCGTCGTGGCAAAGCTTGACGAAATGATCCTCGGGGGTGACGCGCCGAACCTTCTCCTTGGTTGACGCCTTCACCTTGACGATGACGCCGACGGCCTTTTCTTTGATCCGCTGGCAGAAGTCCTGCACCACCTCGAAACCGACATCGGCCTCGAGGAGCGCCGTCCGGACATCCTTCAGCGCCTCATCGACGGTCGCTTCGTCGAGCTCGGCGAGCCCCTGGAACCGCTGCTTGGCGCTACGAAAACCCTTGGTGAGCGTCTCGAACATGGGGCGCGGAAGATAGCACCGTATTTGGTGTGTTGTATTCGCGACCGGCGGCTAGCCGCGGCCGCGCTTCTGGGTCTCGGTCCACCAGGATTGCCAGCGGGCGCGGGCGGCCTCGCGATCGCGGCGGGGAAGATCGAAGTGGTAGCCGAAATACTCGCCGGTCAGGGCGCGCAGCTCCTGTTCGGCGGCGGCTCGGATCTCCGGCTTCTTGTGGGACAGGCCATCGAATAGCCAGTCCACGCGATCCTGGTCCTGATGGCGCTCCCACCAGATCGTCCAACGCTTGGCCTTGGGGCCGAAGTCCTGCTTGGTGATCGCGATCAGCGCCTGGTGCGCGGCCTCCGCGTCATCGCCGGCCACCTCGAGACGCTCGATCAGGGCGGGCACGGCGGCCTTGTCGGGAGCGGGTGCGGCCGGCGGCGAGGGCGGTGGCGACGGTACAGCCGGTGGCGACGTTGAGGGCGCCGCGGACAAAGCTGGGGTCGCCGATGTCGGAACCGGCCGCGGGGGCAACCGTTCGATCGCGGCGGGTGAGGCGGGCAGCGGCTCGGGTGCGTGGCTCGCCTGCCAGCGTCGCACCGGTTGCGCCCCGACCACCCGGGCAAAGAGCCGGACCAGCCGCGGCGCCATCGGCAGATCGAAGACCGTCTGCCGAACCGCCGCCACCCAGATCTCGGGCGCCACCGAGAGGGCAAAGGGGATCCCCAGCGCCGCGGCGGTGGCCTCGAGCTCGACGCGCGCGACAGGCTCGCCGCAAAGGATCTGCAAAGTCCCGTCCTTGAACCGGACGGGGACGGCCCGGCAGCGCGACGACCAGGCCGCATCGAGCGCGATCGCCGCGCCGACGGGGCTCACGTACTTTTCGGGAGACTCGCAGAGCTCCCGGTCGGGGACGGCCAGGTCGGTCGCATCGGCGAGCGCGTTCCACAGCGTCGCCTCGTCGAGGGCCTCGAGCTCCAGGAGCGCCGTATCCAGCGCGCCGCCGTACACGGCCTGGCGCGCGATCGCGGCGCGCACCGTGTCCTCCGACACCAGTCCGGCGGCGAGCAGTCGATCGGAGAGCCGCGACGCCATGTCCCTAGATCTACCTCACCCTTGACCCGAGGTGCGAGGAGGTCGTCACCTTCCCACATTGCCGAAACGGGTCGCCCAGTCCGACACTGAATCGGTGCCACGACTGCAGAGCTTTGCGGCCACCGCGGCTGCCGCTGCGGCGGGCGCGTTGGCGTTCGGGACAGCGACGGCGCGCGCCGCCACGATCAGTGTCGGGCCGGGCGATTCGTACACCAAGATCGAAGCCGCAGTCGCCGGCGACGAGGTGGTGATCGCCCCCGGCACCTACGGGTTCCGCGTCTACCTGACGCGGGCGGCGCCGGCCGGCAATCCGATCGTCATCCGGGCGCAGGATCCGAACAATCCGCCGGTCTGGGATCTCAGCGCCGGTCTGGTCGAGAACGCGCCCGGCAGCTACACCGCGGGCGATCGCGGGCGCGGCTGCTGGCAGCTCTCCGGCGCGACGAACGTCCACATCTCGGGCCTGGTGATCACCGGCTGCCACAACCAGGACGCCAACTCGGCGGGGCTGCGCTACTACAACGCCTCGACCGGAATCGTCCTGTCGGACATCGTGTTTCGCGCCAACGACAACGGGCTCACCGGCGGAACGCAGTCGAGCGAGATCACCGTCGAGTTCTCCGAGTTCGATGCCAACGGCACCTTGCTGGCGCCGACCAGCGCGCCCTCTCACAACATCTACATCTATGGCGGCACCTTCGCGCTTCGTTACTCGTACGCGCACGATCCGGTGCAGGGACAGAACTTCCACATCCGCGCCAAGCAATCGGTGATCGAATACAACTGGTTCTCGCGGGCCAAGTCGTACGCGGGCGATCTGATGACCGACGACGACGACGACGGCAGCGGGCCGTTCACCCAGAGCATGACCTTTCGGGGAAACGTGATCGTGCAGGGGACGACCCAGTCGAACGCCTCGCAGATCATCGCGGTCTACAACGACGCGGGCGCGGCCGGGCTCACGCTGAGCGTCAGCTTGCTCTACAACACCTTCATCGGCCCGAGCGGTGGCCACGCGGCGCTCGTGCATCTGTCCAACGCCGACGGCACCACGATGACCGCCGAGCTGGACGACAACCTCATCTCCGGCACGACCACCGCGACCAACGTCGAAGACACTGCCCACGGCACGGTCGGCGGGACGCACAACTGGCTGCCCACCGGCGCCAGCGCGACCGGCCTCGCCGCGACGGTGTTCGGCGCCGACCCAAGATTCGCCGGCGCCGCGCAGAACGACTTCACGCTCGCCGCCGGCAGCCCGGCCATCGGCGCGGCGCTGGCGCCCACCACCGGCGCGCCCACCCAGGAATACTTTCGCGACGAGACCACAACGCGGATGTACCGGCCCCGGGCCTCGGACAAGGACATCGGCGCGTTCGAGTCGACCACCAGCGGCGCGGGAATCGGACCAGGCGGCACCCCACCCGCGACCGATGCCGGGAGCCTGGGCGGCGGTGGCGGCACGGGCGGACCGGGCGGCGGCGCCGGCGTGGGCGGACACGGCGGCACGGCCGGGAGCGGCGGGTCCGGATCTTCGGGGAACGCCGGCGGCGGTGCGGGTCAAGCGTCGAAGAGCAGCGGTTGCTCGTGTCGAGCGACCGCCGCCGACCCGGTCGACGGGTGGGAGGTCGGCGGCGTCCTGCTGGCCCTGCTCTGCTTGCTCGCCCGCCGATCTGCGCGAGAAAGCGGCGCCCGCCCGGTCATTCCTCGTCGAGGATGACGTAGGTGCCGGCCAGGTGATCGTGCAGCGCGCGGTGCTCGCGATCGAACAGCGCCCATAACCACCCCAGCGCCGCCGGCCCGACGCTCAGCGCGAGCGCGAGCAGCCGCACCAACCCGCGCGCCGGCCCCGGGGGTCGCCCGCGCCGACAGATGAGGCGGATGCCGACCAGGCGCATTCCGAGCGTCTGGCCGGCCATGCCCGCGAAGTAGAGCTGATAGAGGCCGGCCATGCCCAGGAACAGCCCGACCGCCCCGACCGCCATCGGGTTCCGATCGAGGATACCCGCCACCAGGAAATCGGGACCGACCTCGCGCAGCCCCGGAATCGGGACGTGCAGGAAGATCGCCAAGGTGGTGGTCACCGTCGCCGTGAGCGTGAAGAGCAACGCCAGATCGCAGAACGCCGCGACCGCACGCCGTGGAAACCCGGTGACCCGCACGCGGAGCACGCGTTCTTCTCGGGGTTGTGAGGGCGGTGAGCTCGAAGCGGCGGACATGGCGGCGGCGAAGGCGGTCACGAGCCCATTTTGCGGACCCGATGCCCCGGCGGCAAGTTTAACGCCTACCCGAGCGCGCCGGAGGCGTCCGCCACCAGCGCGACGGCGACGATCGCGGCGGTCTCGACCCGCAGGATGAGGTTGCCGAGACCCACCGGCACGAACCCGGCCCCGACCGCGGCCTCCATCTCGACCGGCGCGAGGCCCCCTTCCGGCCCCACCAGCAACGCCGTCGGGGTGGGGCCCGCTCCCACCAGCACCGAGCGCAGCGACCGCCCATGCTCCCCCTCGAAGAGCGCCAGCCGCCGCGCCGGCAGATCGGTCGCCGCCAGCGCGACCGCGAGGGAAACCGGAGCGTCGACCGCCGGCACGTCGGCGCGCCCACATTGCCGTGCGGCCTCGCGCGCGATCTTCTCCCAGCGTGTGCGGCGCCCAGCCTCGCCGTCCGGCCGGGTCACCGACCGAGCGGTGACGATCGGAATCAGCCGGGCGACGCCCAGCTCCGCGGTCTTCTGAACCAGGAAATCCATCCGCGCGCCTCGCGGAATGGCGGTCAGAAGCGTGACGGGGGCGGCCGAGACGACCATCGCCCGCCGGGCGCCCAGCTCGAGCTCGGTCTCGGCGCGCCCCACCCGCGCGACCCGGGCCTCCACCTCACCGCCGGCGCCGTCGAATAACGTCACCGGGTCTCCCGGCCGCGCGCGCAGGACCCGTCCGAGGTGCCGGTGCTCGGGGCCGGTGATCGTCAGCCGAGTGCCACCGAGCCGCTCGCCGGGAACGTAGAGACGCGGACCCGCCATCACCTGCGCAGGCTCAGCGCCGCCCATTCATCTTCGTCGCGCCGCGACTCGAGCGCGAAGCCCGCCGCGATGAACGCATCGGTGACCGCCTGGGCCTGCTCCGCCAGCAGGCCCGACAAGACCAGGCTCCCGCCCGGAACGACGCGGGCCGGAAAATCGGCGGCCAGCGGGACCAGGACGCCCGCCTCGATGTTGGCCAGCACGAGGTCGCTGACCTCGGGGATGTCGCGCAAGACCCCCACCCGCGTCTCGACCGTCGCGATCCGGTTTCGTTCCAGGTTCTCGACGGTCGTCGCCACCGCCTCCGGATCGATGTCGACCGCCAGCCCCCGCGCCGCCGGCCAGAGCTGCGCGGCCACCATCGACAAGATCCCCGAGCCGCAGCCCAGGTCCAAGAAGCGCTCGACCCGTCGATCCTCGAGCTCCTCGCACAGCCCGATCACGAGGCGCGTCGACGCGTGGCCGCCGGTGCCGAACGCCCGCCCGGGATCGATGTCGATGATCCGATCACCGTCCGCCGCCGGCCTCGGGTCCCAGCTCGGTCGCACCAGGAACGTACGGCCCACGCGCGTGGCCCGAAAATACTGTTTCCAGACGTCGCGCCATTCGTCTTCGTGCGCCTCCCGCCTGCGCACGGACAAAGGCTCCGCCTCGACGCCCGCCGCCTTGAGGCGCCCCGCCACCGCTTCGATCTCGGCCAGCACCTCGGCCTCCACCTCCGGCCGACACTGCGCCACGATCACGGCCAACCCCGCTCCCGCCCGGATGATGGTGCTCCCATCCCGGATCTCCACCCCCTCCGTCAGCTCCCCCACCGCATCCGCCATCACCTCGGCCCCAGCCGCTGGCAGCTCGATCACGATCTCAACCCAAACGCTCAAAGCCGCCGCAGCTTAGCCCAAACCCCATCCGATCCGCGTCCGGGATCGAAGGCCGGCTCCGCCGGCCGGAGACTTACTTGCCGAGAAAGATCCGCCCCCGGCTCTTGTCGCGTGGGGTGGGCCCGTGGGAGGGGCACAGCCCCTCCCGCGCCCGCGCTAGCGGGGCACTCGCCGCTTCGCCTCGCGACGGCGCCGCTTGCGCGCCTCGCGCATCTTCCGTTTTTTCTTCACGGAGGGCTTCTCGTAATACCGTCGCCGCTTGATCTCCTGCAGGATTCCTTCCTTCGACATCTTCTGCTTCAAGATCTTCAGCGCCTTGTCGACGGAATCCCGAACTTCAACTTCAAGCGGACGGCCGAGCAGTGTCTCCAAGCGTGGGCTCCTTTGAGGAGTGGGGATCTGACACACTCGAGCGGTCGACGTCAAGGCGCCCCCCGCTCCTGAACGGGCATCCCCTCGGCCGCCACCCCCAAAGGAGTCTTTGCACCCAGCCGCGAGACGGGTTATGTAACGCTGAAGTTTCGCAATATTCCCGCGGGGTTTACCGGTAAGGATTTCCGGTTCCTCGGTCAAAAAGGAGCTGACAGAATGGTCATGGGGGCCAAGGTCTTCACCGCGACGAAGGCCAAAGACCGTGAAGAGCTCGGGGAAGTCTTGACCCGGTGGATCCGGGACAATCCGCGCGCGAAGATCATCGACAAGATCGTCACCCAGAGCTCGGACAGTGAGTTCCACTGTCTGTCGATCACGATCTTCTACGAGCTGTCGCCGCAGTAGCTGACCCGCATGCGTTTCGGCTTCCTGCTCAAGCGCGGCAAGCCCGAAGCGCAAGAACTGGCGCAAAGCCTGGCCGCGGTGCTGACCGGCCGGGGCGCGACGCTGGTCGCGCTGGCCGAAGACGCCGCCGCCATCCCGGGCGCGACGGTGGTGTCGCCCGAGAGCTTCGCGACATCGATCGACGTCCTGGTGGTGTTGGGCGGCGACGGCACCTTCCTCTACGGCGCGTCGTTCGCCGCAGATCACGGCGTCCCGATCTTCGGTGTCAACCTGGGGAGCCTCGGGTTCATCACGCCCTATTCCCGCGCCGAGGCGGCGGCCGCGATCGACGACGCCTGCCAGGGGAAGCTGGCGATCGAATCGCGAATTCGGCTAGCGGTCAGCGTCCGGTCTCAAGATGGCGGCGTGCCCATCCCGGCCCGGTCTGCCGTCAACGATGCGGTGCTCAAGCAAGGCTCGATCGCGCGGCTCCTCGATCTGGAGGCGCGCCTCGACGGCGCCGAGATCGCCACCTACAAGGCGGACGGCCTCATCATCGCGACGCCGACCGGCTCGACCGCCTACACGCTGGCGGCGGGCGGCCCGATCCTGACCCCCGACGTGCAGGCCATGGTGCTGACGCCCATCTGCCCGCACACCCTCACCAACCGGCCGCTGGTCTTCCCCCCCGATTCGCACCTCGCCATCCGCAACGCCTCCGGCGGCCCCGTCACCTTGACGATAGACGGCCAGTGGAGCCAGGAGCTGGCCAGCGACGCCTGGATCGACGTGCGCCGCGCCGAGAGACCGCTGCGGCTGTTTCAGGCGCCGCGTGGTTTTTTCGGGATCCTGCGCGAGAAGCTCTCCTGGGGCTGGCGGCGGGCGGCGGGCGAATAGCGCGGCCACCCCGCAAAGCGTGCAACAGTCTGGGGCGTCCCGGCGATAATGGGGTACCTGCCGTGCTGACCCTCCTTCGCATCTCCGGTTTCGCGCTCATCGACGAGCTCGAGATCGCGTTCGGCCCCGGGCTGACGGCCGTGACCGGCGAGACGGGGGCGGGCAAGAGCATCCTGGTCGAGGCGCTGGGGCTGCTGCGCGGCGGGCGCGCCGGCGCCGATCTGATCCGGACCGGCCGAGACGAGGCGCGGGTCGAGGCGCTCCTGGAGCTGCCGGCGCAATCCGAGCTGCGGGCGCGCCTGGCCGACGACGGACGGCAGGTGGATGTCGATGGGGATGAAGGGCTGGTCGTCCGCCGCGTCATCGCGCGGGGTGGACGCGGTCGCGCGCACCTGGGCGGTAGCCTGGCCACCGCCGCCGACCTGGCGGCGACCGTGGCTGGTCTCATCGACATCGCGTCGCAACACGACCAGCAGTCGCTGACCGATCCGGAGAGCCAGCTCGCGATCCTGGACGCGTTCGCGGAGAACCAGGCGCTCCGCGCCGAGATGACCGAGGCCTACCAGGCCAGGTCGGAATCCGCAGCCGCGCTGGCGACATTTTCGGCCAACGCCCGGGCGCTCAGCGAGCGCGAGGATCTGCTGCGCTTCCAGCTCACCGAGCTGGAAGCGGCGAGACCGGCGGCGGGCGAGGACGAGGCGCTCGCCGCCGAGCGCGAGCGCCTCAAGGGGGCCGAGCGCTTCTTCGCCGCCACGGCGAGCGGCGAGGAGACGCTCTATGCGGGTGACGGCGCTGTCGCGGGGCGCGTGGCCGGGGTGCTCCGCGATCTGACGCCGCTGGCGGCGCTCGATCCGACGCTGGCGCCGCTGGTGGAACGGCTCGGCGACGCCCAGGCCGGGATCGAGGACGCGGCCCGGGAGCTCGGCCGGTACGCCCGCAGTATCCGCTCCGATCCCGCGCGGCTGGTGGAGATCGAGGAGCGTCTGTTTCTGCTCCAGCGCCTCTGCCGCAAGCACGGGGGCACCGTCGCGGAGCTGGCGGCGCGGCAGGCGGCGCTCGGCGCCGAGCTCGGCGAGATCGGCTCGTACGAGGAAGGCCTCGCCGCGCGCCAGGCGGAAGCTGCCGCCGCGGAGGCGCGAGCCACCTCGGCGGCCGCCGCGCTGAGCGTCTCCCGTCGGCAGGCAGCGGGGAACCTCGAGCGCAAGGTCAGCGCCGTCCTGCGCGAGCTCGGGTTCGCATCGGCGCGCCTGCCGGTGGCCGTGGAGACCCGCGAGCTCGGACCCTCCGGCGCCGACCGGGTGCGCTTCCTCTTCGCGCCCAATCCGGGCGAGGAGCCGCGACCCCTGGCGAAGATCGCCTCCGGCGGCGAGCTGTCGCGGGTCATGCTGGCGGTCAAGCAGACGCTGGCGCGCACCGATCGGGTCCTCACCTACGTGTTCGACGAGGTGGACGCCGGCATCGGCGGCGGCACCGCCGAGGTGATCGGCCGGAAGCTCAAGCGCCTCGCCGCCAACCGCCAGGTCATCGTGATCACTCACCTGCCGCAGGTGGCGGCTTTCGCCGACGCGCACGTGCGGGTCACCAAGACCACCACGCGCGGCAAGACCCGCGTCGAGATCGTGCGCCTGCCCGACAGCGAGCGACCCGGCGAGATCGCGCGCATGCTGGCCGGGGCCGCCCCCTCGGCCCAGGCGGCGGCCCATGCCGAAGAGATGCTGCGCAACGCGCGTCAACCTTCGGGTTGAGGCCAACCCTCCGCCGTTCACGCCGAGCCGCGGGTTGAGGCTAAATTGATCTGGATCGGCCCGCGTGCTACGTGAAGAGACCGGCCCTGGGCTGGCCCTGCCTTTCCATCACATTCCCCATTCCCCGCAAGGTCGCGATTGGCACGAAGACGACGTAGACGGCGAACCGGCGAGATGAAGAGCTCGCTCCGACTGGGGGTGCTGCTCGTCGGCCTGGTGGGCGTCAACGTCTACGTCTTCTTCTTCAACCGCAAGACGGCGCCGCGCGACGTCTTGAACATGCAGTCGACCGCCAAGACCATGGAGGTCTCGCGCCGGGAGATACTCTCCGCGGACGTGCGGAAGCTGAAGACGGCCGCCGTCAAAGAGTCGACTCCAGCTCCAGCTTCGGCCTCTGCCGCAACCCAGGCGACCGCGGTCGTCGAGCCGGCGGCACCTGCGAGCCCACCCATCGTGCTGGCCCGCGCAAAATCGAGCCCACCGGTCATCCTGGCGAGCGCCAAGGTGGGGACGCCGGTGATTCGGGTCCCCTTTGCGCCGCCGCCCGAGCCGATGCCGGCAGCGCCCCGCGGCACGACGCCGCACGGGGCATTCCAGGTTCCGTTCGCGCCCCCGCCCGAAGACGACGGCGAGGCCCACGAAGACCAGGTCGAAAAGAAGTTCGGCAACGCCGACACGCTGGGGCAGGTCCTGGCCCGCGAGGGTTTCGGCCCGGCGGGGCCGCAGGTGGTGGCGGTGCTCGCCAAGCTGGTGGACCCGCGCAGCATCCGCGGCGGGCAGAAGTACATCGTCCACCTCGGCGACGACGGAACGCCCGCCTCGTTCGAGTATCAGGCCTCGGCGATCCTGCGGTACCTCGTCGAGAAGGACGAAGACGGCGGCGCCTGGAAGGCGCGCAAGCTGGAGGCGGCGGTCGAGCTCAAGACCGCCGAGGCCGGCGGCCTCGTCGAGTCATCTCTCTACGAATCGGTCCAGAAGGCCGGCGAGTCGACCGCGCTCGTGAGCCTGCTGGTGGAGCTGTTCGCCTGGGACGTCAACTTCTATACCGACACGCACCCCGGCGATCACTGGAAGGTGGTGGTCGAGAAGCAGTTCCTGGGCGGTCAGTTCTACAAGTACGGACGGGTGCTGGCGGCGGAGTACGGCGGCAAGACCGGCACCTTCCGCGCCTTCTTCTGGAACGGCAAGGGCGCGGCCCGCGACAAGCCCGGCAAGTACTACGACGAGCACGGCCTGGCTAACTCGAAGACGATGCTCAAGACGCCGCTGCGCTTCGTGCGCATCAGCTCGAAGTTTGATCGCAAGCGCTTCCACCCGATCCTGCACGTCGAGAAGGCGCACCTCGGCATCGACTACGCGGCGCCGGCCGGCACGCCGGTCTGGGCCTCGGCGACGGGCCGGGTGGTCGAGGTCGGGATGAAGCGCGGCTCGGGGAACACCATCGTCCTCGCCCACGCCAACGGCCTGTCGACCCGCTACTATCACCTGTCGCGCTATGCGCGCGGCCTGCATGCGGGCCAGCAGGTGAAGCAGAAGGAGGTGATCGGCTTCGTCGGCATGACCGGCCTCGCCACCGGCCCGCACCTGCACTTCAGCGTCACCAAGAACGGCGCCTTCGTCGATCCGAGCAAGCTCCAGGTGAACCGAGACGCGCCCGTCCCCGATCACGCGGCATTCATGGACGCCATCCGCCCTCGCATCGCCGCCCTGCGAACGATCCAGCCCGGCGCCGTCGCGCGCAATTGATCGGGGAACCCCGGGGGGGCCCACAACTACTGCGCCGGTGAGATCGCGGTGTAGTCGAGGAAGTTGCCGGTCATCATCAGGAGCGAGAGGACCGTCCAGGATTCGTCGTAGTAGGCGCCGCCGATCTTGAGTTGACCGGACTTGATCTGCTTGTAGGCGGCGTCGAGAAACGCCTGGTTCGAGGTGCCCATCGCGCCGACGCCCGCGGGGCCGAGGAACGCGGCCGACTGT
>JADGRB010000397.1 GCA_017881315.1 Pseudomonadota bacterium
CCGCCCATCTGGGCGCCCGCCGGACGAACCAGCCCCAGCAGGGCGGCACTGGCCAGCGCCAGACGAAGCGGTTTGCGGGTCACGCGCTCGACCCCGCGCACAGCTCGAACAGCACGCCGCCGGTCGATGCCGGGTGCAGGAAGGCGACCTCGTGGCCGCGCGCGCCCGGGCGCGGCGTCTCGTCGATCAGGCGGACACCGGCGGCCTTGAGGGTCGCCAGCGCGCCCCGCAGATCCTCGACCTCGAAGCAAACGTGGTGCAGCCCGGGTCCGCGGCGCGCCAGGAAGCGTTCGAGACTCGCGTTCCCCTTGGGCGCGCAGATTTCCAGTGTGGCCTGCCCGCCATCGGCGCCGGCCGGGTGCCCGCCGTCGGCGCCGGCCGGGTGAAGAAAAGCGACGTCGGTGGCCTGCCCGGCCACGTGCTCGCGCGCGCCCACCGCCAGCCCGAACAGCGCCGTGAGCCCGTCGGCGCACCCGTCCCGGTCGGCGACCGCGATGGCGACGTGATCGATACGCTTGACCTTGATCATCTGTTGGCGACGGCGACGCTGTGCCCGGAAGGCCGGCGGGGCCGAAAAGGCCCGCACCTTATATCAGCCCCGCTTGCATTTGAAAGGTGGAATGCGGGACGGGCGCCTTTAAGATCATGTCGATGGCTACGACCGGCGCCACGCCTTCCCGGTTGCCTCGAAGGTCGATCGGGCGTCGCCGGTGACCGTGCCGTCGTCCGCAGCACGCGCCGGGCGCGCCGCCCGCCTCTGCGGGCAGCTCCTGTCGGTCGGTTTCGACGGGCCCGCCCCCCCGGCCGAGCTCCTCGCTCGCATCGCCGCCTCCGAGGTCGGCGGGGTGATGCTGTTCCGGCCGAACATCGCCGCTCCCCCGCAGGTGGCGTCGCTGGTCGCCACGCTGCGGGCCGCCGCGCCGCCGGATGCGCCCCTGCTGGTGTCGATCGATCAGGAGGGGGGGCTGGTGCAGCGGGTGCGCGCGCCGGCGACGGTCTGGCCGCCGATGCTGGCCGTCGGCGAGGCCCGGGATCTGGCGCTTACCACCGCGGTCGGTCGGGCGCTCGGCGAGGAGCTGGCGGCGCTCGGCATCGGGTGGAACTTCGCGCCGGTGCTCGACGTGCACACCAACCCCGACAATCCGGTCATCGGCAACCGCGCGTTCGGCACCACGCCGGAGGCGGTGACGGCCCAGGCGCTGGCGTTCTGGCGCGGGCTGCGCGCCGCCGGCCTGGTCGGCTGCGGCAAACATTTTCCCGGCCACGGCGACACCCATACCGATTCGCATCTGGATCTCCCGGTCGTCGCGCACGATCTCGAACGACTGCGGCGCGTGGAGCTGGCGCCGTTCGCCGCCGCCGCCCGCGCCGGCATGGAGGCGCTCATGACCGCCCACGTCCTCTATCCGGCGCTGGATCCCGACCGTCCGGCGACGCTGTCGCACCGGATCGCGACCGAGCTGCTGCGGGGCGAGCTGGGCTTCCGCGGGGTGCTGGTCTCGGACGATCTGGGGATGAAGGCCGTCGCCGATCGATATTCGATCGAAGAGCTGGCGGTCCTCACGATCGAGGCCGGCGCGGATCACCTGCTGGTCCGCGAGCCGTTGGCGCGCCAGATCGCGGCCTTCGAGGCGCTCGTCCACGCGGCCGAGGCGCGCAGCGAATTCCGGGCCCGCGTCGAAGAGAGCGCCGCCCGCGTGGCCGCCCTCAAGGCCGCCTGCACGGTCCCGATGCCCGCCCCGGGCGCCATGCTCCCCTCGCTGCTCGGGACGCCAGCCCACCAGGCGCTGGCCGGATCGTTCGCCACCGGACCGTCGTCTGCGGCAGCCGGCTCACGCGCCGCCGACAGCTAGGCCGCCTCCGGGCGGCACGGCGTCGGGCATGGTTCGCTTCGCTCACCGTTGCCTTACGGCAACGCCCTCCTGGCAAGATCCGCGGGAAAGCCGGGGAAGACGCGGCGGCGAAAACGCGGAAGGTGTGATCGGCGGCGTTTTGCCTTATTCTGTCCACGCCCACTCGGTCGCTTGAGGAGGTTTGCTTATGGGTCTTCGCTTTGTACCGGCCCCCCCGGTGCCAGGAGCGCTTCGCTCGCTGGCGACTTGCTTGGCTGTCTGCGCGGCGCTCGGGTGCGCGGGCGGCAAGAGCACCCCGACCGGCACCGGCGGATCTTCGGCCACGGGAAGCGCGGGAAAGACGGGCTCCGGCGGGACGACGGGCTCGGGCAGCGCGGGTACGACCGGCTCCGGTAGTGCGGGGACAACCGGCTCCGGTGCGGCGGGGACGACGGGCTCGGGCAGCGCTGGCACGACGGGCTCGGGCAGTGCGGGGACGACGGGCTCGGGCAGCGCTGGCACGACCGGCCAGGCCGGGACGACCGGCACGGGCGCCGCCGGGACGACCGGCACGGGCGCGGCCGGAACGACCGGCTCGGGTGTCGACGCCAGCGTCAGCGACGCCGCCTGCCAGAGCGCCAGCTACACCTTCGCGCCGAAGATTCCCACGGTGTTCATCTTGGTCGATCGGTCGGGCAGCGAGTTCACCGACGCGACCACCGGCGTCTTCTTCAACCTCCGTACGGCCGTGCTCCAGGTGCTTCAGCAGCTCATGACAAGCAACACCCAGATGCGGATCGGTCTCGGCGCGTTCGTCGGCGATCACGGGACGAGCACCTGCAAGCCCGTTTTCGATACGGTCGCGATCGGCGACATCGCGACCAACTACACGGCCATCGCCAACAAGTACAACTCGCTCGGGCCGTTGCTCCCGACCGGCACAAAGGCCGAGACCCCGATGTCGGCCATCATCCCGATGGTACAGACGGTGCTGCAGGCCGACACCGGCACCGGGCAGAAGTACATGCTGGTCGTCAGCGACGGCCAGACCGACTTCTGCGACGACGGCAACAACGCCTGTCCACCAGACGCCGTGACCGGCGAGATCCAGACGATGTATACGGCGAGCCTGGGGACGTTGGTGATCGGGCTCCCTTCGCAAATGGGGGGCGGAATGGCCTTCAACCAGGCGGCGCTGCAGGATTGGGCCAACGCTGGCGCCGGCGCAAACGCCGCTCTTCCGACGAACGGTGGCGCGGCAACCCCGCTCGATCTCTACAACCAGTGCAACGGCATCACCGACTGGAAGAGCGCCTGGACCACCTCGGGGCGTACCGGCATGACGTCCGCCGGGCTCTACATGACCCCCGGTGGCACCGCGCCCGTGTTCACGCCGAGCTCGACGTCGACGACCGACCTGGCGAACCAGATCTCGGCCGCGATCTCCGGCGTCAAGAGCTGCACCTTCGATCTGAGCGACGTCGGCGGCAAGTCAATCAAGGTGGACACCACCAAGCTTGCGCAGGCCAAGGTCAAGATCCAGGGGACCACGGTCCCGCTGGACGCCACCAACGGCTGGAACGTCAGCGCGAGCGCGCCGAGCCAGCTGGTGCTGAGCGGGACCGCCTGCACGAACTGGCGAATGCCCAACAACACCCTCATCGACTTCGCGTTTCCTTGCAGCACCATCATCTTCGAGTGACCCCTATGAAAAATTACCGGTCCGCTCTCCTTCGGAACCCGACTCTCTTCTTCGCCGGGGCGGTCCTGTTTGGGTGCAGCGCGGGCGTCAAGGTCAAGACCGGCGCCGGTGGCGCATCGGGTGCCAGTGCCGGCAGCGCTGGGTCCACCGGCACGGGCGGCGGATCGGCCGGCGCGAGCGGCGGATCGACCGGAAATACAACCGGTGGCGTCGACGCGAACGTCAGCGCGGACGCCGCCTGCGCGACCTCGTCCGCGGGCGCGGTGCCAGTTCCTCTCGACCTCTACTTCCTGATGGACAGCTCGAAATCGATGGCGGACCCAACCGGCGCGGGGACGAGCAAGTGGGCCGCGGTCACTTCGGCTTTGAACATGTTCTTCAGCGACGCGGGCTCGGCGGGGCTTGGCGTGGGGCTCAAGTACTTCCCCGACGAGCAGTCGGCGCCGCCCGCCACATGCACGATGGACGCGCAGTGTACGGTCGGCGGCACCAACTATGGCCCGTGCGACCGGCGGCAGACCTGTGCTCCCGTCGACAATTCGGTTACGCAGGTCAGCCCGCTGTGCCTCAGCGCGAATGATTGCGCGGGGGGGACGCCCGCCTGCGCGCTCATCCAGGACTGCGGCAACAACAACTACTGTGCCGCCGGCCCCTCGGCACCCGCGAATGCCTGCGTGAAGCCTGGCACGACGAC
>JADGRB010000155.1 GCA_017881315.1 Pseudomonadota bacterium
CCTTTTGCCGACTCGTCGAGCGGCTTTTCGGCCAGCAGATCGGCCACCACGTCCGCCACCTCGGCGTCGACGAGCAGACCGGAGTGGTCGGTCGGCAGGGTGATGTGCCGGACCCCATCGAGGATGGTGGTCGCCAGGGGGGCCAGCCAGTCTCGGTTTGCGCCGATCGAGACCACGTCGGCCCCTTTCGGCAGGGGCATCTCGGCCAGCTCACGCAGGAATGGGCTGCCGGGGAGCAGCTGCAGGCTGGCCAGGCCCAGCGGCGCCGTGACCAGCCCGAAGATCGCCGACCAGGTTCCCTGGGCGGGTGTCCCCAGCATGATGAGCCGCCGCACCCGGTGGCGACCGCCCAGCCGCTTCAAGTAGTAGAGGCCGACCAGACCTCCCAGCGAGTGACCCACCACATCGATCTGCGTGACCTCGGTCTGGGCCACGATCGATTCCACCTTCCGGGCGATGAGGCCGGCGGAGTCCCGGATGTCGCCCCAGTTCACCGGTCCGAGCGGGTAGCTGATGACGATGTGCCCCCGGTCGACCAGATGGCGTTCGAGCAGGTGCAGCGATCCGCGGGTCGCCAGGTAGCCGTGAATGAGGAGCACCGGGGGGCCGTCACCGGGGGGGACGACCGGGCGTCGGGCGTCGTCCGTGCGCTGGGCGCGCTGGGCGCGGGGCGCCCGGTTGCCACGTAGAAGCTGCCTCAGATAGACCGCCGCGTGCCCCGAGTCGGCCACGTTGTCCGCGACCCCGCGGCCGAGATGCCGCATCCGCGCGCGTAGGTCCGCCAAGAGTCCCACGGCTAAGCCGACGATTCGCGCAGGCCGTGCTTGCGCAGCAACTCGCGCAGGTGCTTGCGATCGATCTCGGCGGCCCGCGCGGCGGCCGACAGGTTTCCCCCGTGTCGCTTGAGTAGCGCGGCGATGTACTCGCGCTCGAAGGCGTCGATGATCCGGGCCTTGGCTTCCTTGAAGGGCAGATCGACGTCGATGGCGCCACTGTCACCGCCCCGGAGCGGCCGTTCTTCCAGCGCTTCGTCGATCTCGAGACGCGTGTCGTGGCTGAGCGCGCAGGCGCGCTCGATCACGTTGCGCAGCTCGCGCGCGTTGCCTAGCCAGTGGTGCCGCCGGAGGCGCTCCAGATCCTCCGGCGCGATCTGCAGCGATCGCTCGGAGCGGAATTGACGAATGAAGTGCTCGACCAGCAGCGGGATGTCGTCGGGGCGCTCCCGCAGCGGCGGAACCAGCATGCGCACCACGGCCACCCGGTAGTAGAGGTCTTCGCGGAAGTTCTTGGCCGCGATCTCCGCCCGCAGGTTGCGGTTGGTGGCGGCCACCACCCGCACCGAGGCGCGGGTATAGGTCGTGCCGCCCACGGGGCGCACGCTCTGCTTGTCGAGCGCGCGCAGGAGCGCCGGCTGCACCGCCGGCGACAGCTCGCCGATCTCGTCGAGGAACAAGGTGCCGCCGTCCGCCTCCTCGAAGGCGCCCCGCCGGTCGGTCACCGCGCCCGTGAAGGCCCCGCGCACGTGGCCAAAAAGCGCCGACTCGATCAGCTCGTCGGGCACGGCGCCGCAATCGAAGACGACGAAGGGGCCGTCCTTCCGTGGGCTGTGGCGGTGGATCTCCTCGGCGAACAGCTCCTTCCCGGTGCCGGTCTCGCCCTCGATGAGCACGGTCGCGTCGGTGGCCGCCACGTCGTCCAGCAGCCGAAACAGACGTCGCAGCTTGGGATCGCGCCCGACCAGCGCGCCGTAGCTCTCGGATTCCGACGGCACGAGCTCGACGGCCTCTTCGTTGGGGACGTACTTGATCACGGTCTTGCCGATGGTGACCTCGGTGCCGAAGCCCAGCGTCAGCTCGTTGAAACGCGCCCCCTGCACGAACGAGCCGTTGGTCGATCCGAGATCGCGCAGAACCACGCCCTCGGGCCCTGGTTCGACGCCCAGGTGCCGGCGCGAGATGGTCGGATCGGAGAGGGGCACGTCGCAGACGTTCCCGGAGCCCAAGGTGAGCGGCATCGTGCCGATGGAGATCGACTCCCCCCGGTCCGGGCCCTTGACGACCAGCAGGCGCCCGCCGCCGGACTGCCGCATGACGGGTGCGCCCGCGTCGAGAACGCGTGTCGCCGTCTTCTCGATCATTTGTGCTCGGGGACGAGCGGCGCGATCACGTCGGCGCCGGCCTTGCTCTCGGCCTTCCGCTCCGCCTCGGTGGCGGCCTCGAGCGCCGCGACATCGGCGCGGGTGGCGACCTGGCCAAGCTTTGCGCCGCCGATCGCGGCCCCGAGCAGCACGATGAGGACCAAGAGCCCCGGAGGCCCGCCCCCCGAGCGGATCACCGGCGCCGCGCTGGCGCTGAAGTCGATCGTCTCCGGGGGTGCGAGGTTGAAACCACCGGTGGATTCGAACCCGCCGCTGGGGTCGAACAGCGCGGGCACCTGACGCGGCGCCGCCGGCAGGGGCGCCGCCGGTATCCGCAGGCTCGGGTTGAAGCCGCCCCCCGCCAGGTAGCCGCCCGGGCGCGGCAGCCCAGGCGGCAGGCCCGAGGAGATCGGCGACTGAATCGGAGGTGGCGTGGGGGGAAATTCGTCGAACACCGGGCCGGGCGTGGGCGGAATATCGAAGGGCGACTCCGGCAGCGGCGGCGGCGGCGTGAGCGCGTCGGCCGGCGGCGGCGGCGGAATCGTGGCCGGACGGCGCCCGGGCCGGGGCGCCGGGAAGCCCCGCGGAATCGGCGGGGGCGGCGGCACGATCAGGTCGGGCCCGGCGTCGCGCACCCGCGTCGGCACCTCGTTCTCATCATCTTCATCGATCGGGATCATGACGTCGGCCGGCGTACCGGCAGCAGCCGGCAGTTTACCGCGGGGGTCGGACTTGAGCTTCTTCGGCCCTACCGAATCTGGGCTTACCACGTCGTTGCCGCTCACGACGTACAAGTTGGCGGCCTCCACCACCCCGATGGAGGCGGCCTCTTTTCCCTCCAGCTCTTTGGCAGGGATCTTTTGCGTCGAGGGATCGCCCGTCGCCAGCTTCTCGTCGGTGAGCCATTTGTCCGAATCGCCTCCCAGGATGTAGCGCAGGTGCTCGGCGAGCTGCGGCGCCGACGAGAGCAGCCCATGGCGGTGCGCCACCTGCCGGAGCGCATCCGCGAACGCGACCGAATCCTGATAGCGATTCTCCGGCTTGGGCGCGAGCGCCGTCACCAGCACCACGTCCAGCGCGGGCGGCAGTCCCTTGCGCTTCTGCGACGGGGGCACGATCGGCTGGGCGTAGATGACGTCGGCCGGCGTGCTGAGATCGCCGACGAACAGCCGTTCCGCCGTGAGCGCTTCGTAGAGGCAGACCGCCACCGAATAGAGATCGGTGCGGTGATCGATGGGCTCGCTGCGCGCCTGCTCGGGCGACATGTAGCCGACCTTGCCGCGCACCCGGTAGAACGCCGAAGAGTGGGTGGCCGCTTTGGCGATGCCAAAGTCAGAGAGCTTCACCTCGCCCTGCGCGGAGCACAGGATGTTCGACGGCGAGACATCGCGGTGGATGATCGCCATCGAAGAGCCGTTGGGCGCGCGCCGGTTGTGCGCGTAGGCCAGACCGGCCAGCACCTCGAGGGTGATGTGCAGCGCCGCCGCCGTCGACAGCTCGCGGCGGCGGAGCTTGGCGCGCCGGATGATGGTGCGCAGGTCGACGCCGCGCACGTACTCCATCACGATGAACAGCGATTCGTCCGATTCGACCAGGTCGAAGACGTGGACGATGTTGGCGTGATCGAGGGTGGCCGAGATCTTCGCCTCGCGGAAGAACAGATCCCGGAACTCGGGGCGCGCCGTGTACTCGGGCAGAAGCTGCTTGAGAACGACCTCCTTCTCGAACCCGCCCGGTCCGAGCTTTTTGCCCACATAGATCGCGCCCATTCCACCCTCGGTGAGGTACCGCTCGATGCGGTAGCGGCGGGCCGACATCTGCTGGGGGGTGGCGGTCATTCCGGTCGAGGGTAGGATTTCGATACCGAAGATTCAATGTCGACTTACGTGCTGTACACCTTGCGGGATCTGAGGCTCGACGGCGAGCGTCAGGCCGAACGGGGCCTGGCCGAGGCGGCGGCGGCCCGGCGCCGCGCCGAGGAGGAGACGGTCCGGCTCGAAACCCGGGCGACCGCGGCGCAGACGGCGCGCCAGGCCGCCCGTGGCGGCGCCGCGGCGCCGCTGGCCGAATCGGCGGCCGACGCGCAGGTCCGCCGGCGGTTCTGGTCGCGGCTCGACGCCGAAGCGCAGGCCTGCGCGGCGGCCTTAGCCGCCCACCGGGCGGGTGTCTACGACCCCGCGGTACGGGCCGAAGAGGCCGCCCGCACCGCCCACCTGCGCGCCCGCCAGCGGCGCGAGGTGGTCGACAAGGCCATCGGGCGCCGGGAGGCTGCCGGGCGCCTCGCGCAAGGCCGCCGCGCGGAAGCCGCCGCGGACGACTTGGCCCAACGTCGGACCCGAAAGGAAAAGGGAAGCTAAGCTAGGAGCTTACGAAATTCCGAGCTTGCGGATCATCTCGCACATGGTCCGGTAGGGGACACCCGCGCGACGGGCCGCTTCCTGGCGGCTGCCACTCTGGGTCAGCAGGCAGCGAATGTAGCTCTCTCGGAACTGCATCTCCGCCGTCGGCAACGGCATTCGCGCTCGCCCTTCCGCGACGGTCATCAGCGTCGGCGGTTGCGGCGCGGCGGCGATCGCGGCGGCCGCCGCGCGGCGCAGGAACGCCGCGCGCGCGAGCAGACTTCCCGCGCGCGCCAGCCAACCACCCATCTGCTGGGCGGGAACGATCCGCGTGATGCCGAGGACGCCGGCCGCCGCCACCTCGGGAGCGGCCGGATCGTCGCAATAAAAGATCACCTCGGTGAAGGGATTGCGTTGAACGGCCTCGGCGCCGGTTGCCAGCGCCGACACCTGCCGGCCGCCCAGCGCCAGCAGCACCAGGTCGGCGGGAAACAGATCGGGGCGGGCGGTTCGATCGTCCGGGGCCGTGACCAGAATGATCATGTCGGACGCGCCCTTGAGAGCTGCCGCCAGCGCCGATGCGCGGAGCTGGTTGTCGTCCACCAAGACCACCCGCGCCGTATCCGGCAGTCGTTGTGGCTCGAAGTCCCGCTCGGAAACCGGTTGCGTCGTCGTAAGATTCATAGGCCCTCCGTAATCAAGACGACGCCCCGGCAAATTAATGCAGATTTAGTGACGCACCACGGCGCCGGGTCGAGAGCGGCGAGGCTCGAGAGGCGTTTCGTGAATGAAAACCAAGGCTGGGCGATGAAAAACGAAGGCTGGCCGGCGGCGCCAGATTTGGCTAGTCTCCGCCGGCATCACGTTTTTCGGGCGCGTAGCTCATCTGGATAGAGTATCGGCCTCCGAAGCCGAGGGTAATGAGTTCGAATCTCATCGCGCCCACAGACTGCAAGTCCCCGACGGGGCCCGTCGCCTGAAACGTCCGGCGGCTTTTCAGAATTGGCATGTGCCGTTGAGGCAGACGACGTGCCATTCGCCGGGATCGAGATGGCGGTCGTTCCGGTCAGCATGAGATCACTGGCTACCCAGCGGACGGGGTGGGCCGCGGGCGCAATCCGTCGATCGGCCTCCTGCGCGAGACAGAAGAGTGGCGCGACGTCGTGCGCGAGGTCCAGATCTCGCTCCGACGGAGGTGAGCCGTCGACTGCGCCCGAGGTGAGACAATTACGCACCCCGAGGTGCCGCGTTTGACCACGACGCCCAGCGTCTCCGACGGGGACGTGCGTTTCTTTAGAAGGTTTGGAGACCCGCCGACCCTGTTAGTCTAAGTGGAGCGCCGACGCTGATTCTCTTCGCGCGGCGTGCACCATTTTTTCGGCGCGAGCCGGAACCGATGAAGCAGGAAATCCCAGTCTCGCCTTCGGGAGGTTCTCCGTGAGCGACGGTTCGAAGATCACCCACACGCGACTCGCGTTCCCATGGCGCGCGGTCGGCGCCTCGGCGTGTGCGGTGGTCCTCGCTCTCGGTTGCACCGGCAAGATCGGCGGCCAATCGGGAACCGGCGGGTCGTCGGGAACCGGTGGGGCTGGCGATCCCAATGCGGCCGGCGTGTTGCCGCTTCGCCGTCTCACCTCGCGCGAGTACCTGAACACCGCGCGCGATCTGTTGGGCGACTCCACGCTCGGGGCCGCCGACGTCCCCGGGGAGTCGGACGATCTGAGCAACAATGCCTTTCCGTTTCGGCAGCCGAACGTGATCGGAACCCTCGACGCTGGAAATTTGCAGGCGGCAGCCGAAGCGTTGGCCACCAACATCGCGACCAAGCTGTCGACGGTCTTGCCGTGCACGCCGGCCAACGCCGCCGCCGAGGCCGCTTGCGCGACCCAGTTCATCACCACCTTCGGCGCCAAGGCCTACCGGCGGCCGCTCGGCACCACGGAGGTGAACGACCTCACCACGCTCTATCAGACGGCGCGATCGACGCTGTCCCTCGATTTCAACGGCGCGATCGACATGCTCATCGAGGCGATGCTGCAGGCGCCGGGCTTCGTCTATCACTGGGAGATGGACCCCGGTGCCGCGATCAAAGACGGCAGCGTCGTCCAGCTGGGCAACTACCAGGTCGCCAATCGCCTCTCGTATTTTCTCTGGGGGACGATGCCCGACCAGACGCTGTTCGCGGCGGCGGCCGCGGGGCAGCTTGCGACCGCGGACGGAATCCAGGCGCAGGCGGAGCGGATGCTCATGGATTCGAAGGCGAAGGACATGATCGCCGACTTCATCGACGACTGGCTGGACGTCAACGTGATCTCGTCGCGCCCCAAGGATCCCAATATCTACAGCATGTGGAATCAGGATCTGGCCACCGACATGGAGAACGAGTTTCGCAGCTACGGCAGCGGCGCCGTGCTGGGAACTGGCCTGTTCTCCGATCTGCTGACGGGGCCCAACTCGTCGGTGAATCAGGCGCTCGCAACCATCTACGGCGTCACCGGCGTGACCGGCACGACGCCGCAGCCGGTGACCTTCGATTCCACCCAGCGCGGGGGCCTCTTGACGCTGGCGGGCTTCCTGACCGTGACCGGCGCGACCGACGGCTCTTCGCCGGTGCGGCGCGGGCACGCCGTGCTCACCCGGCTCCTGTGCAACGTCCTCCCCAATCCGCCCGCCAACGTGCCGCCGCCGAAGCCGCCGACGGCGGGGCTCACGACGCGGCAGCGGTTTCTCGAGCACGATCAGAACGCCTGCACCGGCAGCTGTCACAGCGCGATGGACCCGATCGGCTTCGGGTTCGAGCACTACGATGGCGTCGGGGAGTACCGGACGACGGATCAGAGTCTCCCGGTCGACGCGAGCGGTTCGATCGTCCTCGACGGACAGACGCAGACCTTCACCGACGCGCTCGGCCTGGCCAGCATGCTGGCGCAGAGCCCGCAGGTGCAGGAATGCTTCGCCACCCAGTGGATGCGCTACGCGCTCAACCGCTGGGACACCTCGGCCGACCTGGCGTCGATCCAGGGGGCGACCAGCACCTTCCAGGCGGGGGGATTGAACATGCGCGATCTGATCGCGGCGGTGGCCACCTCGCGCACCTTCCGCTATCGGACGCCTGGCGCCGGGGAGATCCTTCCATGAAGAGCGAGGCGAAATACTCCCGGCGGGCGATCCTCAAGCGGCTCGGCATCGGCGCCGGGTTCTTGCCCCTGCTCTCGACGGACTGGAGCCGGAGCCGAGCGGCATCGGCCGGCGGCTTCCCGCTCCGGTTCATCGGCATTACCTGGACCGACGGGATCTGTCCCCCGGACTTCTATCCGACCGGCGCCGCGGGCGCGTTGCCGGCGACCCTGCCCTTCAGCCTGACCCCGCTCGCCGCCTGGAGCTCGAAGCTCCTGCTGATGCGCTCGGCGAGCAAGCAGCAGAGCCCGATCGACCTCAACGTCATGATCGATCTGGGCGCGCCCTACGGCGGCCACTTCACCTATCCGGCGCTCTTCACCGGCGGCGTGAGCTCGCCCAACGGCACCGATGAGGTCCCGACGGTCAGCGCCACGACGCCGTCGATCGACCAGATCATTTCGGACAATCTGGCGTCGACAGCCGGGATCTCCAACGCCCAGCTGAACGTCGGTTGTCGCCCCTACAGCACCTCGACCAGCTGGCGATCGGGCGGAATCAAGAACACCTCACAGACCGATCCCTACAAGCTCTTCACCAGCCTGTTCGGCATGACGGACATGACGGCGACGCAGCTCGGCGCGCTGCACGCGCGGCGCAAGAGCGTCCTCGACTTCGTGGGCGGCGAGCTCACCAACTTCTCGACCAACCTCGGCAGCGACGACAAGGCCAAGGTGCAGAGCCATCTCGATTCGATCCGCGCCCTGGAGGCGCAGCTTCAGTCTTCTACCTCGTCGACGGCGGTCTGCACCGCGCCCACCATCACGCCGACCGGACTCAACTTCAACACCATCACCAACTATCCGAATCACGTGAAGTTCATGTCGGACCTGGTCGCCGCTGCGGTCATCTGCGGCAAGTCGCGCGCGGTGACCATGGATCTCATCGACAACGGCGGAGGCAACAGCCTCACCTTCCCCTGGCTCAACATCCCGAGCCCCGACTTCCACGCCATCGCGCACCAGGGCTCGGCCAACTACGATCAGAAGTCCCAGATCGACCAGTGGTTCTACCAGCAGTGCGTCGCCGAGATCGTCGGCAAGCTGGCGGCGGCCACGGAAGGAAATGGCACCGTCCTCGACAACACGGTGATCCTGGTCGCGAACGACATGGACGAGGGTGCCGCTCACTACGTCGGCAACATCCCCTACGTTCTGATCGGCGGCGGCGGGGGCTTCCTCAAGACGGGCCGCATGGTGACCTTCCCCAAGCAGGTCCCCAACAACTACCTGCTGACGACGATCCTGCACGCCATGGGAATGACCGACGTCACCGGCGTCGGAGATCCGAAGTACGCCGGGAACATCGACGCCCAGCTGACGACGTAAGAACGACATGAGGGGCTCGTGCGGGCAGCATCGATCGTGACGCTCGCCGTGGCCGTCGTCGGTTGCAGCAGCGCGGGGGCGCCCCCGGTTCCCGGATCGGCCATCGGCCGGCTCTCCGCCGGCGCCGGACATACCTGCGTCGTCGATCGTGGCGGCGGCGTCTCGTGCTGGGGCTCGAACGTCGACGGCCAGCTCGGCGACGGCGGCGAGATCGATTCGGCGCAACCGCAGCCCGTGCTCGGGCTTTCGAACGTGGTCCAGATCGCGGCGGGCAGCTACCACACCTGTGCGCTCGCCGCCGCCGGCGGCGTCTCGTGCTGGGGCTGGAACGTCGGTGGACAGATCGGCGATGGGACCAACACCAACCGGCTGTCCGCCTTCCTGGTTCCGGGCCTGCCGGAGATCGCGGCCGTCGCGGCGGGCAGCTACCACAGCTGCGGCCTCTGCGCCGACGGCAGCGCACGCTGCTGGGGACAGAACGATGCGGGTCAGCTTGGCAACGGCTCGTCGCTCAACAGCGGCGAACCGGTCGGCGTGTTCTCCCTTCCGCCCTCGGCGGGGCTCGCGGCCGGCGGGCGTCACGCCTGCGCGCGTCTCGTCGACGGGACGGTGCAGTGCTGGGGCGGCAACGACGCGGGCGAGCTCGGGGACGGCACGGCCGTCGCGCACGCTTTTCCGGAGCCAGTGATCGGAATCTCCGACGCCATCGCGATCGCCGCCGGCTTCAACCACACCTGCGCGCTGCGGGCGGGCGGCGCGGTTTCCTGCTGGGGCGCGAACGGCTACGGCCAGCTCGGTGACGGCGGCAACCTCGACAGCCCGCTGCCGGTCGCGGTGGCCGGGCTGCCGCCGGCGGCATCGATCACCGCCGGTTACAACCACTCATGTGCGGTTCTGCTCGACGGCGAAGCGCGCTGCTGGGGGTGGAACGCGGCCGGTCAGCTCGGCGATGGCACGCTGACGGACAGTGGGTCGCCGGTGACGGTGGTGGGCCTTCCGCAGGTCTCGACGCTGGCGGGAGGAGGCTTTCACACCTGCGCCGGAACCTTGGACGGCCGGGTGGCCTGCTGGGGCTCGAACGATTCGGGACAGCTCGGCGACGGCACCACGACCGATCACCCGACGCCGGCGCCGGTGGCCGGCGTGATTTTCTGAGCGACTATCTTCATCAACCAGGAGGATTCCAATAATGCGCCTTTCGATTCGATCTGCCGACGCCCGCGGGACGCGCTTACCGGGGCTGGTCGTACTTCTGCTCGGCCTCACCCTGGCGTGTGCGAAAGAAGCCGCACCCGGGGGCTCTGGCGGTTCGGGGGGAACGGTGGCGGGATCGGGAGGCAACGGAAATGCCGGCGCCGGCGGTTCCCAGAGCGGTGGAACCAGCGGCGGAGGAGCGGCCGGCTCCGTTGGAACGGGCAGCGCGGGAACGAGCGGCAGCGCGGGAACGAGCGGCAGCGCGGGAACCAGCGGCAGCGCGGGAACCGGCGGCAGCGCGGGAACCAGCGGCAGCGCGGGAGCTGGCGGACGCGCGGGAACGGGCGGACGTGGCGGCTCGGCGGGCGGGACGACCGGGGTTGCGGGCGCGTCCGGAGGAGCGGGCGGTGGAACGGCCGCGTCCGGATGCGCCGGCAAAACCTACAAGCTCTGTGAGGACTTCGAGACCGGCACGACGGGAGCCATTCCGACCGGCTGGACCGCGCTCAACGGCTTCGGCTCCGACTCGATGAAAGGGGTCGGCCTGGCGACGGACCAGTGGCACTCCGGTAGCCGGGCCCTCAAGAGCCAATCGATGGTGCCCGGCGAGGAACGCATCCAGAAGAGCCTGGCGGCCCTCGGGGCCACGGCCACCAAGCACTGGGGCCGGATCTTCTACATGGTGCAGTCCCCGGCCCCGAAACCGGCGAGCGGCGCGGTCATCCACGTCACCTTCGCGGCGCTCGAGGGGACGACCGAGAACCGCATCGTCGACACGGTCGAAGCCTCCAACGGCACGCATCAGTTTCTCTACAACGTGCCGGACGACTCCTGTTGCAACGGCTCGGCCTACAGCTGGAGCTTCGATGCCAACTGGCACTGCGCCGAGTGGTACGTGGACGTCGCCGCCCAGAGCTACCGGTTCTTCACCGACAACACCGAGGTGACCTCGCTCGCGTTCACCGGAAACGCCAACGCCAAGATGTCGAATTACACCTCGCTCGCGGTGGGGGCCCAGTTCTTTCAGACGCCCCCTGCCCCCTTCGTCATCTGGTTCGACGACCTGGCGATCGACGACAATCAGATCCACTGCCAGTGATGGCGGCTCGGGGCCGCGCCCTGCCGGCTGGACGCCCCGCTACCCGAGGTGGTGCTGGGCGGCGATCCGGGCGTGCCGGCGCAGGCGGGAGACGCGCGCCAGGCGCTGCTTCTTCTCCGCCATGGCCAGCTCATGGGTGATCGTCTGGTCGGGCGGCAGCACGTAGGCGCGCAGGA
>JADGRB010000398.1 GCA_017881315.1 Pseudomonadota bacterium
CGACGATGAGAACTTTCAACACGTCAACACTACCCTAGTGGACTTCGAACGTGCAGGTGTAGCTCACGAAGGTCGACACCGGCCGCGCTTCGAGGTCGAGAGGTGGCGACCAGAGCGAGTCGCGCAAGGTCCGCTTGCAGGCTTCTCCGAAACCACCGCCGCTTTCGGCGACGACGATCAGATCGCGCAGGTGACCGTCGGGCATGACGCGCAAACGCATGACGGCCTTCCCGGGCACGCCGCGCTTGCGTGCTTCATCCGGATAGTTGCGCTCGAGCATCTCGCTCAAGACGGGTGCGCGGGGCGGCTTCGACAGATCTGCCAGGTTGAGGATCGGGGGCCCCTCCGATTTCGGGCCCGGTCCCCCACCGCCGGTCGCGCCGGCGCGGCTGCGACCGGTCACCCTCGCGCCCGGCGTGCCGACCGGTCCGTTCATCGCGGCGCCATTGCCGGTCGCCGAAGCCCAGCCCGCGCCGGGCCCGTCGTTGGTCAGCGTCACACCGGTGAAGTCTGCCGGGGTTTCTGCCTGCGGCTCCGCGGCGGCCGGTCGTGGGGCGGCGGCCGCCGCTTTGGCCGGCCGCGCGGCTGCGCGTTTTGGGGCGACCCGCTCGGCCGCGCCTGAAGCCTGCCGCGCCGCCGCGGTCGACGGAGCCGGCTTGGCTGGCTCGACCGTCATGGTCACCAGGGTCGGGGCCCTCACCTTCCGTCTCGGGTCGGTGTGCGCCTTGCCGATCGAAAGGACCGCCCCCAGGTGGACCGCGATACTCATGAGCAAGAGGCCGGTCAGCCAGGGGAGCTCGCTTTGCTTCGGACCGATCGTCGGAGTCTGAGTCGCCGCCAATGCATATTGGGTGTCCATGACGTCACCGGGCTCTTGCTTCGACGTTCGGTTTGAGGTCTTCAGGATCGATATTGATCGCGAACTTCGTCACATCTTCGCGCCGTAGAAGGTCGATGACGTGCACGACGTTGGCGTGGCTGGTACGCCCATCGGCGGCGATCACCGCTCGCACCTCGGGGTCGGCGGTGTGCGCGGCCTTGATGCGCTGGCGAAGGGCAGGTTCCTCGATCGCCGTCGCGTCGAGGTAGGTCTTGCCCTCGCGATCGATGGACACCGACAACGTCGTCGGCGTCGCCTCCCCGGTCGCGCCGCGGGGAAGGTCCATCGGGATGGCCTTGGAGGCCACATAGCTCGCGGTCACCATGAGGATGACCAGGAGCACGAGCGTGATGTCGACCAAGGGGGTGACGTTGATGCCTGTGATCATCTCGTCGTCGTTGCTTGCTGAGGCGGCCATGGTGTTTTCTCCTTTGAAGGAAACGTTGAGAGGATGGATGTCGTTCAGGAGGGGGTGCGCTCTGCCTTGAGGTAGGCCATGACTTCGCGCCCGAAGCCCTCGGCGCGTGTGAGGCGCGTCTTGATGACGCGCTGAAAGCCATTGAAGAAGGCGATCGCGGGGAGCGCGACCAGGATGCCGATGGCCGTCGCGACCAACGCCTCACCCACCTCGGTCATGAGTCCCGAGGTCACCTTGCCGGCGGCACCATTGAGCTCGGCGAACGCACGGATGATTCCGATGACCGTGCCGAGCAGTCCGATGAATGGCGCGTTTGCGCCCAGCGTACCGAGGAACGCGAGCCGCCGTTCCATTTGAAGCTTGGCGCCTTGCGTGGCGCCGGCCATCCGCTCCTCGGCGGAGGCTGCGCCGTCCTCCGGCGATTCGAGCGTGCTGGCCACGATCCTCGCCTCGAACGATCGCGACTTGGCCAGCCGCTGGCGGGCGGCGGCGAGCTGCCCCCGCTTGAGGAAGGTCAGGATCTCCTTCTTCAGCTGCCGAACGTTGTCGCTGGTGCGAAGGAGGTAGACGGCCCGGTCGAGGGCGACCGCCAATCCGCCCACCGACAGCCCGACCAGCACCCACATCACCCAGGTGGCTCCCAGCATCGCGAACCCGGTCAACTTGGCTTGAATGTCCATGGTCTCGTCTCGCTTTCGTTTGAATCGCTTTTTGTGGCGGTCGGCCTCACGCTGACCTCGGGGCTTGCCTAAGCAGCCGCCGTGCCAGGACGATCGCCGTCTGATTCCGGCCAGTTGAGACGGAAGGACGGATGTCCGGGGCCGGGCACGCGACAGGTGTCCGCCGGGCGGCGCGGACATCTGTCCGCGAAGCGACGTCAGCTGACGGGGTTCAGAGCCACGGTGCTCCGGCCGCCCAGATCGATCGCCATCGTCGCTGGACGCGAGTCCACATCGTCGATCGTCTCGGCCGGGCTCGGATCGCTCTTCTTTGCGGCACGGCGTGCTTGCCACCAGGCCCGAGCCGCCGGCAGGTCGTAACGCTTGGCGTCTGCACAAGCGAGGAGGGCGGTTCGTAAAAGTGCGGCCGACGCGGGACGGGCGTCGCGATCCTTCGCCAGGCACCCGAGCACGATGGCCTCGAGATCTGCGGGAAGGGGCTTGCCCAGCCTCTGCGAGGGGGGCACCGGCGCCTCCAGCATGTGCTTGCTGCAAACTTCGAGGACGGAGGCGGCCTCGAACACGTGCTTTCCCGTGAGCAGGAAATAGGCGACCGCTCCCACGGCGTAGAGATCGGAGCGTCCGTCGACGGTGTCGGGTCTCGAGATGGCCTCGGGGGCCATGTAGAGCGGCGTGCCGACGATGGCGTCGGTGGCTGCCGACTCGTCCAGGTTCCCGCCGAACCTCTTGACGAGACCGAAGTCGACCACCTTGACGACATCGGGCTCGTCGGGTCGCTCGGTGAGGATGATGTTGGCTGGCTTGATGTCGCGGTGGATGAGGCCGAGCGCGTGGGCCTCGGCCAGCGCGCCGCTCACCTGCGCGAGGATGTGGATGGTGCGCGCGGGCTCGACGGGTCCGAATTGATCGACGAGGTGCTGGAGGTCCATGCCATCGAGGTACTCCATGACGTAATAGAAGGTGCCGTCGGCCGTTCGCCCGTAGTCGAAGATCGAGATCGTGTTCGGGTGGACGAGGCGGCTCGTGTGCTGCACCTCGCGCTCGAAGCGCATCAGGTCGGCCTCACTCGCGCGGTCCTTGAGCAGCAGCTTGATCGCCGCCGGCCGACGGAGCATGGCGTGCGTGGCGCGATAGACGACGCCCATCGCGCCTTCACCGATCTTCCGTTCGAGCACGTACTGCCCGAACCGGCGCGCCTCGCGGACCTCGGCCCGCAGGCCGTAGATGACCCGCGAGATGACGGTGCAGGTGATGGTCGCGATGGTCCACTCCATGATCGACGTGGTCGGCAGCCACGGAAAGGCGCCCGAATGGGCCCCACGCCAGGCGAGCCCTCCTCCGACGACGGCTGGCACCAGCACGCTGGACAGCACAATCTTCGGGATCCCGACCATGGCGGTGACGAGGATGGTGCGACGGGGGGACGACGGGATCAGCGCCGCACGAATCGCGAGGTACATGGCGGCGGGGAACAGGTCGATCATGACCACGTAGCCATCGGCCATGAGGGAGCCTTCTAGGGTCACCACCGAATGTTCGCGAACGAACCCGACCAGGATGAAGCGGGTCAGGAAGGTCCCGACGATCGCGACGACCAGCAGGCCAATGACATCCACGATCCGACAGAACCGCACCGAGCGTTTTCCCCGCCGGCACAGCCACCAGAAGGCGCCCGCCAGAACGATCGCGCCGAAGGTGATCACCGTGTCGGGGCCCGGCTTCACCATCCCGCCCCCGGCCGCCCCCAGGACACCGCCAGCCAGGTTGAAGCCGAACAACACCTTCCAGAACAACGCCAACCGGGTCTGCAGGAAGGCGCGTGCCTCCTCGCTGTCGTCGGTGACGGGTGGTGGTCCTGGACGCGGCATCGGGGTGACCTTCGGAAGGTCACCGCCGACCCTAGCAGTCGCTCGTATCAAAAGCTCCCGAAGACCAGGCCCGAGCGGACCACCAGGCTGCTCATATCGCGGCTCGACGGTCCTTCGCCGCTGCCCGCGACGGCGAAGCGATAGCCGATTCCGGTCGTGAATCGCACGTGGCGCGCGACGTTCACCTCGAGGTTGGCGGCGGGCTCGAAGACGATGAACCTTTTCCCGACACAGTCGTTGTTGTCATCGCTCGCGCACCATTGACCGTCGCCGATGGTCGATTCGACGGTGACGTGGACCAACCGGTTCGAGTGGACAACGTACTGTAGGAGGAGTCCCCCGTACGTTCCGAAGTTGCGCAGATTCGAGCGCGAAGCCAAA
>JADGRB010000156.1 GCA_017881315.1 Pseudomonadota bacterium
GAGCCGCCCAGCACGAGGGCGTCGGAGCGCGGCACCATGTATCCGGTCGGGTGGTCCAGCAGGTAAGACAGCGCCTGCGGTCGGAGGTGGACCAGCTGACCCCGGATGGGGACGATCGCGCCGTCCGCGAAGACGGCGCCCGCCCCGAGTCCGAGGCAGCTCACGATCGCGGGTTCGGCGAGGTCGCGCAGATCGCGTGGGGTCGAAAAAGCGCGAGGCTCCAGGATCCCGCCGGCGCGCCTGACCTCCTCGACGAGGGTGGCGAGAAAGATCGGGGCCTCGATGAGCAGCGTCCGATAGACGCGCGCCGACCGCCTGGGCGCGAAGGGCAGCGCGGATAGCCGGCGGGGCGGCGGCAAAAGTCCCGCGGGCAGTTCGTCGAGGCCGCTGGGGACGCCCTCGGCCTCGTAGATCGGTCGCGGGCCTACGCCCCACCGGGAACCGACGAGCGACTGGAACCGGCGCCACGACAGCACCAGCATCCGGTCGAAGCGCTTCCGGAGCTCCGGTGTGGAACCCCGATCGACGATATCGGGCGACCACTCGGCGCCGGCGACGTCGGAGGTCGTGTGGGGCGGGAACTCCCGGGCATAGATCCGAACCCGAAAACCCCGCTCCTGCAGAACGCGCGCGGTGCACAGGCCCACCACCCCCGAGCCCAACACGGCGATCGCCGTGCCGTGCGCGTGGTCGCGCAGGAGATCCGCGGCCACGGTCGCGCTGCCCCACGACAGCGTGTAGCCGGCGCCGCCGTGCCCATAGTTGTGGACGACGGTCTTGCCGGCCAGCTCTTGCCGCTCGATGCGCGGACCACCCTTGCGGAAGGGGCGAACGCCCGCCACCTGGCGGATGACCTGGTCGTCGGAGAGGATCGGCGCGCGTAGCCCGCCGACGGCCATCTGCCGCGATCGCGCCGCCGCCGCCGTTCTGGGTGCCGTCGCCGCCAGCATGAGGCTCGACAGGAACCGGCGACGAGATTGGGTCATGGCGCCTTCAGTCGAAATCGGTGCGTGACGGCGATCGACGGCAGAAGATCCATTTCGCCTTCCTCGTAACCGACGGTCCAGTTGTTGATGACGAAAGGCAGGCCGCTCGGTGCCGTCCGATCCGAAATGATCCCGACGTGCTCGGGCCCGGGCCGATTGGGAAACGTATCCAAGAAGACGACGTCGCCTGGACGGCCTGGGCCCTCGGGAACCTGGGGAACGTGGCGCAGGAACCAGGTGAGCAGCGTCTTCACGCGCCGGTGATCGATGCTGGTGTTGGGCCGGTGGATTCCGGGATAGGCGGCGGGCGCGGCTCGAATGTCTTCGGCGACGCGACTTTGCAGATCGATGCCGGCGTTGCGATAGGCGCGAATGACGGTGTCGCTGCAAACGCCCACGGCGCGCGGAACGTCGCCGCCCGGGTAGGAGACCTGAAAATAGCCCTCCGTGTACCTGGCGCGGTTGAGCACCAGCTTGCGCGCGCCCATCAGGATATCCAGGGGATCGGGAATGCCGTCCCCGTCGCTGTCTCCCGGGCTCGCGGCCGGCGTGGCCGCGATTCGATCGACGACCGTGTGGCCCGAGACGGCCCCGCTCACCTCGGCGGCGTCGGCGGGGCCGAGGAGCGCGACCACGGAGGCGACCCTGGCAAGGCCGGCGGGCGAGGATCCCGTGAGCGCATAGATCTTCAGCGGGAGCTCCCCTTCGTAGAGCACGACCGCGTGATGCGCCTCGTCGATTCGCAAGCGCGTCTTATCGGCGTCGACCCGACCGGGAAGCGTGATCCGTACGGCGTGGTCGAGATCCGAGAAGATCCCCACGTCGTGCACCGACACCGGCGCCGGCGCCCGCTCGGCCCGCGCGATCGAGCACCACCCGAGACAGACCCAGGCGGCCAGGACGACGACTGGGATGGCCCGCATTCCCGTACACTTTAACGCATGCGAAAAAGCTGGATGGCCCTGGTCGCCGGCGGGGCCCTGATCGGGTGGATCGGTCACGGTCACGCCGGAGACCGAGAATCGAAAGAACGATCGCAAACCTTGATCCCGCAGTTCGAAAACGCGGCGGTGACGGTCTGGAAGACCATCCTCGCGCCCCATCAGAAGCTGGGCATGCACCGGCACGAGCACGGCCGCGTCGTGGTCGCTCTCGCGGGCGGAACGCTCACCATCCCGCAAGACGACGGCGGCTCGCACAAGCTGGTCCTCGAGACGGGCAAGGCGTACTGGCTCGACGCCGATCCGCCCGGCAAGCTACACGGCGACTTCAACGATTCGGGCCAGCCGCTCGAGATGATGGTCATCGAGATGAAACGCCGCTAGCGCGACGGCCCTGGAGTGCGCACCAACCTCGAGCACCAGCATGCTGGTGAAATGACGCTCGGGCTGCAATCGCGTTCTGAGGTAACAAGGTCGTCGCGCCCGTCACCACGCCGGAACATCCGAATTCGGATTTCCTTTCTGAACGCGGTAAGCCCGGCTGGTACGGAGTTTGAAAGTAAGTTCATCACCCACTAGAAACCAGACCGGCGACCAAACTGCAGAGGCCGCTCGACACCGATGAGCTGGCGATCTCATACGGCTGGTGGGCGAACAGGTCGATGCCGACGGCCAGGATGAGAGCGCTTCATGTTCACGATTGGAGCAGTACCCGAGCCCTCGAGCACGATCCTGCTAGCCGAGGACGATCTGGATATGCGGGACATCATTCAGGAGCTGCTCGAAAACATAGGCTGCGACGTCATCCCGGCCAGAACCGGGAAACAGGCTCTGGATTTTCTGTTCGCGGATGCGATGCTGCCGCCGGACATCATCATCCTGGACTTGATGATGCCCCTCGTGACCGGCTGGCAGGTCCTGACGGTCATTCAACACGATCCGGTGCTCGCAAAAGTCCCGGTAGTGGTCCTGACCGCCGTCTCGGAGGACAAGCCGACGGGCATTGCCGCCTTTCTGCACAAGCCGTTTCGGGTCAAAGCTTTTCTCGACACCGTCCGGCGATTGCGACCCCAAGCAGCCTGATCGATCAGGGGCGAGCTGGCTCCTGGCCGTGAAGGGCGAACCTACCCGCCCCGTGCTTCTTCGCGAGGTACATGGCGGCGTCCGCCCGGTCAATCAGCGTGTCCGTATCGTCGCCGTCGGTGGGGTAGACGCTGATGCCGATGCTCGCGGTCAGGCTGAGGACCTGATTGCCTATCTGGCTCGGGGCAGACAGCGTCGCTATCACCTTCTCGGCAACGAGGACGGCGTCGGACGGTTGCGACACCCCGGAGAGCAAGATCAGGAACTCGTCTCCACCGTGGCGGCTCACCGTGTCTCCCGCACGAATGGCCGACACCAGACAGCCCGCGGCCCGCTTGAGCGCCTGATCGCCGGCCGCGTGGCCGAGCGTGTCGTTGATCTGCTTGAAGTTGTCGAGGTCCAGAAACAGCAGCGCCACCAACGTGCTGTTGCGCTTCGCATCGACGATGGCTTGCCTGAACCGGTCGAGCAGCAACGCCCGATTGGGCAGCTGGGTCAACGGATCGCGGTCGATCGACCGCGCCGCTTCCTTCAATTCCCGGGTGGAGGTCTCGGCATCGGTCTGGGCACGCAGCGTCGAGATCACCAGATGCTCGTTGGCCTCGAGCAGCTGGGCCGCGTTGGTGCTGACCACCAGCTCCTCCGCCTCGACCACCTCGTGGTGCAACTGGGTCAGGTGCGCGCGCGCCTCCTCCGCGACCTCGCTCCTGCTCTTCGCCAGCTGCCCGTCGTCGTCGCCAGCGGGCGTCATGACGAGACCGCTCGCCCCGACGACCCGACGTCGCCCGAGCCCATGGGCGGAACGGCCAGCTGGGGGAGATGCTTTCTGGTCGGCCGGCCGCCGAGCAGACCTTCCTGATCGCGGAGCATGTCGCCGATACGTATGCCATCGTCGCCGATGGTGAAGAGGCGCAGCTCGTTCGAATGGGCGCTGGTCCGCACCTTGACCACCGCCAAGACGCGCAAGAGCCGGCTGTCGACCTCGAGGTAGCGCTGGACGATGATCGCGTCCGTCATGAAGGCGGTCCCGTAGGGGCTGAAGCGGAGATCGGTGTACCGGTCCTCGAGCTCGGAGGTCATGAGCACGCTGACGCCGGTGCTGGCCAGGGCGGCGACCATTCGCGCGAGGGACTCGCGAAAGTCGGCACGAAAGGTCGGTGCCAGCGCGAGCTCGAAACCCGAGAGCGAATCGATGACCACCCGGCTGGCACCGACCCGCTGGATCTCACACAGGATGAGCTGCAGAATTTCGTCGATCGAGAGATCGGGCGAGCGGCTGTCCACCAGTCCCACGCGATCCGCCTGGATCAACGCGGCGAGCGCGGGATTGCGCGATTGCGTGGGATGTTGCTCGAAGGCCGCGATCACCCCGGTCTCGCCGCAACGTGCGCCCTCGGTCAGAAACGCGGCGGCCAGGGTGCTCTTTCCCGATCCCGAAGGGCCCGCCACCAGCAGGGAATATCCGCGCGGCAACCCGCCTCCGAGCATTTCGTCGAGACGCGGCACGCCCATCGAGAGGCGGGAACCGGGCGATCGAGTGGTCCCCTCGGCGCCCGACGCGACGACGACGGGCGGGCGGCAGAGCGCGGGCGCGAACACCCGGATGCCGGCGGAGCCGATGCGAAAGGTGTGCAGCCCGGGCAGCGTCGGTTGGCCGCGCATCTTCATGATCTCCATCTTGCGGACCATGGAGTTTCGCTGCACGCTCTGCCGCAGCCAGATCAGCCCGTCGGCCACCGTGAAGACCGGATTGGCATCGGCTTCGGTGAATTCACCGAGCAGGAAGGTGGTCGCGTGCCAGCTGGTCATCAGCAGGCCGAGCTGCTGCACGAACTGCTGCAGCGCCTTGTACGAGGTCCCCCCGGCCTCGCTCGCCATCGCCAAGGCACGGAAGGAATCCACGAAGACGAGCCCGGGACCAGTCGCCTCGACCTCGGCGACGATGCGGCCGAGCAGCTGGTCGAGGTCGCCCGCCAGGGTGTTGTCCGTCAAGTTGACGAACCGGATCGCGCGCTGGATCGCGCTGTTGTCGAAGAAATCGAACTGCTGCTGATAGCGCAACATCTTGAGAGGCGGCTCACCCAGAACCGTCAGGTAGAGCGCGGGACGCTCGGGAGTCGCGAGCGCGAACATCAGCTGATGGGACAGCGTCGTCTTGCCGCAGCCGGGAGGTCCCGCGATGAGGTTGAACGAGAACTCCGGCAGTCCGCCGCCCAGCACCTCGTCCAGGCCCGGGACGCCGGTGGGCAAGCGATTGATGGCGACTTTGGTGGTCATATCTCCGTGTCCTTTGCGGGGAGGCCGCCCGGTGCTGCGGGGAGGCCGCCGAGCCCATGCGTTCGCACGGAACCAAGCAGTTGTCCCGTGAGCGAGCTTCCGATGAGGCCGACCAGCGACTCGACGAACGCCCGAAGAAGGGCGCCGCTGCACGCAAAGGCGAGGGCGCTGGTCTGCTGCGCGAGGACCGACCCTATGGCGGCGACATCGTCGAGCGTCTGCCGGGATTTGCCTGTGCCGCGCAGCCATGGATACGCCGCGGAGACCAGGTAGAAGCAGCGTTTATTGAGCGCCGTGACGCCACCTCGCCCGATGACGGGACAGAGGGCAGCCTCGATCTCTCGAAACGTGGAAACAAACACCTCGGCGATCCGCGCCGGATCCGCCTCGGGCCCGATCCGCTCGGCCAGACGGGGCACCGGCCCGCCCGCCAGGTCGCCTGCGGCGATCCGCTGGGGACTGTGCGCCACGAGGTTCGGGCGGCTCGGTCCCGAAAGGGACGCTGAACCCGCGCCCGCGGCGCCAGCTTGTAACTGGACTTCATAGATCACCGCTTACCCCCATGGGATCAACCTAGTCACGTATCCTGGTGGCGTCGGCCGCATCGTTCGAAAGCACCCCCAATCTGGTGGGGACCAGCTCAGCCGGGCGGCGTAAGCTTTGGGCATGGCGATGGTTCCGGCCCGCCCACCTTGGCGAGAGTTCTGGCGCGTGCGCCGGATATTCGGCGCGGGCGTGCTCGAGGGCCTGACCTTCATCCACCGGCAGTACGGGCCGTTCGTGCGCACGCGGCTGCCGCTCCAGCTCTACTTCGTCGCCGACCCGGCCTGCATCGAGGAGATCCTGGTCAAGAAGGCCGACCGCTTCCGGAAGGATCGAACCAGCCGCTTGCTCTCGCGGGTGGTCGGCAATGGTCTGCTGGTCAACGACGGCGAGTCCTGGCGGCGACAGCGCCGGTTGTTGCAGCCCGCGTTCCACCAGCGCCAGCTGCAGTCGTACGCCGCCGCGATGGTCGGCGCGATCGAGCGAGCCGCCGCCACCTGGCAAACCGGGGAGGTGCGCAACGTGCACGAGGACATGATGGCGGTGACGTTGAACATCGTGGCCGAGGCGCTCTTCGGCGCCGACGTGTCCGCCGACGCGGGCCACATGGGACGAATCATCTCGGAGCTGATGGAAGAGTTCGGGCGCATCCTGGGGCTGGCGGCGCGTTTTCAGCCACCCGCCTGGGTGCCGACGCCCGCCAACCGTCGGTTCCGGGCCTCCGCGCGCAAGGTCGACCGGGTGATCCTCCGCGTCATCGACGCGCGCAGGCGGAACCCGAGCGGACCCGCGCAGGACGATCTGCTGTCGCTGCTGATCGCGGCGCGGGACGAAGACGGCAGCACCATGACGGACGCCCAGGTGCGCGACGAGGCGGTGACGCTGTTTCTGGCCGGGCACGAGACCACCGCGCTGGCGCTCACCTATTCGCTGTATCTGCTGGCGCTCCATCCGGAGTGCCAGGCCCGTGTCGCCGACGAGCTCGCGCGGGTTCTGGACGGCCGAACGCCCGGCCTCGGCGATCTGGAGAGCCTCAAATACACCGACGCCGTCTTGCACGAATCGATGCGCCTCTATCCACCGGCGTGGGTGATGGCCCGGCAGGCGCTGACCGAGGTGGAGATCGGCGGCTTTCATTTTCCCAAAGGGGCGGAGTTCGTGATGACGCCCTGGGTGGTCCACCGCGATCCGAAGAGCTTCGCCGATCCGGAGGCCTTCAAGCCCGAGCGCTGGGAAGGTGATCTCGCGCAGCGCCTGCCGCGGTTCGCCTACTTTCCTTTCGGGGGCGGCCCGCGGGTCTGCATCGGCAATCGCTTCGCGATGATGGAGGCGAAGCTGGTGCTGGCCGTCGCGCTCCAGCGGTTTCGCTTCGAGGTCACGCCGCAGACGGAGCTCACCCTGCTCCCGAGCGTGACCCTGCGCCCGCGGCACGGGGTCCGGCTGCGGCTTGCCGCCCGCGAGCGCTTGGACCCGGTGCCCCCGGCACCCTAGCCCTGCCCCGGCTCACTCCTGGGACAGGCTCAGGATCTCGGCGGCGGTCAACGCGCGGTCGAAGACCCGCACCTGATCGAGCGCGCCCACCCACGACTCGACGTTGTTCCACCGCGTCCCGATCGACATCTGACCGTTGAGAGCCGCGGTGGCGGGCGCGGTGAACTTTTGCGCGCCGTCGAAGTAGACGACGACGGTCCCGCCCCCGACGGTGACCGCGACGTGGTGGAAGCCGGCGCCGAAGCTGGTCCCGGTGGCCTGCCAGCCGAGCCCGGGCAGATAGACCCCCAGGTTGTTCCCCGCGGCGGCGTCCGCCAGCTCGAGGCCGTCGTTGGCCCAGCTCAGAATTCGCGGATAGGCCGACCCGGTGCCGTCGCGACGCACCCACAGCGAGACGGTGACCGCGGTGGTCACCGGCACGGTGGCGTTGGTGCGGAACGAACCCAGGAATGCGCTGCCGGTGTGGCCCGGCGTCCACGATCCGGAGATCACGGTCGCGTTGCGGGCGTTGCCCGACGTGTCACCCACGACGGAGCCGGTGTTCTCGTCCAGCGGATAGGTGATGATCGTGTCAGTGGTCAAGGGCAGCTCGCGCGTCCAGATCGAGAGGTTCTGAATGAGCGCGTGCCCGGTGCTGGCGCCCGAGTCGTAGCAACGGTGGGTCGTATCGCTGGTCACGTAGCAGTTGATGGGGGCGCTGTAGTCGGTGAAGTAGCGGTCCTCGTTGTTGAGGCTACCGATTGACGACGGGGTCCAGTCGTTGGAGTCGATGGTCGGGCGACCGGCCGGTGTCGTCACCGCGACGTACAGGCAGTTGGTGAGGGCCTCGCAGGCAGAGCCAGTTCCGCCCAGGATGAGGCCTTCGCCGCGCGCGGTGTCATTCCAGGGCGCGCTCGTCTTCATGAACAACTTCTTCATGGAGGTGCCGCCCTGGATCCGGTACTCGCGGGTGGTGGTCAGCGCGGTCAGGCTGTTGACGTTGGCGTCGGAGAGCTTGGCCATGGCGGCCGTGCCGTTGATCGCGATGTTGCCGACCGCGGCGGCGGTGGGCGTGTACGCGGCGTTGTTGTACTGGAGGATCTTCATCCAGCCACCGCCATCGGCGGTCATGTCGCAATAGGCGAAGAAGGGGGCGCCCGCGCCGGCGCCGTCGGGATCCAGCTGGTAGACGCCGTCCGCCATGGCCGGGTTCGCGATGTGAATCGCGCGGCAGCTCGCCCCCTTGAAGACACAGACCGTGCCGTTCAGGGCATAGCCGGACGCGCAGGTGGTGCACAGGCCTGGCCCGGTGCAGGCGTCGCAGTTCGGGTCGCAAGAGGCGCAGACCGTGTCGGCGCTGCCACCGCAAGCCGTCATCACGTATTTGCCGGTCGGGCAGCTGGCGCAGGTGCCGCAGGTGGTGTTGGTCGTCGCGCCGCACGCCGCCGTCTGATACTGGCCCGCCCCGCAGGTCGCGCAAGACGCGCACGTCGTGTTGGTCGTGGCCCCGCACGCCGCCGTCTGATACTGGCCCGCCCCGCAGGTCGCGCAGGAAGCGCACGTCGTGTTGGTCGTCGCCCCGCACGCCGCCGTCTGGTACTGGCCCGCGCCGCAGGTCGCGCAAGAAGCGCACGTCGTGTTGGTCGTCGCCCCGCAGGCTGCCGTCTGATACTGGCCCGCGGCGCACGTCGCGCAGGAAGCGCACGCCGTGTCGGTGGTCGCGCCGCACATCGCCGTCTGGTAATTGCCGGCGCCGCAGGTCGAGCACGACGCACAGGCCGTGTTGCTGGTCGCGCCGCAGGCCGCGCTCTGGTACTGACCCGCCCCGCAGGTCGAGCACGACGTGCAGGTCGTGTTGCTGGTGCCGCCGCACGCGACGGTCTGGTACTGGCTGGCGCCGCAAGTGGAGCACGAGGAGCAGGCGCGGTTGCTGCTTGCCGTGCAAGCCCCCGTCTCATACTGGCCGGCGACGCAGGTCGCGCAGGCCGAGCAGGCACGATTGTTGGTACCGCCGCAGGTCCCCGTCTCGTACGTTCCCGCGCCGCAAGTGGAGCAACTGGTGCAGGTCGTGTCCGAGGTCGCCGCGCAGGACGCCGTCTGATACTGGCCGCCGCCGCAGGTCGAGCACATGACGCACATCGTGTCCTGCGTCGCCGTGCACGCGGCAGCTTGATATTGCCCCGCCGCGCAGGTCGAGCAGGTCACGCAGACGCCGCCGCTCAGATAGTGCCCGGGCGCGCAGGTGGTGCAGGCCCCGGCGCCGGTGCAGGCGTTGCAGTCGACGTCGCAGCCCGCGCAGGTCGCGTTGTTGGTCGTCCCGCAGGCGGCCGTCTGGTACTCGCCGGCTCCGCAGACGGTGCAGGCGCCGCAGGTGGTGTTGGTCGACCCGCCGCAGGCGGCGGTCTGGTACTGGCCGCCGCCGCAGATGGCGCAGGCGCCGCAGACGGTATCCTGCGCCGGCGCGCAGGCCGACACCTGAAACTGCCCGAGCGAGCAGCTCGAGCAGGCGAGGCAAACGCCGCCCGCCAGATGGAATCCCGGCGCGCAGACGGTGCAGGTCGCGGCGTCGGTGCAGGCCGCGCATCCGGCCGCGCAGGAGGTGCAGGCCGTGTCGGCGCTTGGCGTGCAGGCGACGGTCTGATACTGCCCGGCGGCGCAGGTCGTGCACGCGTTGCAGGTCACGCCGTCGCCGGTGAACCCGGCCTTGCATGCGCAGCTGAAGCTGCCGGCGCTGTTCGAGCACAGCGCATTGGCGCTGCAGCCACCGTTGCTGGTCGCGCACTCGTCGATGTCCATGCAACCGGCGGCGCCACCGCCCGTGTAACCGGCCGGGCAGCTCCCGCAGGTGTGCGATCCGGGCGTGTTGTTGCACGTCGCCAGCGCGTCGCAGCCACCGTTGTTGGTCGCGCACTCGTCGATGTCGGTGCAGGTCACGCCGTCGCCGGTAAACCCGCTCTTGCAGGTGCAGGCCCTGGCACCGGAGGTGTTCGAGCAGAGCGCATCGGCGCTGCAGCCGCCGTTGTTGGTCGCGCACTCGTCGATGTCGGCGCAGGTGGTGCCGCTGCCGGTGAACCCGCTCTTGCAAGCGCAGGTGTGGCTGCCGACCGTGTTGGCACAGGTTGCGTTCGGGTCGCAGCCGCCGTTCGCCGTCGCGCATTCGTCGATGTCGGTGCAGGTCATGCCGTCGCCCGTGTAGCCGGAGGGGCAGGCACAGCTTCGGCCGCCCGGCGAATTGGCGCAGACGGCATGAACGTCGCAGCCGCCGTTGTTGGTGGCGCACTCGTCGACGTCGCCGCAGGTCACGCCGTTGCCCGAGAATCCCGTCTTGCAGACGCAGGTGCGACTGCCCGGCGTGTTGGTGCAGGTGGCGTTGGCGTCGCAGCCGCCGTTCATCGTGGTGCATTCATCGATGTCGGCGCAGGTCATCCCGTCGCCCGCGTAGCCAGTCTTGCACGCGCAGGTGAAGCTGGTCGGCGTGTCGGTGCAGGTAGCGTTGGCGCTGCACGGGCTCGTCGCCGCCGCGCACTCGTTGACGGGCCCGCCCCCGGCCGCGCCGCCGGTGGCATGCCCTGCGGCGCCGCCGGTGGCCTGTCCTGCGGCGCCGCCGGTGGCGTGTCCCGCGGAACCGCCGGTGGCACTGCCACCCGCGCCGCCCGCGGGATTTCCCGCGGCGCCGCCGCCCGCGTGCCCCGCCGAGCCAGCGCTCGCTCCCCCATGACCACCGCCGCCCTGGCCGGTGTTCCCGCCCGCGGGGGGATTGTCACCGCAGCCCGCTGCCATTGCGCCAACCGAAAACAGAAGAACAATCGCCGCGGATCGGATGCGCATGGGGCTCCCTCTTGGACAAACGAAACTGTCGGAAAGCTCCCCGACTAACAGCGATGAACAAGAACCTCTCGGCTCTACCGTCGGTTTACTTGAGCAGCGCGGCGCGACGTCTCCACCCACCCCGACAATCCATGAAGATTCGTCGGGCGGCGCCCCTTTACCGACGCAGTCGCCCATCACCAGCTCGGTGGGACGCGACACCGGGGTCCAGTTGCGCGGCCTGCTGGCGGGCGGGCGCGTCGAGTATCGCGTCGGGATGTTCCAGGGTCTGCGCGGCGCGAAGACGACCAGCGCGGCGGGAGCG
>JADGRB010000399.1 GCA_017881315.1 Pseudomonadota bacterium
TCCGCCGCCGGCCGTCGATCCGCCGCTGCCCCCTCTGCCGCGATCGCCGGCCGCGCCACTCGTCCCGCCGGCTGCGCCGGTCGCGGCAGTTCCGCCCGAGCCGACGATGCCGCCCGAGCCCACGGCGCCGCCCGAGCCAGGCCCGGCGCCGCCGGTCGCGCTCATACCACCGGAGCCCCCGTCGGGACGGCCGGTCGTCGTCCCGGTGTCGCCAGTTCCAGCGCAGCCCCCGCCCAGCGACGCGACCAGGACCAAGGCGAGCGGACACCATTTGGCCGACTGGCCAGGAAGGTGGCGGACACCGGAACGGGGTGGGCGCATGGGGGCACTCCTTTGCATCGATCAATAGAGCGCGCGAGCAACGCAAGGCGGACGTTCGCGCGGCCGTCAAGGCAGCGGCCCAACTTTAGGCGGCCTTGCGGGCGGCGAACCTAACGCCTTCTGCGCGGACTCGCGGCCCGGGCCGGATCTGACTGGCGCAAACGCCGTTTGATGACGGAGGCGTCGCGCGATGGGCGCAAACGCGGTCAGTCCGGTCGCGATCGCGCTGCCCTATCGTTGCCCTCGCCACCATCTCTGATGCCGCAGGCGCAATGACAGCTGTCGCGTTCGATTCAGACGGCCTGGTTCCGCCGAAGCCGGCTTCGCACTTGCCGGCCACTGCCGCGTCTGTCGGAGCCGGTGCGGCGGTCAACGATCTCTTCGCGTCGGTCTACGAACACTGGTTTGGAAAGGTTCGACAATGGACAAGAGCCATGGCCGCCGACAGCTGCGACGCGGAAGATCTCGCGCAGAGCGTCTTTCTCATCGTGTTCCGGCGGTTGGGGGAGTTCGACGGAAAAAATCTTCCCAGCTGGCTCTACACCATCACGGCCAACCAGGTACGGGATCACAGGCGACTGGCCTGGACCCGCGGCCGAGCGTACGACTCGGAGGCCGCGCTTATCGAGATGCCCTCGGTCTTCCCGACACCCGCCGAGGTGGTGGAGACGGGCGAGCAGGTGGCGGCGCTGGCGGAGATCGTGGCCCGGATCGAAGCCAAATCTCGCGCGGCTTTCCTGCTGTTCACGCTCGACCAGCACACGAGCAAGGAGATCGCCGTCCTGCAACGGGCCCCGCTAAACACCGTCCTCGGCCGGATCAAACGGAGCCGCAAGACCGTGGCTGCCCGGATGGCGGAATGGGCCCGGCCTCCCGCTCGGGAATTGCCGCTCGGGCGGGCGGGGCAGTCGGGGTGAATCGCCGCGTCTCGGTCCGGGCGGTGCTCGCGCTCGGCCTCGCCCTGACGGCCGGTGGTTGCTCGTCGTCGAGCGCGACCGGCGAAGGGGCCGGCGGATCGAGCGGGACCGGCGGATCGGGCGAGGCCGCTGGATCGGACGGGGCGGGCGGTGCGAAATCGAGTGCTGGAACGGACGGGGGCGCGGGCGCCGGGCTGCCGACCGGAGGGACCGCCGGAGAGGCGGCTACCGGCGGACGCTCGGGTGCCGGCGGCACTTCCGGCGGCGAAGCTGGCGCGGCAGCCGGCGGGTCGGGCGGCGGTGGCACTACGGGCGGCCACGGTGGCGCGGCGGCCGGTGGAGTGAGCGGCGGCCACGGCGGAAACGCCGGAAGCGGAGCCGCCGGAAAAGCCGGCACCGGCACGGGCGGGACGGCCGGCTCGTCGGGCGGGACAGGCGGCGAAGCGCTCGCACCGCCGAAATCCGATCCCACCTCGACGCTCGCCATCTCGGCCCCTGGGTCCGGTTATCACGTCGAAGGGAACATCCCCTACGGGCCGTTCACGATGCAGCGTCTCGACGTGATTTATCCCAACGGAGCCGGCCCGACCGGAAACGTCACCTTGCCGGGCGTGATCATGTTCCACGGCGGAGGGTGGACGGACAACAAGCCCGCGGCGCTGAAGGCGAGCATGTCCAGCTTCTTCAGCCGGTTCCTGAAACACGGCTTTCTCGTGTGCAACGTCGAGTATCGCCTGGCCGACGGCACTGCTAATGGTGCCACCGCGCCGGCCGCCGACGAGGACGCTCTGGCGGCCGCGAAATGGTTCTGGACCTACATGGACTATTACCACGTGGACAGATCCAAGTTCGTCGTCACCGGGGCCTCGGCGGGCGGGCAGCTCGCGCTGATGGTGGGGATGGCGACGAACGTTCCCGACCTCGGCCCTACGAATCCCGGCGATTTCTCCATCGCCGCGATCGTGAACGGATACGGGCCGTCGAACGTGACCGATCTCCTGGCGCGCAAGGTCTCCTGGGCAGAGCAGTGGCTCCCGGCCAGCACGCCGAACCGCGCCGCCCTAGCGATCGAGGTCAGCCCGATCACCTATGTCCGCAAGAACGTCCCGCCCCTCATAACGGTTCAGGGATTGGATGACACGACGGTCCCCACTGCCGAGAGCCAGGCGCTGTACGACGCGCTGGTGGCCGCGGGCGCCGACACGGCCCTGCACTTCGTCGCGGGCGCTGGACACGGCTTCTCGACCCCCGCGTCCGCGTGGCCCGATGCGGAGTCGGCGATGTTCACGTTCCTCGTCCAGCACGGCATCGGCAAGTAAGTCGCCGATGAAGTGGAACGCATGCCGACGAGCCGCCGTCGCTCGCTCGTAGCGAGACAGCGGACATGGCGCTGCTCTTCCGCCGGCATGGCGAGGCGCGCGGTCCGACCGCCCTCGCCCGCGAGCTGGGGCTCACGCCGGCGGCGCTCCGCATGCGGCTCCTGCGACTTCAAGGTTCCGCACGCGCGCTCGAAGAGGCATGAGTGGGAGTCAGGGGACCGACATCTGGAAGGAGACGCCGTAGTTGGGTTGCGGCCGCTTGGTCGTGGATCCCACGAACGGATCCGAATCGCGCAGCTGTCCCCAGCGCAACGTCCCCGTCCAGCTTCCGCCGGTCCCGCTGGTCTGAGACTTGGTCGTCCCGTCCTGGCTGGTCATGGCGTACCCGACGACGACGCCGCTCGACGGGAGATCGGAGGCCACGGTGATCTGGACGGTGTCGTTCGAGATGGCGACCCCGGTGATGGTCATCGCGTTGTTGCTGGCGCGGACCTCGAACCCCCTCCCGTTCTTCCACGCGCTGGAATTGGCGTTCGGGGTAGAGAGCCCCGTGTCCCAGACCAACGGGGGAACGGGCACGTGATAGTGGACGTTGATCTGTCGAGTGCCGGTGCGGTCGACGCTGACGGGCTCGAGCGGCTCCCACGCGTTTCCGAGGACGACGCGCTCGAAATAGACCTGGCCGTACTTCTCGCCGAGCTGCTCGTAGCCGTCGGTGACCAGGTGAATCCCGTCGGTGTAGTACGGATACTGATACTTCGGGCCGGAGCAGACGACGTCGGTCGGGTGATCGATGCCGATTTTCCACTGAGCCAGCGTCGACGCGGACTGGTTGTTGGTCGAGTTCTGCTGCGAGACGATCATCAAGATCGATTGCTTCTGGCCGGTGATCGCCGCGATGTCGGCGTCGTAGTTCTGCAGCAGGCCATAGAGCTGGCTCTCGTAGCTCGAGTTGCCGGCGTCGCACTCGCCGTGCGTCACGGTCAGCGCCGCCACGCCGTACGTCTTGCCGGCGGCCTTGGCCAGACGGGTGATCGCCTGGGTCTCGGTCAGCGTCCCCTGATAGGCGCGGCCGTTGACGCCACTTTGGGGTGCGTTCTTGAGGAGATAGGTCAGGCACTGGCCGTTCTCGCCGAACTCGCCGTGGACGTTCACGTAGTCGCGGCCGGCGGCAGCCATCACCTGTGACGTGATCTCGTCGGCCATCGCGGTGTGCGGCGTCTCGCCGGCGATGTTGGTCGGATACGAGCTGGGATAGGCGGTCGAAGGCCGCCCAATCGGTTCCGTCAGCGGAACCATCTTGAACATCGAATCGTTCGGGTCGAGCGGCCACGGTGCGTTTCCAGTCGAGAGCTTTAGGTTGGCGTAGGGCTGGCTGGTCGCCTTTGCCGGAGTTCCGTACTGTCCGACGGCCAGGCTCTGCCCGGTTCCGATCACGCCTGCCCAGTCCCAGGGAGCGGCGATCGATCCACTGCCGCCGCTGCCCCCGGCTGCTCCTGCCGCGCCGCTGCCTCCCGCGCCTCGGCCACCGCTGCCGGCGGTGCCACGCGAGCCGCCCGAGGCGAGGCCGCCGGCGCCTGTGCCGCCGCTTCCAGCACCGCCCGCGCCACTCGGCGCGCCGCCCCCGCCGTCGCCGCTCCCGCCGTTTCCCCTCCCGCCCGAGC
>JADGRB010000007.1 GCA_017881315.1 Pseudomonadota bacterium
ATGGGACCGTCGGTGGCGGCGTTCGGCACGGCGGCGTCCGGTCCCGGCAACACCTCGGCGATCGACAGCCGGTGGTCGCGGTCGTCGCCCAGATAGGCAAAGTTCTCCGGTAAGCCGACCAGCAAGGCCCCGGCGCTGGCCGCCTCGCGGACCAGCTCCGCCGCGCACTCCAGGTTGGCTTCGACGTTTTCGGAGGAGGTCATCTGCACGGCGCCGATGACCAGCTCGGACATGGTCGGCAGAGCGTACCACGGCTCGGCAGCGCGATTCGGGAGGCCCTCGCCGGTGCCCGCCCGAGGCCCGCAAGACCACAGAAAAACCCCGCAAATCCTGACGTTTAGGTGTCAAAGGCGTACCTTGCACCCCTCAGATCGCCGTGTTATAAAACGCGGCCTCGAAGATTGCGTTGCCTCCTTTTCGAAGGGCGGGCCGCGTGCCCGCCTTTTTTATTGCCCAAAACCCTTTGACCAAAACCCCCCATGCGAAAGGAAGTTCAAGACTTGTGGTCGCTCGCTGAACCCCACGTCTGCGACGCCGGCTTCGATCTGATCGAGGTCGTGTTTGGTCGTGAGCAAACGGGGGCGGTGCTGCGCCTTTTCATCGATACACCGGAAGGAAGCGGGGGAAGCGTGACTCACGAAGACTGTGAACGCGTGAGTCGCGACGTGTCGGCTGCCTTGGACGTCGCCGACCACATCCCGCATGCCTACCAGCTCGAAGTGAGCTCGCCCGGGCTTGATCGGCCCCTGCGGCGAGAGCGGGACTTTGCGCGGTTTGTGGGGGAGAGCGCTCGTATACGGCTCAACGACGGGGTGCAGGGGCGACGCAATTTCTCCGGGACCCTCCGCGCGGCCAAGGACGGCCGGGTGGAGATCGCTTGTGACGGCCGGTCTTACGAGCTCCCCATCGACGATATCGCCCGGGCCAACCTGGTGCCGAATTGGGAGCGCGAATTCCAATCGAATCGGAGCGCTTCATGAACGACGGTGCCGCCCTCGGCCTGGTCCTCGACCAGGTCTCGAAAGACAAGAACATCGACCGCGCCGTGCTCGTCGAGACGCTGGAGCAGGCCATCTTGACCGCCGCCAAGCGCGCCTTCGGCATGCATCGGGAGATGGAGGCCAAGTTCAACGAGGAAACCGGCCGCGTCGACCTCTGGCAGATCATGATCATCGCCGAGCTCCTGAGCGTCGGCGCCGAGGGCAAGGAGATCCTCTGGGCCGACGCCGAGCGTTTCGGCCTCAAGGCGGAGATCGGCGAAGAGCTGCTCTTTCAGATCTTCTACGACGAAAAAGATCAGGTGAAGGCCGAGGAGCAGGACGCCAAATACGGCGAGCTCCTCAAGCTCAACCGCGCCTGGAAGGGCTTCGGCCGCATCGCCGCGCAGACCGCCAAGCAGGTGATCCTGCAGCGCGTGCGCGAGGCCGAGCGCGAGAACGTCTTCAACCAGTACAAGGAGCGCAAGGGCGAGCTCATCTCCGGGATCGTGCGTCGCTTCGAGCGCGGCAACATCATCGTCGACCTGGGTGGCGCCGAGGCGGTCCTGCCGGTGCGCGACCAGGTCCCGCGCGAGTCGTATCGCGCCGGCGACCGGATCGTCGCCTACGTGGTCGAGATCGACAAGGCGGCCCGGGGGCCGCAGATCATCCTGTCGCGGACCCACAAGGGGCTGCTCGAGAAGCTGTTCGAGATGGAGGTCCCCGAGATCTACGAGAAGATCGTGCGCATCGAGGCCTCGGCCCGCGAGGCCGGCGCGCGCTCGAAGATCGCGGTCAACTCGCGCGATCGCGACGTCGATCCGGTGGGCGCCTGTGTCGGCATGAAGGGATCGCGCGTGCAGGCGGTGGTCCAGGAGCTGCGCGGCGAGAAGATCGACATCGTTCCCTACGACGCCGATCCGGTGAAGTTCGTCTGCAACGCCATCGCGCCCGCCGAGGTCGCGCGCGTCCTGATGGACGTCGGCGCGCACACGATGCAGCTCATCGTCCCCGACGAGAAGCTCTCGCTGGCGATCGGCAAGAAGGGGCAAAACGTGCGGCTCGCGTCGCAGCTCACCGGCTGGCGCATCGACATCCATTCGGCCTCCAAGGTGATGGAGATGGAGCAGCGCGCCCGCCAGTCGCTGGCGGCGATCGCGGGCGCCTCGAGCGAGCTGGCCGAGGCGCTGTTCAAGGCGGGTTGGCGCTCGGCGGCCGAGGTGGCGGAGGCCAAGCCGGACGAGCTGACGGCGATGCCCGGACTCGGCACCGCACCGGCGGCGCAGGCCTTCATCACGGCCGCCGCGGCCGCGGCCGAGATCGAAAAGGTCCGCCTGGCGGAGGAAGCGGCAGCCCGTGCCGCGACCGAGGCGCGTCTGGCGGAAGAGGCGGTCGCCGCCGCGGCCGCGGCCGCGCCCCCGGAGGCGCCGTAACATGCATGCCACCGTCGATTCGAACCTGCGTCGGCTGCCGGCAGCGCGGCCCCGCGGTGGAGATGGTGCGGCTTCGTCTGCGGGACGGGCAGATCGCGATCGCGCCGTCGGAAGCCGTGGGAGGACGCGGCGCCTCCATTCATCCGCGGGCACTTTGTGTTGCGGGCGCGTTCAAACCAGGCATGCTCGCGCGGGCGTTCAAACGGCCGATCGTGCCGGGCATTTCGCCGGCGGCGTTTTTGGAGCAGCTCACCGTGGCATCGCGTAACAGGAAATTGGGGACACCATGATGGGAAGCGGATACGAGCGCAGGACAGAGCCCGAGGCACCGGTCGGACCGAAGGTCCGCGTGTACGAGCTCGCCAAGGACCTCGGGGTTCAGCCCAAGGACCTGCTGGTCAAGCTGCGCGCCATGGCGATCGACGTCGCCAATCACATGTCGCAGATCGAGCCCGGCGAGGTCGATCGGATCAAGCGCGCCGTCGATCGGGAACGCCACGAGAGCCTGGTCGAGGAGCGCCTGACCGACACCGTCATCCGGCGCCGCTCCAAGGTGGTGGCCGCCCCGCCCGCCGCCCGTCCCGCGGTCGCCGCACCGGTCGCCGCCGCGCCCGTGCCGCCACGACCGCAGCCGCCGGCCCCCGTCGCACGAGCGCCCGAGCCCCTCGAAGCCAAGGTGGAGACGCCCGCCGCAGCGGCGGCCGAGTCGGCGCCCACGCCCGCCTCGGCCCCGGTCGAGGTCCGTCCCGCACCGGTCGAGCGCCCGTCGGCGCCGTCCAAGGCGATCGAGGTCCCGGTGCCGACCATGTCGACAGCGGCAGCCGCCGCGCTCGCCGCCGATCCGTCGCGCGCGATGCTGAAGATGATTCCGCAGCCGGTCGTCACCGGCTCCGCGGCCACGGGCGCGTTCATTCAGTTGCCTGGGGCGGCACCGCGCGGCGAGCCCGGCGCGCCCCGGGTCGAGATCAAGGATCGCGACGAAGAGCTCAAGCGCCTCGGGCGCGGCGGTCTTCTGAACCGCGCACCGGCCGGGCGCGATCGTTTCGGCCGGCCTGCGTTCGGTCCGGGCGGCCAGCGCCCCGGCAGCTTCCCCAAGAAGCGCGTGGCCGCCGCCGGCAAGAAGCTCAAACAGACGCAGATCACCACGCCGGCCGAGCACAAGCGGGTCATCCGCATGGGCGACAACATCGCGGTCGCGGATCTCGCCCAGAAGATGGCGGTCAAGGGCAAGGAGATCATCAAGAAGCTCTGGGCGCTCGGCATGATGGGCGTCAACATCAACCAGGACGTCGATCTCGACACCGCGACGCTGGTGGCCAACGAGTTCGGGTTCCAGATCGAATCGACCGCGTTCCGCGAGGACGAGGTCCTGACCGAGACGGAGGCGCCCGACAGCCCCGACGACATGGTGCTGCGCGCCCCGGTGGTCACCATCATGGGTCACGTCGACCACGGCAAGACGTCGCTGCTCGACGCCATCCGCAAGGCGGACGTCGCCAGCGGCGAGGCGGGTGGAATCACCCAGCACATCGGCGCCTACAAGGTCCACGCGGATCGGGGCGACGTCGTGTTCCTGGATACGCCCGGCCACGAGGCGTTCACCGCCATGCGCGCGCGCGGCGCCCAGATGACCGACATCGTGGTCCTGGTGGTCGCTGCCGACGACGGCCCGATGCCGCAGACCATCGAGGCGATCAACCACGCCAAGGAAGCGGGCGTGCCCATCGTCGTCGCGATCAACAAGATCGACAAGCCGGGCGCCAACCCGGAGGTCATCCGCAACAAGCTCTCCGAGCACGAGCTGGTCTCCGAGGAATGGGGAGGCACCACGATCTTCGTGAACGTGTCGGCCAAGACCAAGGAGGGGGTCGACAAGCTGCTCGAGATGCTGGCGCTGCAGGCCGAGCTCCTCGAGCTCAAGGCCAACCCCAACAAGCCCGCCAAGGGGCACGTCGTCGAGGCGCGGCTCGACCGCGCGCGCGGGCCGATCTCGACGATCCTGGTCGAGGACGGCACCTTGAAGCTGGGCGATCTGGTGGTCGCCGGCGAGTACTCCGGGAAGATCCGCGCCATGCTGGGCGACAAAGGGCAGGCGGTCACCGAGGCCGGCCCCTCGACGCCGGTCGAGGTGCTCGGGCTCGACGGCGTCCCCGACGCGGGCGAGATGTTCAACGTCGTCACCGACGAGAAGGCCGTCAAGTCGCTGGTCGAGCACCGGCACGACGCGCGCCGCAAGAAGGAGCTGGCGGGCAGCAGCCGGGTCTCGCTGGAGAACATCCTCGACAAGATCAAGTCGGGCGAGGTCAAGGAGGTGAAGATCATCCTCAAGGCCGACGTGCAGGGATCGGTCGAGGCGATCGCCAACGCGCTGACGCGGCTCTCCACCCAGGCGGTCGGGGTCAACGTCATCTCGACCGGCGTCGGCGGCATCACCGAGTCCGACGTGAGCCTGGCCAAGGCCTCGGCCGCCATCGTGGTCGGCTTCAACGTGCGCCCGGCCGGCAAGGCGCAGCAGCTGGCCGAGCAGGAAGACGTCGACATCAAGCTCTACCAGGTCATCTACGACGCCATCGACGACGTCAAGAAGGCCATGGTCGGCATGCTGGCGCCGATCTCGCGCGAGAAGATGATGGGGAAGGCCGAGGTGCGCCAGGTCTTCAGCATCCCCAAGGCCGGCACCATCGGCGGCTGCTTCATCTCGGAGGGCAAGATCACCCGCAAGGCGCAGCTCCGGCTGGTGCGCGATTCGGTGGTCATCTACACCGGCAAGGTCGGATCGCTGCGCCGGTTCAAGGACGATGTCTCCGAGGTCGCGCAAGGGTACGAGTGCGGCCTCTCCATCGAAGGGTACGGCGACCTCAAAGAGGGCGACGTGATCGAGGCGTTCGAGATCGAGACGATCGCGGCGACGCTCGACAGCCCCAAGTCGTCCTGATCGCGTCGTGACGCCGAGGTGACGGTCGCAATCGCGCGGATCACGCTCTTTCTTGGGGCCTCGCACTCGCTCAAGGAAAAGCGGATGGTCCTTCGCCGTCTCAAGGATCTGGTGCGCGGAAAGTTCAACGCGGCCATCGCGGAGGTCGGCGACCACGATCTGTGGCAGTCGGCGTCGATCGGCGTGACGCTGGTCGGAAGTGAGCGCCGCTTCGCGGAGTCCGCGCTGGACGAGGTCCTGCGCTTCATCCGCGATCACGCCGAGGTGGTCAAGGAAGAGCGCGAGCTGCAGAGCTTCGGCAGCGAAGACCTGCAGGGATCCGACTTCGTACACTGGGAGCCCTGAGGTGTCCGTGCGCGTGGAACGGGTCGCCGCCGAGGTGCGCGGCGTGCTGGGCGAGGTGCTCTCGCGCGATGAGATCAAGGATCCGCGCGTGCGGGGCGCGGGCCTCATCACGGTCACGCACGTCCGGATCTCGGGCGATCTGCAGCACGCGATCGCGCTCTTCACCGTGCACGGCCTCGACGCCGCGGCGCTGGAGCGAGTGCGGCAGGGCCTCAACCACGCGAGCGGCTATTTCCGTCAGGCCATCGCCCGGCGACTCCGGATGCGGGTCGCGCCGGCGGTGAAGTTCGAGGTCGACCAGGTCTTCGAGCAGGCGGCGCTCGTCGAGAAGCTCCTCCACGAGGTCGCACCGCCACCGCCGATGGTACCGCCCGCCGATCCGGACGCGAGCGATGGCGACGATGATCCGTCAGACGAAGCTCCCGAATGACCCTCGCCGACGCAGTCCTGGTCGTCGACAAGCCCCGCGGGTTGACCTCGTTCGACGTGGTTCGCGCTGTCCGGCGGGCGACCGGTACCCGCCGGGTCGGTCACGGCGGGACGCTCGATCCGCTCGCCTCCGGCGTCCTGCCGATCTGCCTGGGTGAGGCGACCAAGCTGGCGCAGTTTCTGCTGGGCGCCGACAAAGAATACGAGGTCACCCTGCGGCTCGGGATCGAGACCGACACCGACGACGCCGACGGCGCGCCCACGGCGACCCAGGACCCGCGGGCGGTCGACGAAGGGGCGGTTCGCGAGGCGCTGGGCGGTTTTCGGGGTGCCATCCAGCAGGTCCCGCCGGACTACTCGGCGCTCAAACGGGACGGCCGCCCGCTCTATGCCTATGCGCGCGCCGGCACCCCGATCGCGATCGCCCCGCGATCGGTCGTCGTTCACGCGCTCGAGCTCACGCGCTTCGACGGACCCGGCGCGGTCGGGTTGCGGGTCCACTGTTCCAAGGGCACCTACATCCGCGCGCTGGCTCGCGATCTCGGGCGGCTGCTCGGCGTGGGCGCTCACGTCACGACGCTGCGCCGAACCCGATCCGGGCCGTTCTCACTGGATGAGGCGCGCCCCCTGACGGAGGTCATCTCGGCGATCTCGGAAAGGCGTCTGCCCGACTTGCCGATCGTGACCCCGGCCAACGCGCTTCGGCATCTGGAGCAGCGGACGGTCGATGCGGAGACGGCCCGTGATCTCCGCATTGGTCGCCGGGTGGCGTGGGAGCGCGTCACGGCCGCGACGACCGATGGCGTCGAAGCGCCGGTCTGCGTGCTGGATGGGGCAGGGGAGCTGGTTGCCGTCGCCGAAAGGCGTCCGGACGGCCTGGCCCGGACGATTCGCGTATTTGGCCGGGGGCCCGAAAACACGGGCGAAAAATCGGTTCAGGAAGCGCCCGCGAACGGCTGACCTACATTGACGCAGGGAAGATAATGTAGGAAATTGAAGCACCTCAAAAGAAAAGAAGATCTGAAAAAATGTCCCTCGCAGCAGAACGAAAATCAGTCGTCGTGCAGAAATTTGCACGGAGTCCCGGCGACACCGGCTCTCCCGAAGTCCAGATCGCTCTACTTTCGGAACGGATCTTGTATCTTACCGAGCACTTCAAGGTTCACGCGAAGGATCACCACTCGCGTCGCGGCCTTCTGATGCTGGTCGGCCAGCGCCGGCGGCTCTTGGACTATCTCAAGTCCAAGAACGTCGACCGCTACCGCGCCGTCATCCAGACGCTCGGCATCCGCAAGTAGAAGTACGGAGATCGGAACTTCGGAATTTCGGACGTAGGGCCGGAAGCGGCCACGCCTTTGCGTGGTCTCTTTCGTCAGCTATGGGCGCGCCACGCGCCGTAACTGCCGGCTCGCATTTTCCAAGCTGCAAGGGCCCACAGACAGGGAGACAACATGTTCGTTCGTGAAGGCGTCAATTTCGGCGGTAAGGAGCTCAGCATCGAGACCGGCCGCATGGCCAAACAGGCCGACGGGTCGGTGGTGGTCCGCTACGGCGACACCATGGTGCTGGTGACGGCGGTGGCGTCGATGTCGGTTCGCCCCGGCGTCGATTTCATGCCGCTCACGGTGGACTACCTGGAGAAGACCTCGGCCGCGGGACGCATCCCGGGCGGCTATTTCAAACGTGAAGGCCGAATGACCGAAGTCGAGGTGCTCACCTCCCGGCTCATCGACCGCCCGTCGCGACCGCTCTTCCCCAAGGGTTGGCGCTTCGACACGCAGGTGATCGCGATGGTCGTCTCGACCGACCGCGAGAACGCTTCAGACGTTCTGGCCATGACCGGCGCGTCGACCGCGCTGCACCTCTCCGACATTCCGTTCGCGGGTCCCTACGCGGGCGTTCGAGTGGGCCGCATCGACGGCAAGCTGGTCTTGAACCCGACCTTCGCGGAGCGGGCGCTCTCGGAGCTGGACCTGCTGGTCGCCGCCAGCCGCGACGCCATCGTGATGGTGGAGGGCGGCGGGGCCGAGATCGGCGAGGAGTTGATCGTCGACGCCCTGATGTTCGCCCACCAGTCGGCGCAGCCGCTCATCGACCTGCAGGAGAAGCTGCGGGCGGCGGTCGGCAAGCCCAAGCGAGTGTTCGTTCCGCCGGCCAAGGACCCGGTCATCGTCGAGAAGGTGGCCGCGCTGGCCAACCAGAAGATCGAAGCGGCGATGGCGATCCGCGACAAGCACGAGCGTTACGCGGCGCTGGATTCGGCCGGCGCCGAGACCAAGACCGCCCTCGCGGAGACCTTCCCCGATCGCGGCGGCGAGGTGGGCGAGGCCTACGAGTCGGCCAAGAAGAAGCATCTGCGCGAGCTGGTGCTCAACACGGGCCGCCGCATCGACGGCCGCGCCACCACCGAGATCCGCACCATCACCTGTGAAGTGGGCGTTCTGCCGCGCACGCACGGCTCGTCGCTCTTCACGCGCGGTGAGACCCAGTCCCTCGTGACCACCACGCTCGGCACCAGCCAGGACGCGCAACACATCGAGGCGCTGACCGGCAACATCGACAAGCGGTTCATGCTGCACTACAACTTCCCGCCGTTTTCGACCGGCGAGACCAAGCCACTGCGCGGCGCGAGCCGCCGCGAAGTGGGACACGGGCACCTGGCCGAGCGCGCCATCGCGCGCGTGTTGCCGACCGAGAAGGAGTTCCCCTATACGATCCGGATCGTCTCCGAGATCCTCGAGTCGAACGGCAGCTCGTCGATGGCCTCGGTCTGCGGCGGCATCCTGTCGTTGATGGACGGCGGCGTCCCGATCAAGACGGCGGTGGCCGGCATCGCGATGGGCCTCATCAAGGAGGGCGACCGGGTGGCCGTGCTGTCCGACATCCTGGGCGACGAGGATCACCTGGGCGACATGGACTTCAAGATCTGCGGCACCAAGCAGGGCGTCACGGCGGTCCAGATGGACATCAAGATCCAGGGGCTCACCCGCGAGATCCTGGAGAAGGCGCTGAGCCAGGCCAAGGAAGGCCGGCTGCACATCCTCGGCAAGATGGCGGAGGCGCTGGCCGCCCCGCGCGAGGATCTGTCGCAGTTCGCCCCCCGCATCCACACGCTGCAGGTCAAACCCGACCAGATCCGCGAGATCATCGGCCCGGGCGGCAAGACCATTCGCGGCATCACCGCGCAGACCGGCGTCTCCATCGAGGTGGAGGACGACGGCACGGTCCACATCGCCTCGCCGGACGGCATCGCCGTCAAGAAGGCGATCGACATCATCAAGGGGCTGACCACCGAGCCCGAGATGGGCGAGTTCTACATGGGCGTCGTCAAGCGGCTGGCCGACTTCGGCGCCTTCGTCGAGATCCTGCCGGGCACCGACGGTCTGGTGCACATCAGCGAGCTCGACGAGAAGCGGGTGGGCGCCGTGCGCGACATCTGCAAGGAGGGCGACGAGATGGTGGTCAAGGTGATCGGCATCGATCGCGCGACCGGCAAGATTCGCCTGTCGCGCCGAGAGGTGCTGGGCAAGACGCCCGACGTCGTGCACAACTTCAGGACTGTCGCCTGATGGGGGACGCGCCCCGGGTCCGGTTCGTGAAGCTGCGACCGGGGGCGCAGACGCCGCGCTACATGTCGAGCGGCTCGGCTGGGATGGACCTGGCTTCGGCGGCGGAAGCGTCGATCGAGATCCTGCCCGGCGCGCGGGCAGCCGTACCGACCGGGCTGGCCTTCGAGATCCCGCGCGGCTTCGAGGGGCAGGTCCGGCCGCGCTCGGGCCTGGCACGCAAGCTCGGCATCACCCTCCCCAATGCGCCCGGGACCATCGACAGCGACTACCGGGGCGAGGTCTTGGTGCTGCTCATGAACCTCGGCGCCGAGCGCTACGTCGTCGAACCCGGGGATCGGATCGGGCAACTGGTCATCGCGCCGGTCGTGATCGCCGAGCTGGAGGAGGCGGCCTCGCTCGACGTGACCGAGCGCGGCTCCGGCGGTTTCGGACACACCGGGTAGCTGTCGGGACGTCGTCCGCGCGACCGGGAACCGGCCGCGAAATTGTCACTTGCGCGGTCGACCGCCGAGTGAATAATATCCTAGATAATGAATAATGCATCCGCGGCCCAGGCACTTCGGGTTGGCATCGTCGGCGTTTCCGGCTATTCGGGAGTGGAGCTCTGTCGTCTCGTCGCTCGCCATCCCTCCCTGAGCCTGGCGGCCGCGGTCAGCGACAAGTGGGCCGGCGCCGAGGTGGGCGATCGGCTGCCGATCGACGGGGCAGCAGCCTCGGTGCGGATTCGCCCTCAGGCCGAGACATCGGACGCCGTCGCGGGACTCGACCTGGTGTTCCTCTGCACCCCCGCCGAGGCGTCGCTCGATCTCGTGCCGCGGGCCCTCGACGCCGGCGCCCGGGTGGTGGATCTGTCGGGAGCGTTTCGTCTCCCGATGAATGAATATCCACGCTGGTACGGCTTCACCCATACCCGCCCCGACCTGCTGGAGGGTGCCTGCTATTCGATGCCGGAGGCCGGGGCCTCGGGCGACATCCGAAGAGCCCGCCTGGTCTCGAACCCGGGCTGCTACGCGACCGCCAGCGCGCTGGCGGCGCTGGCGCTCCTGCGCGGCGGCGTCATCGGACGCGAGGGGATCATCATCGACGCCAAGAGCGGCACCACGGGCGCGGGACGGAAGGCGGGCGAAGAGTGGTCCTTCTCGGAGATCGACGGCGACTTCCGCGCCTACCGGGTGCTCCGGCACCAGCACACGCCCGAGATCGAACGGGCCCTGGCCCTCGCCGATCAGGGCGCGTTGCGAGTCACCTTCACACCCCACTTGCTTCCGACCCGGCGTGGCATCCTGGTGACGGTCTACGGCCGCCTGGTGGAGGGCCGCGGCGCCGCCGAGGCCGAGGCCGCGATCAGGACCTTCGTCGCGGGCCGACCGTTCTTGCGCGCCGCCAAACCCGACGCCGTGCGGCTGCAGGCGGTGGTCGGGACCAATCGGGTGCTGATGGCCGCCGACGCCGATCCCGAGCGGGGCGTGGCCATCGGATTCGCCGCCATCGACAACCTGGTGAAGGGCGCCGCGGGCCAGGCGATTCAAAACGCCAACCTGATGTTCGGTCTTCCGGAGACCGCCGGCCTGGACGGCCTCCCCGGGAGCGCGCCGTGACGGCGGCGGCCAAGAGCTTCGCCCCCCCGATCGGGTTCCGCTTCGGCGCGGTGGCGGCCGGGATCCGGGAGCCGGGCGGCGCGCGGCGCGACGTCGCGCTCATCGCCTCGGATCGGCCCTGCGCGGCGGCCGGGGTGTTCACCGTCAACCGGATGTGCGCGGCGCCGGTTCGTTACGCCGCCGCCCGGCTACCAGCGGAGGGGATCCGCGCCATCGTCGCCAACAGCGGCAACGCCAATGCGCTGGTTGGCCCACTGGGCGCCGCCGACGAGCGGGCCGTGGCCAACGCGATCGCCCGCGCGCTCGGGGTCGAGGCCGACCAGGTGCTGACCGCGTCGACCGGCGCGATCGGCATCCGGTTACCGGCGGATCGGATCGCCGCGGCGGCCCCGGCCCTGGTGGCGGCGCTCGGCGACGACGTGGCCGGCGCCGCCGAGGCGATCCGGACCACCGATCTTCGAACCAAGCTGGTCTTCCGGGAGATCGAGATCGGCGGCGAGGCGGTCCGCTTCGCGGCGATCGCCAAGGGTTCGGGGATGATTCATCCGCAGATGGCGACGATGCTCTGCTTCATCGCGACCGACGCCCGGATCGCGCCGACGACGCTGCAGGGGGCGCTGGCGGCCGCCGCCGACGAGACCTTCAACACGATCACCGTCGACGGAGACATGTCGACCAATGACGCCCTCATCGCGCTCGCGAACGGCGCCTCGGGTGCGCCCACCGTCGAGCCCCAGAGCGCCGCCTTCGAAAAAGTCCAGGCGACGCTCACCGAGATGTGCGCCGAGCTGGCCCGGGCCATCGCGGCCGACGGAGAAGGGGCGACCAAGCTCCTGGTCGTCGACGTCGCCGGCGTCGCCGATCGGGCGGTCGCGCGCGAGCTGGCCCGCGCCGTGGCCGGCGGCAGCCTGGTCAAATCCGGACTCTTCGGGGGCGACCCGTCCTGGGGGCGGATCCTGGCCGCGCTGGGTGCCCGCATCGGTGCCCGCGGGCTCCCCATCGATCCCGCTGGCGTGACCCTCGATGTTCAGGGGGTCCGCGTCTACGAGCAGGGGGGGCCGGTCGCGTTCGACAAGGATGATCTCTCGGCCCGCATGCACAAGCCGGAGGTGACGGTGCGGCTCGATCTCGGCCAGGGGCCGGCCTCCGGGCGCGCGCTCGGCTGCGACCTGACCTTCGACTACGTGAAGATCAACGCCGAGTACTACAGCGGTCCCGGCGCCGCCTCGGCCACCGCGCCGCACCGCGCGCCCGGCGGCGTGAACCGGCCGCTGATCGTCGAGGCGCTCAGCTACATCCGGAAGTTCGCCGGCAAGCGAGCCGTGATCAAGTACGGCGGCGCCGCCATGATCGATCCGGCGCTCAAGCGCAGCTTCGCCGAGGAGATGGTGCTGCTGCAGTCGGCCGGGTTGCGCCCGGTGATCGTCCACGGCGGCGGTCCGGAGATCACCAAGACGCTGGAATCGCTCGGGCGCAAGTCCGAGTTCGCCGACGGCCAGCGGATCACGGGCGCCGAGGAGATCCGCGTGGTCGAGATGGTCCTCACGGGGCGGATCAACACCGAGATCGTGGGCCTCATCAACAGCCTGGGTGGCAACGCCATCGGCCTGTCGGGCAAAGACGGTCGCCTCTTGCAAGCCCACAAGCTCATGCCCGCGCCCGGAAAGCCAGACCTGGGCTTCGTGGGTGAGATCGAGGCCGTCAACGCCGACCTGCTCGACATGTTCCTCGAGCGGGGTTACCTGCCGGTGATCTCGCCGGTCGGGTTCGGCAGCGACGGCGCCAGCTACAACATCAACGCCGACCTCGCCGCGGGGGAGATCGCGGCCGCCTGCGGCGCCGAGCGCCTCATCTTCCTCACCGACGTGGCCGGCATCCTCGACGACGAGGGAAACTTGATCTCGCAGATCAAGGCGGCCGAGCTGGAGGCCCGGCTCGGCAAGGGCATCAAGGGGGGCATGATGGTCAAGGCCCAGGCGATCCTGGACGCCCTGGCCGACGGCGTGAGCGCCGTGCATGTCATCGACGGCCGCACGCCCCACAGCGTGGTGGCGGAGCTGTTCACCGACCGTGGCGTGGGGACCCTGGTGACCTGATGCAGGCCGACGGGCGTCGCGACGCGATCCGCGAGATTCTGGCCCAGCGGCCGGCGGTGAAGAATCAGGAGGAGCTCCTGCGGCGCCTCCGCACGCGCGGCATTCGGGCCTCCCAGGCGACGCTGTCGCGCGACATGGCGCTGCTCGGCGTGCGGCGCGCGGTCGGCGCCGACGGTCCGCGGTACCTCGTCGAGACCGACGGCGGCACCCTGCCGCTCGATCCGGTGCGGCGGCTGGTCGACGGGATCGACACCAACGGCGCGCTGGTCGTGGTGCGCACCAAGTCCAGCGCCGCCGGCACCGTCGCCCGCGCCCTCGACGAGGCGAATTTCACCGAAGTGATGGGGACGCTGGCCGGCGACGACACCGTCTTCGTTGCCCCCCGCCGCCCCCAGGACGGGCGCCGCGTCGCCACCAAGCTCCGCGCCCTCTTCGGCCTCGACTGACCCGATCAAGTAAGCTTCGCGCCATGCCGAACGCGATCGTTCAACACGAGGTTGGTGGACCTGAGCAGCTACGCTTCGAAGCTATTGCCGAGCCGATCCCCGGACCCGGCCAGGCCCGGGTGAGACAGACCGCGATCGGGCTCAACTTCATCGACGTCTATCTGCGCACGGGGCTCTACAAGGCGCCCGGGTTTCCCCTCATCCCCGGGCAAGAGGGTGCCGGCGTGGTCGAGGCGCTGGGGCCGGGCGTCACGGACATCGCCGTGGGCGATCGGGTCGCCTACGCGGGCGTGACCGGCGCCTATGCGGAGGTCCGGGTCATCGCCGCCGAACGGCTGGTGCCGCTGCCGGACGGCATCGACGATCGGACGGCCGCGGCCATGATGTTGAAGGGGATGACCGCCGAGTTTCTGCTCCTCCGGTGCGCCCGCGTCCAGGCGGGCGACACGATCTTGTTCCACGCGGCGGCGGGCGGCGTCGGCAGCATCGCGTGCCAGTGGGGGCGGTCGCTCGGGGTGCGCGTGATCGGAACCGCCGGCGGACCGGACAAGGCCCGACGGGCCAGGGAAAATGGCTGCGACGAAGTGATCGACACCAGGAGCGAGGACATTGTGGCGCGCGTCAAGGCGCTCACCGGCGGCGCCGGCGTCGCGGCGGTGTTCGACTCGGTCGGCAAGGATACGTTCGCGGCGTCGCTGGATTGCTTGCGTCCGCGCGGGCTGTTGGTCCTCTTCGGACAATCGTCGGGCGTCGTCCCGCCGCTCGATCTGTCGCAGCTCGCGGCCAAGGGATCCCTCTTCGTCACGCGCCCCATCATGGGACACTACGTGGCGACGCGGTCCGAGCTGCTGGCGTCGGCCAGTCGCCTCTGCGAGGTGGTGTCGAGCGGCGCCGTCCAGATCGAGATCGGCCAGACTTACCCGCTGCGCGAGGCCGCCCAGGCCCACCGCGACCTGGAAGCCCGTCGGACGACCGGATCGACGCTGCTGCTCCCTTGAACCGCCGACCCGATTTCGTTAGAACCGGTTCCCCCAGATGATTCCCCGCTACACGCGTCCCGAGCTCATCCGTCTTTGGTCCGACCACCATCGTTACGAGACCTGGCTGCGCGTCGAGCTGGCCGCTTGCACGGCGATGGAGGCGGCCGGCACCGTGCCGGCCGGGACGGCGGCGAAGATCGCGGCGAAGGCGGCGGGCAAGCTGGATCCGGCGCGGATCCTCGAGCACGAAGAGCGGACGCGCCACGACGTGATCGCGTTTCTCAGCCACGTCGAGGAGCTGGTGGGTGAGCCGGCGCGCTGGCTGCACCTGGGGATGACCTCGTCGGACGTGCTGGACGCCGCGCTCGCGATCAACCTGGTCGAGGCGGCCGATCAGATCCTGGTCGGCGTCGATCTGCTGCGCGTCGCCTGCCGGCGGCGGGCCGAAGAGCACCGCGCGACGGCGGCCATCGGTCGCTCGCACGGCATCCACGCCGAGCCGATCACGGCGGGCTTGGTCTTCGCCGGCTTCTACGCCGAGCTCGGGCGCGCGCGAGCCGCGCTGGTCGGCGCACGCGTCGAGATCGCGGTCGGCAAGATCGCGGGCGCCGTCGGCACCTACGCCAACCTCGATCCCGCCTTCGAAGACGCGGCCCTCGCGTCGCTGGGCCTGCGCCCCGAGACGGTGCCGACGCAGATCGTGGCGCGCGATCGCCACGCCGGCTATTTCATGGCGCTGGCCCGCCTGGGGACGGCCGTCGAACGTCTGGCGATCACCGTGCGCCACTGGCAGCGCACCGAGGTGGGCGAGGCGATGGAGGCCTTCGGCAAGGGGCAGAAGGGCTCGTCGGCGATGCCGCACAAGAAGAACCCGATCCTCTCGGAGAACCTGTGCGGGATCGCGCGCCTCCTCCGTTCGTACGCCTCCGCGGCGCTCGAGGACGTGGCGCTCTGGCACGAGCGGGACATCTCGCACTCCTCCGTCGAGCGGGTGATCGGCCCCGACGCCACCGGCCTCGCCGACTTCATGGTCCGGCGCGCGGCGGGCCTGGTCGACGGGCTGGTCGTCAACGCGGCCCGGATGCGCGAGAACCTGGATCGCACCGGCGGCCTCTACTTCAGCGAAGCGGTGCTGCTGTCGCTGGTCCGCAAGGGGATGGCCCGACAGGCCGGCTACGAGCTGGTCCAGCGCAACGCGCTCGCGGCGGTCGAGGGCAAGGGGAGCTTCCGCGCGCTGCTGGCGGCCGATCCCGACATCGCCAGCCGTCTCGATGCGACCGAGATCGACCGCGCGTTCGATCTCGCGCACCACCTGCGCCACGCCGGCGCCATCATCGATCGCGCCCTCGCCGAAAAGGATGCGCCATGACCGAAAAAGCGAACACGCCCATCGACGAACAGCTTCTTCGCGCGCAGCTCGACAAGACCCTGGACGCCACCGATTTCCCCGAGCTCGGCGAGAAGTACGAAGGGAAGGTCCGCGACTGCTACGTGAAGGACGGGCGGCGGACCTTGATCGTCACCGACCGGCTGAGCGCGTTCGACGTCGTGCTCGGTACCATTCCTTTCAAGGGGCAGGTCCTGAACCAGATGGCGGCCTTCTGGTTCGAGGCGACCGCCGATCTCGTTCCCAACCACGTCATCAACGTCCCCGACCCGTCGGTGATGGTGGCGCGCGAGTGCCAGCTCCTGCCGGTGGAGTTCGTCATGCGTGCCTATCTGACCGGCGTCACGTCGACGTCGATCTGGACCCACTATCAAAGTGGCGCGCGGACCTTCTGCGGACACGAGCTGCCGGACGGTATGCGCCAGAACCAGGCCCTGCCCAAGGCGATCTTGACGCCGTCGACGAAGGCCGAAAAAGGCGATCACGACAGGTCGGTATCGCGGGCCGAGATTCTGGAGATGGGCGTGCTCTCGGGGGACGACTTCGATCGCGCCGCCGAGATGTGCGCGCGCGTCTTCGCGTTCGGCCGGCAGGAGGCGCAGCGGCGGGGCTTGATCCTGGTCGACACCAAATATGAGATCGGGCGCCGGCCCGACGGCGCGCTCTGCTTCATCGACGAGATCCACACCCCGGACTCGTCGCGCTTCTGGTACGCGGACGACTACGACGCGCGCTTCGCCCGCGGTGAGCAGCCGCGCGGGCTCGACAAAGACTACGTGCGTCGCACCCTGGCGGAGCAGGGATATCGCGGCGACGGGCCCGCCCCCAAGCTGACCGACGAAGTCCGGATGGAGGCCGCCCGCCGCTACATCCAGGTCTGCGAGCTCATCACCGGCCGCAAGTTCGTCCCCAATACCGACGAGCCCATCGCGCGGATCCGCCGGAACTTGAAGCTTCGCTAGACCGCACTCGCGGGCGCGTCGCCCGCCCGTCGCTCAGCGCGGCTCGTCGTCGTTTTTCGGGGGCGTCCCGCCGGGAAGCATCTCGCCCAGGGGGCGAAAGGCGCCGCTGCGGCGGCGGACGCCGGGATCGAGCAGGCGGGGCAGCTCGGCCAGGGCCTGCTGGAGGCTGACGGTCTCCACCGGCTCCGGCCGCAGCAGCGCCTCGAGATCGTCGATCTCTCCCGAGGCGCGATTGCTGCCGAGCCAGTTCCGATCGACCGCGCGCCGCATGCGCGTCTCGTCGATTCCCATCTCCGCCGCCAGGTCGACGTTGGTGTCGACCCGCGGGACGGCGGGCAGCGCGCCGTTCGAGCCGCTCCGATGGCCCCCCGAGGCGCCGCCGGACATGGACGTCGACGCTCGGACGACGCCCGAATTGCCGGAGGCCTTGCGCGCCAGCATGCGATTGAGAGCGTCGCGCGAGGGCGCATCTAGGCGCAGGAACTGCACGCCCATGCCGTGCGCGCGATTGGGGATCGCCGGATCAAACGCCTTCACCCAGGTCACCTTGCCGTCGCCCGCCAGCGCCACCTCGCCGCCCTCCAGCAGCACCTCGAACGCGAAGATCTCGCCGACCGGGCGGGGGTTGCGGCTCGCCAGGAAGACGCCGCCCCGCGTGACGTTGGGCGCGAACTTCTCGATGAAGGTTTCGAAGGCGGCGTAACGAAGACGGACCCGGACCGGCGCGGGTGGGGCGGCGCCTGGGAGTTTGTCGGCGGGGGTCACGAAGACCTTCTAGTATCCGCCGACCGCTCCGGTTCCGTCAATCGACGCGGCGTCCGTCAATCGACGCGAGCGACTTCAACCGACGCGAGCGTCCTGGGGCAAGCGGAAGAGCTTCCGCGTGTTCTCCGAGGTCGCGCGATCGATCTCGGCCACGGCCAGCCCACGCAGACCTGCCAGCGTGCTCAGCGTCTCGACGATGAAGGCGGGCTCGTTGCGCGCGCCGCGGTGGGGGATCGGCGCCAGGTAGGGCGCGTCGGTCTCGACCAGGATGCGGTCGAGCGGAGCGAAGGCCGCCGCCTCGCGCACGTTGCCCGCGTTCTTGAAGGTCAGGATCCCCGAGAACGACAGGTGGTGTCCAAGATCCAGGTACGCGCGCGCCTCGGGGACGCCGCCGGTGAAGCAGTGGATGACGCCGCCGGCGGCCGGCGCTTCGGCGGCCAGGATCGCCGCGGCGTCGAGGTGGGCGTCCCGGACGTGCGATACGACCGGCAAGTTGGTCGCCCGCGCCAGCGCGATCGAGCGCCGGTAGGCCAGCTGCTGGACGTCGCGCGGTGAATGCTCGTAGTGGTAGTCGAGCCCCGTCTCTCCCACACCGACCACCCGCGGCGCCCGGGAGAGCCGCTCGAGCTCGGTCCAGTCCGCCTCGCTGGTGACGGCCGCATCGTGGGGGTGGACGCCCACCGTCGCGAAGACGTCCGGCTCTCCGGCGGCCAGCGCAACGGCCTCCTGGGCGGCCGCCGTTCCCCGTCCCACGCCGACGCAGACGAAGGCGCTCACGCCGGCCTGCCGCGCGCGCTCGAGGACGCCGGCCCGCTCATCCGCGAAGTACCCAGCATCCAGATGACAATGCGAGTCAATCATGCGCTAAATGTTTGTCACATAGCTTCCGATGTCCACCGGAAGCGGCAGGGCTCGCCCCTGCCCAGGACCCAATGGCCGTGTTGCCCAAACCCGAAGACTACGACAAGACCCGAGCGCTCGGCCCCAACCAGGGCCAGGTGAGCATGACCCAGACCGTCGACGCGGACGCGCTGTCGCCGGGAACGGTCTGCGGCGCCTACGTCCTCAAGAAGGAGATCGCCTCGGGCGGCGGTGGGACGGTCTACGAGGCGCAGCACAAGGTGCTCGGGCGCAAGGCGGCGGTGAAGGTGCTGCGGCGGCAGCTGGCGGCGTCGCCGCAGATGGTGACGCGCTTCGTGCGTGAAGCGCAGGCCGTCAACATGATCAAGCACCCGGCCATCGTCGACATCTACGAGTTCGACACGCTGCCGGACGGTCGGCCGTTCTACGTCATGGAGCTGTTAGACGGAACCGACGTCCGGTCTATGCTCAATGAACGCGGCCGCTTCACGCCGGCTGAGGTGCTGGAGATCTTCGAGCCGGTCTGCTCCGCGCTGCAGGTCGCGCACGAGCACGGCATCGTCCACCGCGATCTCAAGGCGAGCAACATCCTCATGTCGATGGTGGGCGACAAGAAGGTCGTCAAGCTGCTGGACTTCGGCATCGCCAAGCTGATGCACCCCGACGCGGCCGAGGCGGGTCTCACCGTCGTCGGAACCCGCCTCGGAACGTCGTACACCATGGCGCCCGAGCAGATCCGGGGCGACGGCGTCGATCCACGCACCGACATTTACGCGCTCGGCGTGGTGCTCTACCACCTGCTCACGGGGCAGTATCCGTTCCGGGCCGAGACGATGACCGACATCGAGCGCCAGCACCTGGAGGCGCCGCCGCCGCGTCCCAGCCAGGCCGCTCAGGTCTCGCCCACCCTCGACACGATCGTTCTGCGGTGCATGGAGAAGACCGCCGACCGCCGTTACCAGACCGTCAAGGCCTTCATCGAAGCGCTGCGCGAGGCGGTGGGCACGAAGTCGGCCGACGCGGGCGTCGCCGCGAACGCCGCGGCGATCCACATCGAGGTCCGGATCGCCGCCGACGCGGACGCCGAGAGCGACGAGGTGCTCGACGACACCTCGGCCATCCTCGACGCGGCGGAACAGAGCTTCCGCGGCGCTGGCCTCACCTTGCCGCTGCAGACCGGCAGCGCCATCATCGGCGCCCGCGTCCTGGCCGCCGACGACGCGACCCGGGGTGCGGAGCGCGATCGGGTGGTGGCGGTCGCGAATGAATTGGCCGAGGAGCTGGCCGGGCGACCGTCGGCGAACCCGGGCGTGCACGTCAACATCTCGGTCCACGTGGCGCCGGCCGTCGTCAAGGATTCCTCGGAGGCGCCCGGCGGCAGAGAGATCGTCGGCGGCGACATCATGTCCACGGCCGATTGGGTGCCCGCCGAGAACGTCGCCGGCGTCCATCTGACCGACGCCGCGCGCGCCTGAGCGCTAGAGGATTCCGGTCGCGACCAGGATCGCGATCACCACGCCCATCAGCGATTCGCCCGCGATTCCGCCGGCCGCCAGCGACATCACGGAGGCCTCGTCGACGCTGGGCCGCAGGCGGCGGATGACATAGACCACGAGCGCGCCGCTCAGCGCCGCCACCGACAGGGAGGCCGGCATGATCATCGCGATTCCCATCGCGGCGGGCGAGGGGACGAACCGCCCGAAACGGGCACGGCCGAGGATCCCGAGCCCGACGCCGGCCCCGAGACCGAGGCCGCCGGCCAGCAGGCCGTACCGCGGCAGGGCCCCCAAACCTCCCCGCACGGCCTCGGCGGTCGCTCGCCACGAGACCGCGGAGGGCGAGGGAAGACTCTCCGTGGCGATGCCGTACGCCTTGACGATGACCAGATAGACCGGAACCACGATCAGCGCCCCCAGCAGCGTCCCCAGGATCTGGGCGGCGACCTGCGCGCGCGGCGAGCCGCCGACGCGCTGGCCGGCCTTGAAGGCCCAGAGTGTCTGCGCGACCTGCGAGGAGGTCCCCATCGAGATCGAGCCGGCCAGGATCGAGACGATCGGCCCATAGGCGGAGAACATGACCTGCGTGAGCGTGCCGACGGCACCGACGGGTGCCAGATCGGTCTCACCGGTGGCCCGCGCCGAGACGACCGCCAGCACCAGGGCCGCCGCCACGGCGAGCAGCGCCCCCAGCGGGCGGAAGCCGAAGACGGCGTAGCCGATGGCGCCGACGGTGAGGAGGCTCAGGACGACCGCGGGCATCCCGACCTGCGGGGCCAGCACCGCGCGACCTCCGAAGGTCTCCACCGCCCGCACGCCGGCGGGCCGCCGGCCGAAAAGGCCGCCGAGATCGCGAATCCCACGCGCCACCGACCGCCAGTCGAGCAACAGAGGCAAAAAGCTTCCCGCCAGTAGCAGACCGAGCCCGGGCCAGACCAGCCAGCCGGCGCAGGTCGAGAACCCCGCGGTCGCCACGATCCCTCTGCCGACCAGCCACGGCGCCAGCACCGCCCACGAGATCGTCGCGCCCAGCGCCATGCTGAAGGCCGCGCGCAGCCCCATCATGATGCCGGTCGAGACCAGCAGGGGGCTCCAGTTCATGCCCAGGGTCAGCGCGCTCATCGAGATGCCCGCGATCGCGCCGCCGAAGGCGGTCGTGCCAGGAATCAGCGACGGGCGCCCGTCCCGGAACCAGGTCACGGCCATCGCCACCAGCGCGCCAGCGAGGAGGAATCGCGCGCGGCGCAGGGCGCTCTGTCGCGCCGCGAACATGGTCTCGATCAGCTCGCCGGTCGCGTTCCCCGTCGGAAACGGCAGCGCGTCCTCGACCACCAGCTTGCGACGCAGCAGCGTCGCCGCGAAGATCCCGATGATTCCGATCGCAATTCCCCAGAACGCCAGCGCCCACCCGGGAAAGTTGCGACCGAGGAGCGCCATCGCCGGGACCGGCCCACCAACCCCGGCCACAAAGCCCATGACGGCGGCCGAGGCGGCCGTGGTCTGGGTGATGTTGTTCTCGAGCGCCGTGTAGGGCGTCCGGCCGAGACGCGTGAACGTCGAGAACAGCGTGAACCCGAGCAGCGCGGCGGTGATGCTCCCACCGTCGATCATCCCGATCTTGAGGCCGGTGTAGACGTTTCCGGCGGCCAGCACGACGCCGATCAGGCAGCCGGTGAAGAGTGCCCGAAAGGTGGTCTCAGCCCGGGTCGACGGATCCATCGGCATGGGGACGGGCGGATCCATGGGCACGCCTATTACCGCAGCTTGGCCGGTTTTCGGCCGGTTTTTCGTCACGCGACGTCGTCGGGCTCGCGCATCGACGGCTCGCGCGTCCGCAGGCCGTGCTTCCAGAGCAAACGGTAGAAGTAGATCCGATCCACCCCGGCCGCTCGGGCCGCGGCGCTCACCCGGTTCTCGTGCTGGCGCAGCAGCTCTTCCAGATAGCGGCGTTCGAAGGAGCTCACCCAGGCCTCGCGCGCCTCTCGCAGCGGCTGTCCGATGTTGACCGCGCTCTCCGGGCCAGCGACGGCGGCCGACATGTCGGTGACGCTGCGGGGGGAGGCGAAGTCGTGAAGCGCCAGGCAGCGCTCGAGATAGTTGCGCAGCTCGCGGATGTTCCCGGGCCACGAATGCCGCGCCAGCGCCTCCAGAAATTCGGGGGCCCGCACCCGCGTCCAGGTCGTCTCGTCGACGTTGCCGAACGCGTGCACGATGTGGTCGACCAGCAGCGGCAGATCGGGAAGGCGCTCCCGCAACGGCGGCAGCCTCACCTCCACCACCGCCAGGCGATAGTAGAGGTCCGAACGAAACTTCTGGGCAGCCACCTGCTCGCGCAGGCTCCGGTTGGTCGCGGCGATGAGCCGCACGTTGACGGGGATGTGGTTGTTGGTGCCGACGCGGCGAACCTCGCGGCGCTCGAGCACCCGCAGCAGCTTGGGCTGGAGATCGAGGCTGAGCTCACCGATCTCGTCGAGGAAGACGGTTCCGCCGCCGGCCGCCTCGAAGACGCCCTGTCGCGCTGAAACGGCGCCGGTGAAGGCGCCGCGCTCGTGGCCGAAGAGCTCGCTCTCGAGGAGCTGGGGCGGCATCGCGCCGCAGTCGACCACCAGGAAGGGTTTGGCGGCGCGCGGGCTGCCGCGGTGGATCGCCTCGGCCGAGACCTCCTTGCCGGTGCCGGTCTCGCCCTCGAGCAAGATCGTCGCGTCGCTGGGCGCCGCCTTGCCGAGCAGGTCGAAGACCGTCTGCATCGCCGGGGATCGGCCGATCATCCGCCCGAAGCGGGCGTCGCTCACGCGCATGCCGCCCGACTCGGAGTCGATACGCATGGGTCCAGTGCCGACTGCCAAAGCCGCGCGCACGCCCGGAAAGCCGTTCCCCACGGCACCGACATCGACCATTCGGCGGCCTACCTTGACCAGATAGTCGCGCCGCGCTGCGTTCTTACGCCCCGGAAGCGATACGCGCGGCGCCCAGGAGGCCGGGCTGGGCGTTGGTGACGACGTAGGCCGGGAGTCGCTCGACCAGGGTGTGGAGGCGTCCCTTGCGGTCGAACGCCTCGCGGAAGGCGCCACGCTGGAGGTAGCTCAGGATGCGCGGGGCGATGCCGCCCGCGACGAAGACCCCGCCCGTCGCCAGCACCATGAGCCCGAGATTTCCGGCCGTCGCGCCCAGCACCGAACAGAAGATCGACAGCGCCATCTCGCAAACCGGGTCGCTGCCGGCCAGCGCGCGTTGCGAGATGGCCGCGGCGGGATCGTGACCCGGCCCGTGAGCCGCCAGCGCGGCCGAGGTCTCGGGCCGCAGCAGGGCGCGGCAGGCCGGCTCCGCTGAGAGGAAGGTGAAGACGTCGACCAACCCTTGACCCGACAGGACCCGCTCGCAAGAGACGCGCCCGTACTTGGTGGTCAGGAACGAGACCAGCCCCATCTCGAGCGGCGTGCGAGCGGCCAGGTCGACGTGCCCCCCCTCCGACGGGACCACCTGGTAGCGGTTGTCGGCGGGCGACCAGATCAGGAAGGCCTGGCCGAGCCCGGTGCCCGCCCCCAGCACCGCGATCGGCCCGTGCTCGATGGGCGGGCCACCGCCCAGGGGAACCAGCTCGTCGCTGCGGACCGCGGTCACGCCCAGCGCCGCGGCGTAGAAGTCATTGACCAAGGTCACGCGCGCGATCCCGAGCCGCCGCGAGAGGGTGCGGCCGTCGACGATCCAGGGGAGGTTTGTAGCGCGGCACATGTTGTTCTCGATCGGGCCGGCGATGCCGAAGCAGGCGTTGTCGACCCGGGCGGCGGCGCCGATCTTGGCCGCCGCGCTGGCCAGAAAGGCCTCCGCGATGACATCCAGCGATGGATAGGCGGCCGACGGATAAGTTTCTTCGAAGATCGGCGCGCCGATCGGCCTGTCGTGTGCGGCGGCCTCGAAGATCGCCAGCCGCGTGTTGGTCCCCCCGATGTCGCCTGCGAGAACGGTCATGGAACCTCGTCTTCCGAAAGCCCGCGGGCGGCGTCCGCGTCGCAGAATACGGTGACCGGCCCTGCGCGGCGCATGATCCGTGCGGCCGGAAGATCGGGCGCGCTTCTGCGAAGGACCGCCGCCAGCGCGGACGCTTTCTCCCGACCGGTGACCAAGAAACAGACCTCGCGCGCACCGCAGAGCGCCGGGTAGGTGAGCGTCAGGCGGCGGGTGGCCTGCGCCGGAACGTCGACCGCCACCGCCAGCTTCGATTCCTCGGCCAGCGCCGTGGTGCCGGGGAAGAGCGATGCCGTGTGTCCATCGGGGCCGAGGCCCAGCAGCGCGAGATCGAGCCAAGGGGGCGCAACGTTCGCGGTCAGCTTCGATTCGTAGTCCCGCGCGGCCGCCTCGAGGTCGGGATCCTCCCCCCGCCAGCGGAACACGTCGGCCGGCGGTACACCCGCCGGGTCGAGCAGCGTTTCGCGCGCCATGCGGTAGTTCGATTGCGGGTCGGCGGGACCGACGGCGCGCTCGTCCCCGAAGAAGACGGTGGCTCGCGTCCAGTCCACGCCGCGCACGAGCGCCGGGTAGAGCGCCCGTGGCGTCGATCCGCCGGCCAGCGCGATCCGAAACCGCCCGCGCGCGACGATGGCCGCCGACGCCGCGGCGCGAACATGCTCGGCCGCGGTTTCCACCAGCTCGGCGAGGTGCTGGGCGACGACGATGCGAGGTCCGGCTGGCGCTGACATTGGCGGCGCGCAACTTACCGCGTGGGGCCGGTTCTTGTCTCGGCCGACCGGCGATGTTAGTCAGAGACCGCCACATGGGCGCCTTCGAAGAGCTGACCTGGCGAGGTCTCGTCCAGCAGACGACCTCCGACAACCTGGCCGAGCTGCTCGCTGCCCCGACGGTCATCTACACCGGCTTCGACCCGTCGGCGTCCAGCCTGCACGCCGGGACGCTGGTGCCGCTCATGACCATGGCGCACCTGCGCCGGCACGGTCATCAGATCATCGCTCTGGTGGGCGGGGCGACCGGGATGATCGGCGATCCGTCCGGCAAGACCAGCGAGCGGAAGCTGCTCGACGCCGACGAGGTGGGCGCCAACACCCGGCAGCTCGCGGCCCAGCTGGCCAAGTTCTTCGAAGCGGGCGAGGGTCCCCCGGTCCGGATCGTCGACAACCTCGACTGGCTGGGGAAGCTCAGCCTGGTCGACTTCCTGCGCGACGTCGGCAAGCACTTCGCGGTCAACCAGATGATGCAGCGGGATTCCGTCCGCCAGCGGTTCGAGACGCGCGAGGCCGGGATCTCGTACACCGAGTTCTCGTACATGCTGCTGCAGGCCTACGACTTCGTCGAGCTCCACCGCCGCTACGGCTGCCGCCTGCAGTGCGGGGCGTCCGATCAGTGGGGGAACATCGTCTCGGGCGTCGATCTGGTGCGCCGCCTGGCCGGCGAAACCGTCCACGGCTTCACCATGCCGCTCCTCACCAACGCCGAGGGGAAGAAGTACGGCAAGACCGAAAAGGGGGCGCTGTTCCTGGACGGGCGGCTCACCTCGCCGTACGCCTTCTACCAGTTCTGGCTCAACACCGCGGACGCCGACGTCGGGCGCTTTCTGCGCTGGTTCACGCTGCGGACGCAGCCGGAGATCGAAGCGCTGGAGGCCGGCGCCCAGGTGGGCTCCGGCGATCGCGTCGCGCAGAAGGCGCTGGCCGCGGATCTGACCCGCCAGATTCACGGCGAGGCCGAGCTCGCGCGGGTGCTGCGCGCGGCCGAGTCGCTGTTCGGCGGCGGCGATCTGCGCACGGTGGGCGGCGATCTGCTCGACGAAGCGCTCTCCGCAGCGCCGTCGATCACCGTCGGTCGCGACAGGTTCGAAGGGGAGGGCGCGCTGCTGGTCGATCTGCTGGTCGAGGTCGGCGCTTGCCCATCCAAGTCGGACGCCCGTCGTCAGGTCGCGGCCGGCGCGATCTCGGTGAACGGGACACCGCTGGCGTCGCCCTCGGCCGAAACGCGCCTCACGACGCGCGATCTCATCGACGATCGCCTGCTGATCCTCCGCCGCGGCAAGCGCAACAATTACGTCATCCGCGTCGGCTGACCTGGCGACGCCGACCGATCGAGCCCTCCGCCTACTCCGATCGCCGCGCCGTTGGAGCAACTGAGAAAACCACCGCCAACGTGTAGACTGCGCCTCGTGCGCATCTCGGTTTTGCTCATCGGGGCCGTGGTCTCGTTGCTGGGGGTGGTTGGCTGCTCGGGCGGGGGTGGGTGCCACGATGGAACCTGCGGCTGCCCGACCGGGGCCAGCTGCCAATTTCACTGCACCGCGCCGCCGTGCCACGTGACCTGCGAAGGCGACAATCCCGATTGCGAGGCCGTTTGCGCGAACGGCACCTGCATCTGCGGCAGCGGCAGCAGCTGCAGTTTTTCATGCGCCGCGCCGCCCTGCCACGTGACCTGCGAGCCCGACAGCTCGTGCAGCGGCGTCTGCGCGAACGGCCAGTGCGTGTGCGAAGCGGGCAGCACCTGCGACTTCACCTGCCTGACGTCGCCCTGTCATTCGACCTGCGCCGCAGGCGCGAGCTGCGTGGTCCACTGTCCCGCCGCCCTTGCCGGAACGCAGGGATGCGACATCGTCGATTGCGCCGCAGGCGCCCCGGTCGTCTGCCCCGACGGCGCCACGACCACCTGCGGCGCCGCCTGCCCCTGACTCCTCCTCTATATCCATGGGCTTTGGCCGACCGGGTGCCCAGCGCCGTCGGTTGACCCGACCCCGGCGGTCAGAAGGCCGAGAAGAAGGCCTCTGGGCGGCGACGCAGCGCCTTCGGTTGCTCGCGAAACCGGAGGCTGTGGCGCTAGCGCTGGCTGACGGTGGTCTGTGGTTCGAGCGCCCAGAGGCCGCCCGCGTAGGCGAGGCACTTCGCGAAGAGCGGGTCCCGACCGCGGGGGCCGAGCGCGGCCACGCACAGCTCGGCGTCCGAGTACGAATCGAGCTTGACCGCCTTGGCCGGCGCGATGGGGAGCTGCACGGAGGCCTGGTCCATCGCGGTTCGGCAGACGACGTAGTCATCCCGTCCGTCGACGGCGAGCTCGATGGCGAGCACGCCGCTCGCGTCGCAGGCCCCCTCGGCGGGAACCAAATATGCTTGGACCTCGGGCTCGGCGTCTCCGCGCGCCCCGTCGTCCCGCGTGAAGTCGAAACGCAAACCGCCGTCCGAGGTCTGCACCGAGCGCAGCGGGCGCCAGCCGAGCATCTGGCCCAGCCAGGACACCAGCAAGAGCGCGCTCAGATCGCCGCGCGGGCGGTGGCGGACCGAGAGCCGCGTGGCGCGGCGGAGCGGCGCGCCGCCCACCGGCGGATCGAAGAGGCCGGCGAACAGGAGCCGCAGACTGCCGAGCCGCAGCCACCCGAGATCGGCGACCGGCAACGGATGCGCCTGCGCCGCGAGGCGCTGCAGATCGTAGAGATGGGGCGGCCGAACGCAGCTGCCGGTGTCGACGATCAGCCGATCGGTCACCGGCAGAAGCTCACGCGTCAGGAGGGCGACCGGCATCGCGGCGTCCATCCAGAGCGCGGCCGTCGGGACGCCCGGGATCTGCAGGGCGCGCACCAGCGCACCGAAGTGCGTCTCCGCGCCCGCCGGTCCACGCAGCGTGATCTCCTCCGAGTAGACCACGCGCGCGCCACCCGGCTGCGAGACGACGTTGCTCTCGATCGTCGCCGAGAGCCCACCACCGCCGGCGAGGGCGCCCGCGTTCACATCGCCAGGATCGTCGAGGCAGAGCGTGATGGCGCGGACCGGCACCCCCTGCGCGATCTCGTCGACCAGCGCCTTGGTCTTGGCCAGCGCGCCCGCGCCGCGGGTCGGGATCACCAGGTTCCACAGCGCCGCGCGCGAGACCGCGGCCCCCGCGTGCGTGTCTCCCGCGCTCGAGGCCCGCTTCCACAGCGCGCCCAGCTCGCGTTCGATCTCCCCCACCTCGACGGGGATCGTCTCGCCCCGCGCGAAGCGCTCGAAGTTGGCGTGCTCGCGCTCGGCGTCCCGGCTCACGGCAGCCGCCAGGCCCGCCCGTCCGCGGCCAGCATCCGGTCCGCCGCCTCCGGGCCCCAGCTGCCGGCCGGATAGCTGTCGAGCGTCGTCCGTCCCGCCGCGACCTCCGCGGCCCAGCGCTGGTGGATGCGCGAGACCCAGCTCCAGCTCGCCTCGACCTCGTCGCCGCGCGTGAAGAGCGTCCCATCGCCCAGCAGACAGTCGAGCAAGAGCCGCTCGTACGCCTCGGGCGGCTCCACCCCGAAAGATGAACCGTAGCGGAACTCCATGCTCACAGGCGCGATCTCCATGGCCGGCCCCGGCAGCTTGGAGCCGAAGTTGAGCGCGATCCCCTCGTCGGGCTGGATCCGGATGCTGAGGACATTGGGGCGAATGGTCTCGCCGCGCTTGCCGAACAGCAGGTGCGGCGCCTCCTTGAACTGGATCGCGATCTCGGTGACCCGCTTGGGCATCCGCTTGCCCGACCGCAGGTAGAACGGGACGCCCGCCCAGCGCCACGAGTCGATGAACAGCTTCAGCGCCACGAAGGTCTCGGTGGTCGAGCGCGGGCTGACGTCGGGCTCGCTGCGGTAGCCGGGCACCGTCTGTCCGCCGATCGAGCCGGCCGCGTACTGCGCGCGCACCACCTGATGCTCGAAATCACTTTCGGGAATGAATCTCAACGCCTTAAGAACCTTCAGTTTTTCGTCGCGCACCGCATCGGCCTCGAAGGCCACCGGCGGCTCCATCGCGGCCAGGCTCAGCACCTGCAAGAGGTGGTTCTGGACCATGTCACGCAGGCTGCCCGCCTGTTCGAAGTACCCGCCGCGCGCCTCCACCCCGACCGTTTCGGAGCCGGTGATCTGCACGTGGTCGACGAAGTGGTTGTTCCAGAGCGGCTCGAAGATCCCGTTGGCGAAGCGGAACACCAGCAGGTTCTGGACCGTCTCCTTCCCGAGGTAGTGGTCGATGCGGTAGATCTGCTGCTCGGCGAGGATGTCGTGGACCTCGGTGTTGAGCGCGCGGGCGGTCTGCAGGTCGATGCCGAAGGGCTTTTCGATGATCACCCGCGAGAACGGCTGCCCGGGCGCCGGTTTGGGCGCCAGGTTTGCGTGGCCGAGGCTGCGAATCACCGGCGCGAACGCCGACGGCGGCGTCGAAAGATAGAAGACCCGGTTGCCCGGAAGGCCCAGCGTGTGCTCGATCTCCTCGAGGCGCACCTTGAGGCGCAGGAACGCCGCCGGATCGTCGTAGGCGCCCTGTTGATAGAAGACGTTGCGTGCGAAGGCCGCCCAGAGCGCCGGGTCGACCGGCCGCCGGCGCGCGAACTCCTCGCACCCGCGTCGCATCTCCTCGCGGAAGGCGTCGTCGGTGAGTGTCGCCCGGCCGAACCCGAGCACCGCGAAGCGGGCCGGCAGCAGCCGATCGCGGGTCAGGCTGTAGAGCGCCGGCAGCAGCTTGCGGCGGGCGAGATCGCCCGAGGCGCCGAAGATCACCATCGCCGCGGGCTCCGGGATCCGCTCTTCGACCAACCCTTCGCGCAACGGATTGGGCAAGAGCAGCGACTCTTCGGACAGCGTCTTCAAGGGCGTCTCTAGGAGGATTTCCGCACGGCGCCCGCCGCCGGCACGGCGCCCGCCAGGGTCGCCAGGCCGCCGTCGATGTCGGCGCCCAGATGGACGCGCAGGACGCGTCGCCCGCGCCGCCGCAGGACTTGCAGATCGCCGAGCGCCTGCGCGTCGCGCAGCGTGCCGAAGCTGTAGCCCTCGCCGGGGATCGGCAGGTCCTGCCCGACGTCCGCCGTCAGCTGCAGGAAGACGCCGGTCGCCGGTCCCCCTTTGTGCAGCTGGCCGGTCGAGTGCAAGAAGCGCGGGCCGTACCCGACGGTGGTCGCGCTTCGCATCCGATCGCGACAGGCGACACGCAGGCGGGTGAGCAGGGCGTCCCGCGCGTCGGTGTGCATGAAGTAGGCGCAGATCGCGACGTAGTCGCCGGCGGTGGCGGTGGCGAGGTGCGCGGCGATGCGGTCGAGATCGCCCACCTCGCAGGTCTCTTCGGCGGCGGGCAGCTTTCCTTCGCTCGCGTAGACCGCCAGCAGCGCGCCGGTGGCCAGCTTGGCCTCGGTGACGTTGGGCTCGTCGAAGGGATTGAGGCCGAGCGTGGCGCCCGCGATCGCGGTGGCGATCTCCCAGCGGAAAAATTCGCGCCCGATCGCCTCGCGGTTTTCGAGATCGATGCGGACCACCGGGTGGCCCGCAGCCTCGAGCGCCACGATGGCCCGGTCCTGCTGCACGTCACCTTCGCCGAAACGGAGGTAGACGAAGATCCGATCGGTGGCGTAGACCTCGGGCGCCCCGAGCGGCTCGCGGTCGATCGGGACGATCCCCTTGCCTTCCTTGCCGGTCGATTCGGCGACCAGCTGCTCGATCCAGGAGCCGAACGCCTCGATCTCGGGCGAGATCACCAGGGTCATCTTGTCGCGTCCCAGCTTGGACGCGGTGCCGAGCAAGGCGCCCAGACGGAGGCCCGGGTTGTCGGCGGCGGGAACGGCGGCGCTCGAGGCTGCGGCGAAAGCCAGACTCGCCTCGAGGATTCCGTCGACGGGCGCCCGGAGCAGCACCGCCGGGACCATCCCGAAGTACGACAGCGCCGAATAGCGACCGCCGATGTCGGCCGGGTTGACGAACACCTTGCGGTACTGTTTTTCCTCGGCCAGCTTGCCGAGGCTGGTGGCGGGATCGGTGATGGCGACGAAGCAGGCGCCGGCGCGGCCCACGTCTCCATTGCTGGCCGCCAGCACCTTGCCCCAGAAGTGTCGCTCGAACGACTGGATCTCCAGGGTCCCGCCCGACTTGGAGGCGACGATGAAGAGCGTCTTCTTTCCGGCGATCTGCTGGTCGACGCGCGCCACCGCGCTGGGATCGGTGTTGTCGAGAACGTGCAGGCGCATCCCCCCCGGCTGCGCGGGCCAGGTGAAGCCCAGCACCTCGGGACAGAGCGAGCTGCCCCCCATGCCCAGCAGGACCGCGTCGGTGAAACCGTCGGCGACGACCTCGTCGGCAAAGGCCGTGAGCTCGCCGAGCTTGCTGCGCATCAGCGCCGGCGAGCGCAGCCAGCCGAGTCGGCTCTTGATCGATTTTTCGTGCGCCTTGTCGGCGGTCCAGAAGGTCGGATCGGCAGCCTGCAGGCGCCTCAGCGCCTGAGCGTCGACGAGACGCGCGATCTCCTTTTCGGTCTCGCCGGAAAGCGGCGCGGCAAGCGCCACCTGCTGCCGCCCCGACGCCACCTCGAGGAGCAGCGCCCGCCGGGCGCCGATGGCGTCCAGGAGCGCGGTCATCGAGGCGGAGAAGGAGGCCACGCCGTCGTCGAGCAGTCCGTGGCAGATGCGCGACAGATCGAGGCCGAGCGCGGCGAGCTCTGCGACCGCCTTCTTCGCCCCTTCCAGATCGTCGCCCAGGCGGGCGGTCGCATCGCCGTGGGCCAGGAACGCCTCCAGCGTGGCCGGCGGCACCGTGTCCACCGTGTCGCGACCGACCAGCGCGTCGACGTAATAGGTATCGGGGTAGCGCGGGTCCTTGGTGCCGGTCGACGCCCAGAGCAGACGCTGCGGCCGCGCGCCGGCCTCGGCGAGCAGGCGCCAGCGCGGCGAATCGATGGTCCGTTCGTAGATCTCGTAGGCCATCTTGGCATTGGCGATGGCGATCTTGCCCAGCAGCGCCTGGCAGCGGGCCGCGTCGGCGCCCGCGGCGGCCTTCTCGTTGAGGAGGCGGTCGCAGACCGCGTCGACCCGCGAGACGAAGAAGCTGGCCACCGACGCCAGCCCCTCGAACGAGCCGCCCGCGCTCCGCCGGTCTTCCAACCCCGCCAGGTACGCTTCGAGCACCTCCTCATATTGCAGCAACGAAAAGATGAGGGTGACGTTGACGCTCACCCCTTGCGCGGTCAGCGCGCGGATCGCCGGGATCCCCTCCGGCGTGGCCGGGACCTTGATCATCACGTTGGGACGCGCGACCAGATCCTTGAGGCGTAGCCCCTCCGAGACGGTGCGCGCCGTGGCCGTCGCCAGCTCCGGCAACACCTCGAGCGAGACGCGGCCGTCCACGCCGCCGCTGCCATCGTAGACCGGGAGCAGCAGGTCGCAGGCGCCACGAATATCTTCCAGCACCAGCGCTTCGTAGACGTCGACGGTCGATCGCCCCGCGGCGACCAGGGCGCCGAGCGCCTCCTGGTAGTCACCCGACGAGATAATGGCGCGTTCGAAGATGGTGGGATTCGAGGTGAGGCCGCGAACCCCCTTTTCGACCAGGGCGGCGAGCGCGCCCGAGCGCAGGAGCCCACGGCGGAGATCGTCGTACCAGATGCTCTGACCGATGTCGTGAGCTTGGTGCAGGCGGGTTCGTGGGCTGGCCATCGGGGTTGTCTCCTATTTCTCTTGGGCTTCGATCGCGGCGATCTGCGCCACCCGGCGGGCGTGCCGACCGCCTTCGAACGGCGTCTCCAACCAGACGTCGACGATCGCGATCGCGTCCGCCTCGGCCACCAGCTTGGCACCCAGGCAGAGAACGTTGGCGTCGTTGTGGCCGCGCGACTGGCGCGCCCCCTCGAGATTCCAGACGTCCACCGCGCGCACGCCGTGGACCTTGTTGGCGGCGATGCAGACCCCGAGCCCGGTCCCGCACACCAGCAAGCCAAACGAGCCCGCCTGCTCGCGCACGGCGCGCCCGACGGCGGCGGCCCAGTCGGGGTAGTCGCTCGACTCGGCGGTCGGCGCGCCGAGCTCCTTCACTTCGATCCCCCGGCCGCGCAGATGCGCGACCAGGCGAGCGCGTAGCGCAAACCCCGCGTGGTCACTGCCGGCGTAGATCCTGGTCACGTCCTGGTTCTCATACTGCAATCCGGCGCGGAGGACGCACCAAAAAGATCATGAGCGCCGCGAAGGTCGCCGTGCCGCCCAGAGCGGCCAGCCCCGGCCCGTACCCGGCGCCCCCGCTCTTGAGATGGCCCATCAAGAAAGGTCCCACGAAGCCGCCCAGGCAGCCGGTCGAATTGATGAGGCCGACGGCCGTTGCGCCGGCGGCGCCTGAGAGGAACCAGCGCGGCATCGCCCAGAACGGCGGCATGAACCCGTAGATGCCCGCGCCGATCAGCGCCAGGCTGAGGAGGCCCCAGCCCGACACCGTCGGGGCGACGATCGCGACGAGGAGACCGCCGGCCGCCATCAGCATGGGCACGATGGCGTGATAGCGCCGCTCGCCCGATCGGTCCGACGACCAGCCGGCGATCGCCGTGCAGATCCCGCCCGCGATGTAGGGGAGGGTGGCGATGAGCGACACCGTCAGGTTGGAGAGGTGGGTCAGGCTCTTGACCATCGTCGGCATCCAGAGACTGAAACCGTACGAGGTGGTGACGATACCGAAGTAGGCCAGCACCAGCAGCAAGATCTGGGGGCGCAGAACGGCGCGCGCCAGGGATCGCCATCCGGGCGCGACCGGCGTCTCGGCCGCCTCGCGCGCCAGCGCCTCCAGCAAGAAGGTCTTCTCGGTGGCGCTGAGCCAGCGCGCATCGCGCGGCCGATCGGTCAGATAGAACAGCGTCACGACGCCCAGCAGGATGGCCGGCAGCCCCTCCAGCAAGAACAGCCAGCGCCAGCCCGGCAGTCCCGCCCAGTGGGCGCCCAGCAGCAGGCCCGACACCGGCGCCCCGATCACGTTCGACAGCGGCACCGCCAGCATGAAGAGGGCGAAGGCGCGCGCGCGATCTTCGGCGCGGAACCAGTGCGACAGGTACACCAGCACGCCCGGGAAGAAGCCGGCCTCGGCGGCGCCGAGCAGGAAGCGGAGCCAGTAGAACTGCGTCGCCGTCCGCACGAACGCCATCGCGCAGGCGACCAGACCCCAGCCCACCAGGATCCGCGCGATCCAGCCCCGCGCGCTCCAGGTCTCGACCAGCAGCGTGCCCGGGATCTCGAACAGGAAATATCCGACGAAGAAGATCCCGGCGCCGAAACCGTACTGGTGATCGGTGAGCGAGAGATCTCGGCGCATCTCGAGCGCCGCGTAGCTGATGTTGACGCGATCGAGATAGGCCACGAAATACAGCAGCAACAGATACGGAACGATCCGCACCAGAACGCGCGCGCGGACCCGTGCGGCGAGGTCATCCACGATCGGGCCGCGAGCATACATCAGCCGTGCTAGCTTCGGCGCCGCTTGCACGGGTTCCCACAGAGTCTGCCGGGTCACGCCGTATTTCTGCTCCTCGTCGAGCTCGCCCTGCTGGTCGGCGTCGCGCGCGTCGGCGCGGAGATCGCCAAGCGCATCGGCCTGCCGGCGGTGGTCGGCGAGCTGACCGGGGGCATCGCGCTCGGCCCCTCCCTGTTCGGCCACTACGCCCCCGCGACCTTCGCCGCGATCTTCCCACCCACCGTCGAACAGTTTCACCTCCTGGACGGGTTCGGGAGCGTGGGGATGACGCTGCTGCTGCTGCTGACCGGTCTCGAGACCGACATCCGCTTGCTGCGAAATCTCGGTCGCGCCGCCTTCATCGCCTCGGTGATGGGGATGGTGCTGCCGTTCGGTCTGGGGTTCGGGCTCGGCTACGTCATGCCGGCGAGCTACCTCACCGACGCCAGCCACCGGATCCTCTTCAGCCTGTTTCTGGCGACCGCCATGTCGATCTCGGCCATGCCGGTGATCGCGAAGATCCTGGTAGACCTCGATCTCACCAAACGAAACATCGGCCTGGTCATCCTTTCGGCCGGCGTGGTCGACGATACGGTGGGGTGGCTGATCCTGTCGCTCATCGCGGGCGCCGCCACCCACGGCGCGGCGCGCCTGACCGACCTCGGCCTGACCGTCGCGTACCTGGCCGCCTTCATGGTGGCCGTGGCCGTCATCCTGTTCCCCCTGCTGCGCGTCGCGGTCCGCGCGGTGAGCGAGCGCTTCAAGGCCAACGACTCCGACCTGGTCCTCATCATCGTGGTGACGTTCCTGTGCGCCGCCGCGACCGAACGGATCGGCGTCCACCCGGTGTTCGGCGCCTTCGTGGCGGGCGTGGTGTTTCACCAGGTCCCGCGCCTGAAGAAGGAGACCGTCGCGCGGCTCGAGTCCTTCACCTTCGGCGTGCTGGCGCCGATCTTCTTCGGGATCGTCGGGCTGCGCGTCAACCTCTGGGATCTCGGGGGCGGCCGCATGCTGGGGCTGGTCATCACGGTCGCTTGCGTCGGCAAGCTGGTGGGCTGCTCGCTGGGCGCCTACTGGGGCGGGCTGCGCTTCTGGGAGGCGGCCTCGATCGCGGTGGCGATGAACGCGCGCGGCGCGATGGAGATCGTCGTCGCGACCATCGGCCTGTCGCTGGGGATCCTGACGCCACAGATGTTCTCGATCATCGTGATGGTGGCGATCGTGACCTCGTTCCTGGCACCGGTCGGGTTGCGGCTCACCATGCCGCGCGTCCGGATGACCGAGGACGAGGCGCGCCGGATCCTGGCCTCCGAATCCAAGGGGGCGTTCGATCCGGTTTCGCTGCGCGTCCTCCTCGCCACGGGGGGCGGATCGAACGCGCTGGCGGCGGCGCCGCTGGCCTTCGGTTTGGCCAGACGGAGCAGCGCGGCGGTCAAGGTCCTCCACGCCGAGGCCCAGCGAACCGGCTGGCAGCGGATCCTCCACCCGTTCCGTCGCGACGCCCCCAGCAACGTCGGCGAGCAGATCCAGGCCATGCGCGCGCTGGCCCAGGGCAAACCGATGGAGCTCGCCAAGGCCAGCGGTCCGGGGATCGCGCGCGCCATCTGCGACGAGGCCCGCCGTGGCTGCGACGTCATCCTCATCGGATCGGGCGACGGGCCGTCGATCGGCGGCGCCGTGGTCGAGCAGGTGGTCGCCGCGGCCCCCTGTCACGTCGCGATCATGAAGGCGCCGGCGCCGGCCAGCGATTACCGTCGGATTCTGGTGCCCGTCGACGGCGGCATCGCCTCGCGCCTGGCGGTCGAGCTGGCGCTGCGCTACGCCGAGGCGACCGGCGCGGAGCTGACGCTGGCCATCCTGACCGAACGCCGCCCCCAGGCCGCCGCCTACGCCGATCTGAGCGGGACCCACCAACCCATCGAGGCGCCGCCCACCAGCGCCGAGGAGCTGGAGCGAATCTCGGTGGTATTTCGGGCCTCGCAGACCCAGCCGAGCATCATCCACCTCGCCTTCGATCCCCGCTCGAGCGCGGTCGCGCAGGCCGTCGAGAAGGGGCGCTACGACCTGGTCGTGCTCGGCACCGAGAACCGCGCCGTGCAACACCGGCTCTTCTTTGGCTACGAAAACGAGCGGCTGATTCGCGCCACCCGGGTGCCGGTGGTGGTGGTCGTTCCGAACCTGGCCCGCCTGGCCACCGGGAGCGCCTGATGTCCCGGCGATTGACGGTCTCGTCAGCGGGCGCTACCGTCGGGCCACATGGCCGCTGAGATCGTCCACATCGAGTTCAGGAGCGCGAACTTCGCGCGCACGACGGAGTTTTACGCGCGGCTCTTCGATTGGCGGACCGAGCAGAACGCCTCGGCCAGCTACATGAAGCTGAGCGGCGGCGCCCTGAGCGGCGGGTGGGTCCGCGCCGATCTGGTGCAAGCGCCCGGTCCGATCGCTTATCTGGCCGTCGACGATCTGGCGGCCAAGCTGGCGGAGGTCGAACGCGCGGGCGGCCGGATCCTGGTGCAGAAGCTCCCCTTCGCGGGCGGCGGCGAGATCGGTCTGTTCGCCGATCCCGACGGCAACATCATGGGCCTTTGGCACCGCAAGGGCGGCGCGGCCAGCGCGGCCCCCCCCGCAACGACGACGCCGACGTCGACGGCATCCGCGGCGGCCAAGTCGACCGCCCCGGTCGAAAAGCCGGCCGGCAAGGCGCCCGCCAAGCCGGCCCCGGTCGCAAAGGCCGCGTCCGCGGCGAAGAAGCCGGCCAAGAAAAAGTAGCCGCGCCGGTCAGAGCCACTGGCGCAGGCTGTACGCCAGGCGCTCGAGGATCCGTCCGAACCAGGACCGGCGGGCGAAGCGCTCCTGGGTCAGCTCTTCGCTGGCGGCCATGTCGCCGTCGAGCATGGCGACCACGGTGGCGGCGTAGCCGGCATCGACGACGTTGACGACCAGCTCCAGGTTGTAGGCGAGCGACCGGTGGTCGAAGTTGTAGCTTCCGATCGACACGAAGACGTCGTCGACCGCCAGCACCTTGGTGTGAATGACGGCCCGGCTGCGAAATATCCGCACCGAGGCGGCCAGCAGCGGCGCGAAGACGGCGCGGGCCGCCAGATCCAGGATCATCGAATCGCTCGACATCGGCAGCAGCAGTCGAACGTCGGCGCCCCGCCGGGCCGCGCTCTGCAGGGCGCGCAGGATGCCTCGGTCGGGCACGAAATAGGGATTCGCCAGGTAGAGCCGCGCCCGGCACTGCCGGATGGCGTGCAGCGCCGCGCGCCGGATCGCGAATCTGTCGCGCAGCTCGGTGTTGGAGACCACCGCCAGCGAGACGTCGCCCGCGGGCGCCGGTAACACCAGACGCGCCGGATCGAGGCGCAGCCGCCTGGGCGCCCGCCGATTCCAGGTTCGCAGGAAAGTTGCCTCGATGCGGGCGACCGCGGGCCCCTCGATCTGGATGACCGCGTCGTGCCAGTCGCCGCCGCCGTCGGCCAGGCACACCCAGTCGTTCGCGATGTTGAGGCCGCCCGTGAAAGCCAGCCGCCCGTCGCAGACCAGCGTCTTGCGGTGGTTGCGCCGGATGAGCGACCAGAGGCGCGGGCGCCAGAACCGGTACTTGTGATAGGCGATGACGTGGATGCCGAAGCCGCGCATGCGCTGGAAGAAGGCGGCCGGCGTCGCGCGACAGCCGACGAAATCGTAGAGCAGGCGCACCGCGACACCCCGCTGCGCGGCCCGCGCCAGCGCCTCGGAGAACTTCTGGCCGATGGCGTCGTCGCTGAAGATGTACATCTCGATCGAGATGCGTACCCGCGCGCGATCGATCGCCTCGAGCCAGGCCGGAAAGGTCTCGACGCCATTGCGTAGGAGCTTCACCACGTGACCCGCGACGAGGGCCTGGGGATCCTCGATGTAGCCGGCGCTCGAAAGGGGGATCGATTGTGGGGACGCTGTCATTGACCGAGCCCCATTCAGCGATTAAGGTCCGCCGTCGATGGGTCGTGAAGAGCATATCGAATTTCAGGGGCGCGTCATCGAGGTGTTGCCCGCTGGAAATTTTCGCATCGAGCTCGAGAACAGCCATCAGGTCCTGGCCCATCTCGGTGGCAAGCTGCGAAAGCACCGGATCCGCGTGGTGCTCGGCGACAAGGTGACCGTCGCGCTCACGCCGTATGACCCCACGCGCGGCATCGTCGTCTACCGCGAGTAGGCGACCTCTTCCCGGCCTCGCTGCCCTGGACCGGGCGCGCGCGCTCCTGATCGACGCCGCCGTTCGAGATCCCTCCGGACCGCTGGCGGCCGGGTTGGCCCAGTTCGAATCCTGGGAATCGCTGGCCGCCCTGGCCGAGACGCCCTGGCTTGCGCCGTCGCGCCGGCCGTCGGCGTTGGCCCTGCGGCGGGCGCGACACCACCTGCGCCTGCTCGGATCCGCGCCCACCACCTTCGAGCTGGCGGCTGCGCAGGGCAGCGCCGACCCGGTCCACCTGCGGGGAATCTGCCGGCCTCTGGCCGGCGCGGGCAGCTCCCCGCTCTGGCGGCGGGAGATCGTGGAAGACGACGACGGGCGCTGGGTGGTGGAGGCGGGGCTGGACTTCGCCCTCGCGATCGGCGGCGGTGGCACGGTCTTGGTCCTGGCGGCCGGCGGGCGCCTGGTCAACGCCACCCACCTACAAGCGGGTGACGAGGCCTCGGTTTTCGGATTCGCCGACGAGGCGCCCGACCCGACGGGACTGGCCCGATCGCCACACGGGCGGAGCGGGCTGACCCTGGCTTTGCGCTCCGGGTCCGAGCTGCCATTGCTCGTCAGCCTGATCAGGCGCTACGATCGGGGCGACGATGGCCCCCGACCCTGAGCTCGCCCCGCCGGCGCCCCCCGCGCTCAAGCCGCCGGTGGCTGCGGAAACGCTCGCCCACCGCGATCTGCTGGGGGGTGAATTCTGGCGGAGCATCCCGGCCTACGCCCAGGTCACCCGTGCGGAGTTTCTCGACCACAAGTGGCAGGCCAAGCATTCGATCACCAACATCGCCAAGCTGCTGGCGACGCTGGAGGGCCTGGTCTCGGAGGGATTCATCGCCGACGCCAGGGGCGGTTTCGAACGCGCCCCGATGTCCGTCCGCGTCTCGCCCTACCTCTTGTCGCTGATCGACTGGCGCAACCCCTCCGAAGACCCGTTGCGGCTGCAGTTCATTCCGCTGGCCTCGCGCCTTTTGCCCGACCACCCGCGCCTCGATCTCGATTCGCTGCACGAGCGGGTCGACATGCCGGTGCCGGGCCTCACCCACCGTTACACCGACAAGGCGCTCTTCCTGGCGCTCGACACCTGCCCGGTCTATTGCCGCTTCTGCACCCGGAGCTACGCGGTCGGCATCGACACCGAGGAGGTGTCGAAGTTCCAGCTCAAGGTCAACGTCGACCGCTGGGAGCAGACCTTCGCGTACATCCGTTCCCGTCCGGAGCTGGAGGACATCGTGATCTCGGGCGGCGACGCCTTTCAATTGCGGCCCGAGCAGATCACGCTCATCGGCGAGTCGCTGCTGTCGATCGATCATGTGCGCCGTATGCGCTACGCGACCAAGGGTCCGGCCGTGATGCCCCAGAAGATCCTCACCGACGACGCCTGGACCGACGCGCTCACCCGGGTGGTCGAGGAGGGCCGGCGGCGCCACAAGGAGGTGGTGCTCCATACCCACTTCAACCACCCCCGCGAGATCACCGAGATCACCCAGGCCGCGATGGACAAGCTCTTCGAGCGGGGCATCACGGTGCGCAACCAGACGGTGCTGCAGCGGCGGGTCAACGACAGCATCGCGACGATGGGCCTGCTGGTGCGCCGCCTCAGCTACGTCAACGTGCACCCGTACTACGTCTACATGCACGATCTGGTGAAGGGGGTGGAGGATCTGCGCACGACGCTGCAGACCGGGCTCGAGATCGAAAAGGGGATCCGCGGCGCGACGGCCGGCTTCAACACCCCGACGGTGGTGGTCGATGCGCCCGGGGGCGGCGGCAAGCGCGACGCGCACTCGTTCGAGCACTACGACCGCACCACCGGGGTCTCCGTCTACGTTGCGCCCGCCGTTCACCCGGGCGCCGTCTATTTCTACTTCGACCCGATCGATCTGCTGCCGGCCGCGGGACAGGCCCGCTGGGCCGATCCGATCGAGCAGGCGCGCATGGTCGAGGAGGCGCGGGCGGCGGCGCTCGCGGCCCCCCACTAGATGGAAGCTCGGGTGACGGCATGAGCGACGGTTGCACCAGCTGCGGCAACAAGGGCGGCTGCGACACGCGCAAGGGGGCGATGTTCGGCGCGCTCGACGAGGCGCTGGCGCGTCTGTATCCGACCCGGCGCTGGAACGAGCGGGACGAAGCGGCGGGATTCGGGACCGGGCTCGCGGCGGGGGAGGGGGACGCGCTGGCGGCGGCGCTCTCGGCGCGACTCTCGGCGGCGACGCTCTACCGGCCGGGCGCCGACGAAGAGACCTGCGACTACGTCTACGTCCTCTGCGTCGGCCGCGCGCCCTCGCTGGTGGAGCTGCGCGAGTCGGCCCTCGACGCGGCGACGGCCGAGAGCCTCCGGGCCGCGATCGCCGAGGCGCCGATCACCGAGGTCTACCTGCGGGTGGCGCTCTCGACGCTGGCGCGCTTCGCGGCGGTGCAGGAGGTGTCGCTGTCGGCCGAGATGGACCGCGACACGGGTGCGCTGATCCTGACCGAAGCGCCGCGCACGGGGATCTTCGCGCCGACCTTGCTCCGACGCTTGCAGGCGCTGGTGGCGGTGCTGGCCGAGCGGGAGATCCGACACCTCGACTTCGGGGAGATCGTCGAGGCGCCCGAGGCCTTCGATCCCGGCGACTACGCGGCCTCCTACGGCGGCGTCCCCAGCATCGCGAACTATCTCTTCTACCCGCAGCCCCCGGCCGCCATCTCCACCACCACGCTCACTTGAGCTTGGCGTAGACCTCCGCCTGGAGCCCGCCGCCGAGCGCCTTGGCGCGACGCTCTTCGGGGGCGTCGTAGCGGCCCACCGGTGCGGCGGCGACCTCATCGAGCAGGCGCTTGGCCTCCGGCGCCCGGTCGCTCTCCAGGTAGGAGACGGCCAGATAGACGCGCGCGCGGAGCGCCGCCGGATTGAGGGCCAGCGCTCGCCGCAGGTGCTCCTCGCCCTGCTTGCGGTCGCGTTTGGGCCAGGGGAGCTTGTCGAAGAAACGTCCCCAGGCCGTCTCGACGCCGCCCCACTCGTAGCCGCCGTTGAGCGCCGCCGCCCGCCCCAGTCGGTCGCGAAACTTCCCCTCCAGCCCCAGCGAGAGCGCCTTGACCACCCCCAGGCCGAGCGCGTAGTTCCCCATGCAGACGGCGGCCCAGTAGTAGCCGGCCACGTCGTTCGGGTTCTGCGCGATGGCGTGCTCGGCGATGTCCCAGCCGTCCTTCCCCCAGCGCGATCGTTGCTCCTTGGCGAGGCCGGGATCGTCGCTGGCCCAGAAATAAAAACGCGCCGCGCGCCAGAGGACGCCGTAGTCGTTGGGCGCGCGGGCGAGGGCGGCCTGCACCAGGCGCTGCTCATCCGAAAATGCCAGGTGGTCGTCTCGCCGGCGGTGAAGGTCGTCGATCCGAGCCATCAACGCCGGCAGCGCGAGTCCCGCCGACGCGGCCGGCTCACGGGCGGCACCGACCCCGGCGCCGGCACCCACATTGCCACCGCCGGCACCCGTCGCCGCGTCGACGGAAAGAACGAGCACGACGGCGACGGTTAGGAGATTCACGGGCGGAGTATATAGGTTATGCTCGCGCCAGCCTCAGGGAGGACCACCGTGCCGGATAAAGTGACCTCAAACGGAGAGCTCAAAGCCGAGCTCAGGATCGCGGACAAGACCTGGGAAGTCCCGGTGGTCGTCGGGACCGAAGACGAACACGCCATCGACATCGGCAAGCTGCGGGCGCAAACCGGGTACGTCACGCTCGATCCAGCCTACATGAATACGGCGTCGACCAAGAGCGCGATCACCTACCTCGACGGCGAGCGCGGCATCCTCCGTTACCGGGGCATCCCGATCGACGAGCTGGCCGAAAAGTCCACCTTCGTCGAGGTCGCCTACCTGCTCATCTACGGCCACCTGCCCAACAAGACCGAGCTCGGCGGGTTCTCCGAACAGTTGACCCGACACTCGATGTTGCACGAGGACATGAAGCGCTTTTACGACGGCTACCCGGGCACGGCGCACCCGATGGCGATCCTGTCGGCGATGGTGCTCTCGCTCTCGAGCTTCTATCCCGAGGCGCTCGACGTGAAGAACCGCGCCGAGCAGGAAGCGACCATCGCCCGTCTGCTTTCCAAGATGCGCACCATCGCGGCCTTCTCGTTCAAGAAGTCGATCGGCCAGCCGTTCGTCTATCCCAAGAACAACCTCAGCTACTGCGCGAACTTCCTGAACATGATGTTCTCGGTTCCCGCCGAGCCCTACGCGGTCGACGAGGACATCGTCAAGGTCCTGAACCTGCTGCTGATCCTGCACGCCGATCACGAGCAGAACTGCAGCACCTCGACGGTGCGCCAGGTGGGCAGCTCCCAGGCCAATCTCTTCGCCTCGATCTCCGCCGGCATCTGCGCCCTCTGGGGCCCCCTGCACGGGGGGGCCAACGAGGAGGTGCTGAGCATGCTGCAGGCGATCAAGGACGACGGCAGCGGCCCCAAGAAGTTCGTCGATCTGGCCAAGCAGAAGGACTCCGGCTTCCGGCTGATGGGCTTCGGTCACCGCGTCTACAAGAACTACGACCCGCGCGCCAAGATCATCAAGGTCGCCGCCGACAAGGTGATGCAGAAGATGAAGCAGCCCGACCCGCTGCTCGACATCGCCAAGGCGCTGGAAGAGGCGGCCCTCTCGGACCCGTATTTCGTCGAGCGCAAGCTCTATCCGAACGTCGACTTCTACAGCGGGATCATCTACCGAGCGCTGGGCATCCCGACCAACATGTTCACCGTGATGTTCGCCATCGGGCGTACCCCGGGCTGGATCGCGCACTGGAAAGAGATGATGGAGGACCCCACCACCAAGATCTTCCGGCCGCGCCAGATTTACACCGGTCCGCCCCTCGGGCACTACATCCCGATGGACCGCCGGTAGGCCCGCGGGCCGCACATCGCTCCCCGCTTGCGCCGCACCCTCGGCTCGCTCCGCGCGATCGAGCGCTGCTGCTCTAGCAAGCGCTCCAGTCGCTTGGTTGCGCTCCTGACGGAGCGCTCGAGTTCGGATCTGGAATAGAGCGCTCCGTCAGGAGCGCAACCAAGCGACCGTAGTGCTTGTTAGAACAACGAAGCTCGATCGCGCGGAGCGAGCCAACGTGCGGGCCAAGAGCCGAGCTTACTTCTTGGCCGGCTTCTTCGCGGGAGCGGGAGCCGCAGGCGGCGGCGTCGTGGCGGCAGGAGCCGCAGCCGGTGCCGCGCCAGCCGCCGGTGCGGCCGCCGCACCTTCGGAGGCCTCGTCGCCCTCGGGCGCACGGTCCCACTTGTCGACCTTGCCCGTACCGGTCGAGTCGTAGCCGATCCGATCCAGCTTGCCACCTTCGTAGTACTGCCACTCGTTGACCTTGCCGGCGCCATTGGTGTCCCGTTCGATGCGCACCAGCTTCTCGCCCTCGTAGTACTTCCAGACGTCGGTGCGCTGATCGAAGTTGGTGTCCAGCTCCTCGCGCACCAACTTGCCGCTCACGTAGTACCGGGTGATGTCGAACTTGCCGTCGAAGTCGAGGTCGGCCTCGTCCATCGTGATCTGCGAGCCCTTGTCGTCGTAGTAGTAGACGAGGTCGATCTTGCCGTCGTGGTTCAGGTCGACCTGCTTGCAGGTCAGCACGTCGGTCTTCTGGCCCCCCATGTCGATGGTCTGAAAGTACTTCCAGACGTCGGGCTTCTGGTCCTGGTTGGTGTCGGCGGTGACCACGTTCTTGCCGGTATCGCTGCACTTGCTGCGATCGACGGCCGGCCCGGCGGCCGCGTTCGAGCCACTCGAGACCATCTCGGCGTGCTTGGGCGTCTCGCCGCAAGCCGCCAGGGCCGCCACGGGGAGCAGCACCAACCAGGATTTGGGGAGGAACATGCCGCTACGGTAGGGCGGAAATGGGGTCACATCAAGTGGTTAGAGTCTTGACCCTCGACCTATGGTCATGCATGGTCACTCCATGGCGAGGAAGAAGATCTCCACGACCATCTACATCACCCCCGAGCAGAGCGAGCAGCTCAAGCAACTGAACGCCAAGACGCGCGTCCCGGTCGCCGAATACATCCGACAGGGGATCGACCTGATGCTCGAAAAAGAACGGCATAACCTTCCCGGGCAGCTCACACTGCACGTCCCTTCCGGCCGCTAAGCTCCGCGCCGGCCTGCTGCCCAATGTCCTAATGCTGACGCCGACGCGCCTCATCCGTAACTTCTCGATCATCGCCCACATCGACCACGGCAAGTCGACGCTGGCCGATCGGTTGCTCGACGCGACGGGCGCGCTCACCGACCGCGAGCGCAAGGCGCAGTTCATGGACAGCATGGACCTCGAGCGCGAGCGCGGGATCACCATCAAGGCGGCGACCGTGCGCCTGTCGTACGAGGCGAGCGACGGGGAGACCTACGAGCTGAACCTGATCGACACGCCCGGGCACGTCGACTTTCACTACGAGGTGTCGCGCTCGCTGGCCGCCTGCGAGGGCGCGGTCCTGGTCATCGACGCCTCGCAGGGGGTGGAGGCGCAGACGCTGGCCAACGTCTACCTGGCGCTCAACAACAACCTCACCATCGTGCCGGTCATCAACAAGATCGACCTGCCGGCCGCCGATCCCGAGAACGTGCGCCGCCAGATCGAGGAGGTGATCGGCATCGACGCCTCGGAGGCGATCCTGGCCTCGGCGAAAGAGGGGAAGGGGATCCGCGAGATACTGGAGGCGGTGGTGGCCAAGGTGCCGCCGCCGGTGGGCGAGGTCGACAAGCCGCTGCGCGTCTTGCTGCTCGACAGCTGGTACGACGCCTACCGCGGGGTAGTGATCCTGGTGCGGGTCGTCGACGGCGTGCTGCGCCCCAAGCAGAAGATCCGTTTCATGGCCGCCCGCCGCGACTACGAGATCCAGACGCTGGGGGCCTTCGCGCCGTTTGCCCGCGAGATGCCGGAGCTCGGCCCGGGCGAGGTCGGCTTCTTCACCGCGGCGATCAAGGACGTGGCGGATGCCCGGGTGGGCGACACGATCACGGAGCTGGCGCGGCCGGCCATGCCCCTTCCGGGCTTCCAGCCTGTCAAGCCCATGGTGTTCGCCGGCATCTTCCCAACCGACACCGCCCGCTACGAGGACCTGCGCGACGCGCTCGACAAGCTGCGGCTCAACGACGCGTCGTTCACGCGCGAGCCGGAAACCTCGGCCGCGCTCGGATTCGGCTTCCGCTGCGGATTCCTGGGGCTCCTGCACATGGAGATCGTCCAGGAGCGCCTGGAGCGCGAGTACAACCTCGACCTCATCACGACGGCGCCGACCGTTCGATTCCGCTGCGTCTTGCGAAACGGCGAGGTCATCGAGCTCGACAACCCCGCCAAGTTTCCATCGGAGGGCGACATCGATCGCATCGAAGAGCCGATCATCGCCGTCACCATCCACACCCCCCCGGAATATGTGGGGGCGATCCTGAAGTTGTGTGAGGAGAAGCGGGGGATCCAGACGGGCCTGACCTATGCCGGCGAAAAACGCGTGATCATCCGCTACGATCTGCCGCTCACCGAGATGGTGTTCGGGTTCTACGACCGGCTCAAGTCGGTGTCACGTGGGTATGCCTCGCTCGACTACGAGCCCAAGGGCTACCTTCCCGCCGACATGGTGCGCATGGACCTGCTGGTCAATGGGGACAAGGTCGATTCGCTGTCGCTCATCGTCCACCGCGAGGGATCGTTCACCAAGGGGCGGGACCTGTGCGTCAAGATGAAGGAGCTCATCCCCCAGCAACAGTTCGAGGTGGCGATCCAGGCGGCCATCGGCTCCAAGATCATCGCGCGCACGACCGTGAAAGCGCTGCGCAAGAACGTCACCGCCAAGTGCTACGGCGGCGACATCAGCCGCAAGCGCAAGTTGTTGGAGCGCCAGAAAGAGGGTAAGAAGAGGATGAAGCAGGTCGGCAACGTGGAGATCCCGCAAGAGGCCTTCCTGGCCATCCTGAAGGTGGACTAGCGATGGGCGGCAAGAGGGGCCACACCGGAGACGCCGATGAAAGAACCCCCAGCCTGCTGGGCTGGTGGCGCGCGCGTACCGCGTACAAGCGGGCGCGGGTCGAGGGGCAACATCTGGTCAAGGAGTCCCGCCGGATCCTGAAGCGCAAGAGCTACCGGATCCCGGCCTCGATCGCCGCGCAGGTCACGGCGGACGTCAAGGCCGTGGAGGACGCGCTGGCCGGGGACGACCTCGAGCAGATGCGCAAGGCCATCGCGGCGCTCGACGACGCGATGGACGACCACCTGGCCTTCGCCCGGAAATCTACGATCCGCGAGTACTCCGAGTCGATCGGGGTGGCGGTGCTGGTGGCGCTCCTGCTGCGGGCCTTCGTGGTCGAGGCCTTCCAGATTCCCTCCGGGTCGATGATCCCGACGCTGGAGGTGGGCGACCACATCTTCGTGTCCAAGTTCGCCTTCGGGATCAGCGTCCCGTTCACCGATCATTCGAAGTTGCTCCAGTACGCGCAGCCGCAACGGGGCGACGTCATCGTTTTCAAGTATCCCGTCGACCACAGCATCGACTACATCAAGCGCGTGGTGGGCCTGCCGGGCGACGTCATCGAGGTGAAGCAGGACGAGGTCTACATCAACGGCAAGCCGCTCCAGCGGGAGCGCGTGCCGCGGGTCTGCCAGTACAGCGAGGGGCCGCGACCTTCCGGCCTCGGCGACGAGCGCGACTGCGAGCTGTGGATGGAGACCCTGGGCGACAAGCGACACGAGACGATCCAGGAGCCGGGGCGGGGCGGACGCGACTTCGCCCGCTACGTGGTTCCCGCCGGCCACGTCTTCTGCATGGGCGACAACCGCGACAACTCGTCCGACTCCCGGGTCTGGGGCCCGGTCGACTTCGATCTCATCAAGGGCAAGGCCCTCATCGTCTGGTGGTCACGCGGCGAGAGCGAAGGCTGGAGCCCCGTCGCCTGGTTCAAGGCGATTCGCTGGCGCCGCTTCTTCCACCCGGTGCGCTGACACCGCGACGCGGGACGGGAACAATCGGGATTCCGGCAGTTAGAGAGTAACGAGCGCCGGCCGCACGCCGACGCGGTCTCCGCACGCAGTCGCGTCCGGCGCGGCCAAACATCAACGTGCTAGTCTCGGGGCGACTATCGGAATGAATGCGACACCGAGCCTCCCCGCCATCATCGCCTCCCGGTACGTGCCGGTCCGTCTGATCGCGCAGGGGGGAATGGGCGCGGTCTACGAGGTCGAGCACGTACGTACCGGCGAGCGCCTGGCGCTCAAGGTGTTGCTTTCGGGCGTCGGCGCATCGGCGGAGGCGCTGAGTCGTTTCAAGCGCGAGGCGCGCGCGTCGGCACGCATCAAGAGCGATCACGTGGTCCGCGTGATCGACGCCGACGTCGCACCCGAGCTCAATGGAGCGCCTTTTTTGGTCATGGAGCTCCTCGAGGGGAGCGACCTCGAGCGCAAGACCGCCGCCGAACGGCCTGCGGCCAGCACGGTGGTCGATTGGTTGCGACAGGTCGCGGTCGCAATCGACAAGGCCCACCGGCTTGGTATCGTTCACAGAGACCTCAAGCCCGAGAATTTGTTCGTCACCAGCCGGGAGGACGGGACCCCGATCGTGAAGGTCCTGGATTTCGGCATCGTCAAGATGACGGAGGACGGAACCGGCGCCACGGGCTCGGGCCAGATCCTGGGGACGCCCCAATACATGGCGCCCGAACAGGTGTCGGCGACCGCCCAGATCACGCCGGCGACCGATCGGTACGCGCTGGGGCTGGTGGCCTACCGTCTGCTCACCGGTGAGAGCTATTACCGAGGCGACGTGATGAATATTCTTGCACAGCTCCTGCATGAACCGCTGCGGCGCCCCTCCGAGCGGCACCCCGATCTGGGGACTGGCACCGACGCCTGGTTCGCGCGGGCCTGCCATCGCTCGCCCGAGAAGCGCTTCGCTTCGGCGTCGGAGCAGGTGGAGGCGCTCTCCGCGGCGCTGGGGTTGCCGACCCTGGCGATCGACCCGTCGTCGGGTATGCGAGCGGCCGCGCTGACCAGCAGGACGTCGGGTCGTCGGCCGGGTCGGACGATTGCGTTCGGCGTCGCGGTCGCGCTGGCCGCGGGGGCGACCGGGGTGGTCCTCATCTCCCGCCGTCTCGACGCCAGCCGATCGGGCGGGGTTCTTTCATCGCCGAGGGCGGCGCCGACGGCAGCGACGGTGACGGCGGCAGCTAAGCCGTCCGCGCCGCCGAGCCCCACTGCGGCAACAGTCGCGGCGGCCCCGGCGACCGTCGCGCCCGGCGCCGGGCCTTCCGCGATCGATTCGAAGCCCAGCCCGCTCCGCACCCGGCACGGACGCCCCCGTGCGGCCGCCGCGACGACCGCGACCGATCAACCGGTGGCGATCCCCGACCGG
>JADGRB010000400.1 GCA_017881315.1 Pseudomonadota bacterium
CCGGAGCCGCCGCCCGCGCCGCGGTCGATCAGGCACTGGCCCTGTCCGTGGGACCCTCGGAGGATCCCGCGCCGCCGGCGCTGGCGGGCGACCTGGGCACGATCTCGATGAGCCAGATCCTGGAAATGCTGGCCGAGCAGACGCACACCGGAATCCTGCGGGTCGTCAACACGCAGACGCAGGCGCGGGTCGAGCTCTTCTTCCAGGGGGGCCGGGTCGACTTCGCGGCGGCGGTCGGGGTCGCGGAGGATTTCTTGCTCGGCCGGTTCGCGGTCGAGAGCGGCGACGTCAGCGCGGAGGCCATCGGCCGCCTGGTCGAGCAGAGGGCGCGCACGCCGGGACCCAAGCCGCTCTTCGGTGCGGCGCTGGTCGACGGTGGCCTCATCACCAAGGAGGCGCTCGCGCAAGCGATGGCCCGTCAGACCAGCGAACTGGCGTACGAGACCTTGCGGTGGGACACCGGCTTCTTCCAGTTCCGCCGCACGGCTGATCTGCCGCCGCACGCCCGCGCGGCGGCGCTGCAGATCAACGTCGACCGGATGCTGCTCGAGGGTTATCGGCGCGTCGACGAGTGGCGGGTGATCGAGCGGGAGGCCCCCAGCTTCGACGAAGTGTTCATCCGCAACGAGGACAAGATCGCGGATCTGCCCCGCGGGACCTTCACCCGCGACGAGCTGGCGGTCCTGGCGGAGGTCGATGGCCGGCAGGCCCTGCGCGAGATCGTCCGCAAGCTGCGCATCGGCTCGTTCGACGTCTCCAAGATGTTCTTCCGCTTCCGGCGCGCCCGCCTGGTCCGCCGCCGCGTCCCGCCAACGGCGATCTAGCCGGCGCTGGCGGCGGCGGTGAGGGGGATGTCGGCGCGCTGGAGCTTGTAGCCCATGCCGCGGACCGACTGGAGGCGCTCGCCGAGCTCGCCCAGCTTGGCGCGGAGGTTGAGGACGTGCGTGTCGACGGTGCGCACGCGCCCCACGTGGCGGTAGCCCCAGACCCGTGAGAGCAGCTCTTGCCGCGTGAAGACCCGGCCCACCCGATCGGCCAGAAAGCGCAGCAGCTGGAATTCGTAGGGCGTCAGGCCGAGCGAGCGGCCGCTCTCGTACGCCTGCCGCATCTCGCAGTCGAGCATGACGTCGCCGTAGCGCACCTGCAGCGGCGCACCCGGGCGCTTGTCGCGCGCCTGCAGCTGGCGGAGGCGGGCCGCCAGCTCGTCGGCGCTGATCGGAATCAGGATGAAGTCGTCGGCCCCCATCTCGGGGTCGAGCCCGGAGACGCGCGCCACCTCGAGACAGAGCAGAATCCGCGCCGCCACCAGATCCGGGCGCTGGCGCAGCCGCTTGATCGCGTGGCGGCCGATCTCCAGGTGCTCGCCCGCCTCGACCACGGCGACGTCGGCCACCGCCGCCCGCGGATCCAGCTCGGCGAGATCGTAGCCGACCACGGTCACGTCGTGGCCCAGGCTGCGCAGAAGCGCCGCGGGAGAGTCGGTTTGCGATGCGTTCCGACCCGGGTCGAGGGTGACCACCATGACGCGCAGCCCGGATCCGACCAGTCGCATGTGTGAGCTCGGTGAGGGTGAGAAATCGAAGCCGAACTCACCCTAGCCCACCACCGGTTAACGACGGGTTTCGTCGCCGTTATATGTTTGTAAACGCAGGCCGCCGTCGCCCGAGGTCTAGTAGACCTTCCAGCGATGGGGCATGAAGTACTCTTCGTAGACGCGCAGCGCGTAGCGGTCGGTCATGCCGGTGATGAAGTCGGCGACGGCGCGTGGTAGGCCATCGGATTCCGGAATCCCCTTGGGCCAGTGGCGGGCGCGGAATTCGTCGCCGTGGGTGTTGAAGTAGGCCCACAGCTCGCCGATGATCCGCTGCGCCTTCTCGAACTCGCCGCGGATTTCCGGACGCTCGTAGACGGTCTCGTACAGAAAGTCGCGCAGCGCGATGAGCGCGTCGAGCACCTCGTCGCTCATCTGGATCTGGCGTTTGTCTTCCAGCCGGGACGCCGACACCATGTCGTTCACCATCCGGGCGATCCGCTCGCCGTGGGTCTGGCCCAGGACGGCGAGAATCGACGCGGGCACCGAGGCCGGATCGACGACCTTCCCACGAACCGCGTCGTCGAGATCGTGGTTGACGTAGGCGACGATGTCGCTGATGCGGACGATCTGCCCCTCCAGCGTCATGGCCATCAAGTTCGGGTTGTCCGAGATGATGTGCCCCTTCCCCTTCGAGTGCTTGAGGATGCCGTCCCGCACCTCGACGGAGAGGTTCAGACCCCGCCCGTCACGCTCCAGCTTCTCGACCACGCGGATCGACTGCTTGACGTGGTGAAAGCCATCCGGCATCAGCTTGGCCAGCACCTTCTCGCCGGCGTGGCCGAACGGCGTGTGGCCGAGATCGTGGCCCATCACGATCGCCTCGGTGAGCGACTCGTTGAGACCGAGCGCGCGGGTCACCGTGCGCGCGATCTGCGCCACCTCCAGCGTGTGCGTGATGCGCGTGCGGTAGTGATCCCCCTCGGGCGCCAGGAACACCTGCGTCTTGCCGGCCAGCCGGCGGAAGGCCTTGGAGTGGATGATCCGATCGCGATCGTGCTGGAAGATCGGCCGCACCGGATCGGGCGGCTCGGGCCGCGCGCGCCCCTTGCTGGCGCGGCTCTTCTGGGCGAAGGGCGAGAGAATCCGCTCCTCGTCGTCCTCCAGCCGCTCGCGGATGGTCGCCGTCGCCGTGGTCAACGTCATCGACCCTTCTTCTTCGGCTTGCCGTGGCCCTTGTTGCCGCGGGCGTCTCGACCCGATCGGCGATCGCGCCCGCCGGCGCCCGCACCCGCACCCGCACCCGCGGCCGATCGACCGGTGGCCCCCGGTCGATCCGCTCCGCCGCCCCGGCGGCGCCGGCCGCCGGGCCGCTGGTCGCGCCCACGGTGCCGCGCCAGGTGGTCGGCCAGCGCGAAGTCGATCTTGCGGCGCACGACGCTGACCGACTGCACCTCGACGCGCACCGTGTCGCCGAGCGCGAAGGCGCGCCCCGAGCGGCGCCCGACCAGCCGGCAGGACGGCTCATCGAAGAGGTAGAAGTCGTCGGAGAGCGCCTCGACCCGCACCAGGCCCTCGACGAAGGGTTCGTCGACGACCACGAACACGCCGAAGCCGGCCACGCCGGAGATGGTGCCCTCGAACTGATCGCCGACCCGATCGCGCATGAAGAACGCCCGGTAGAGATCGATCACCTCGCGCTCGACCTCCATCGCCTGCCGCTCGGAGAACGACGCCTCGGCGGCCATCCTCTGCAAGGCGGCCTTGTCGACCACCTCGACCTTGAAGCCACCCGCCGGCTTGCCCTGCCCGGCCAGCCGCGACTTCAAGAGGCGGTGGACGATCAGATCCGGGTAACGGCGGATCGGCGAGGTGAAGTGCAGGTAGTCGGCCGAGGCCAGCCCGAAGTGGCCGATGTTCGCGACGTCGTAGGTCGCCTGCTTGAGCGAACGGAGCAGCTGGAACGAGAGCGCCTTCTCGGCCGGGTGACCGTGCAGCCGGTCGAGCACCCGCTTGAGCCCCTTGGGCGTCCGCGCGTCGTCGACGTCGATGGCGATGCCGTAGTGCTCGGCCAGCACCGCGAACTCCTCCAGGCGCGCGCGATCGGGCGCGTCGTGGATGCGCCACACGGTGTCCTCGTTGCGCTCCTGGAAGCTGACCGCCACCGCCTCGTTGGCGGCCAGCATGAACTCCTCGATCATCGAGTAGGCCTGCCGCTCGCCGGGGTCGCGGCGCGACTTGCGGATCGCGCGCACCAGCCGGGGATCGTCGTGGTCGAGCTCGACGAACGGCTCCGGCAGGTCGAAGTCGAGCGCGCCGCGCGCCTGGCGGGTCACCCGCATCTGCCGCGCCAGCGAATCCATGGCCCGCAACGCCGGCAGGAACGGCTCGTACTTTTTCCGCTTGCCGCGGACGTCGCCGCCCAGCGCGGCCGCCACGCCCGGATAGTCGAAGCGGGCCTGGGAGTGGATCACCGCCGCGCAGAAATCGCGGCCCGTCACCCGCGCCTGCTTGTCGAGATCGATGCGCGCCACCATGGCCAGGCGATCCTCTTCGGGAACCAGCGAGCACATCCGGGCCGAGAGCGGCTCGGGGAGCATCGGGATCGCCCGGCTCGGCAGGTAGATGCTGCAGCCGCGGCGGCGCGCCTCGGCGTCGACCGGCGA
>JADGRB010000401.1 GCA_017881315.1 Pseudomonadota bacterium
TGACCTCGGTTGCAGGAACGCCCGGCCCGTTGGCGTCGACTCCATGCCCGTTGCGACAGACCCGATGAGCGTCATGCAGTCCACCTCGACATCTCTGCGATTCTACAGGCTGCGGCTGTTCGCGTAACCCCCTCATGCTAGACACCCCCCATGACGCGCGCCTCGCTCGTAGCCGTCCTCCGCAACTACACCCTCGCCGTCCAATCCTCCGTCGCCCCAACCGGCGCCCCCCAAGCCGCGGTCGTCGGCTTCGCCGTCACCGACGCCCTCGAGATCATCTTCGACACCGTCGCGACCTCCCGCAAGTACCGCAACCTCCGCGCCGACCCCCGCGTCGCGCTGGTCATCGGCTGGGAGCACGAGATCACCGTGCAGATCGAGGGCGTCGCCGACGTGCCCGTCGGAGATGAGCTCGAACGCGTGCGGGCGTGCTACTTCGCCGCGTATCCGGACGGGCGCGAGCGGCTCGCCTGGCCGGGCATCACCCATTTCCGCGTGCGGCCGACCTGGGTGAGGTACAGCGACTTCACCCAGAATCCGCCGCGCATCGTCGAGCTCGGCGGTACTCTCGCGTGATGGGCCCCCTTCGGTATTCCATCAACGTCACCTTGGACGGGTGCTGCGATCATCGTGAGGTGATCGCCGACGAAGACTTGCATCGTCACGCGGTCGAGAACCTCGCCCAGGCCGATGCCCTCCTCTTTGGCCGGGTGACCTACGAAATGATGGAGGCAGCGTGGCGGCCGCCGACGCCGCCGGGGGCGAGGCCTGACTGGATGGAATCCTTCGCCCGGACGATCGACGCGGCAAAGAAGTACGTCGTGTCGAGCACCCTGGATCGGGTCGATTGGAACGCGGAGCTCGTGCGCGGGGATCTCGGGACGGCTGTTCAGCAGCTCAAGCGGGAGTCGGGTAAGGGACTGTTCGTGGGAGGTGTGAAGCTCCCTCTTGCGTTGGCGGAGCTGGGATTGATCGATGACTACGAGTTCGTGGTGCACCCCAGGCTAGTGGGCCATGGGCCGACGTTGTTCGCGGGGCTATCGAAGCGTGTCGACTTGAAGCTCGTGAGCCGGCTGGAGTTCCGCTCGGGGGCGGTGGCGATGCGGTATGAGCCCAGACGGTAGCCATCGGTCGTTTGCGTGATGGACGAGACCGACTTCGAAGGCACCCTGGTGCTAGAGCAACTGGCCGAGATCGGCGAACTCGACGACTTCTTCGAGGCGATCGACTCCGACGATACTCAGCGGGCCGTCTTGCTCATGAAGAAGGCCAAGATCGACGCCGCCACCATCGCCATCGTGCTCAAGAAGATGGAGGACAGCGACGGCGAGCACTGAGGTCCAAAGGACCCCACGTGACCATTCGCCTAAGGCGCTCCGGGATGGGCGTCCACGAAACGCGACTCGGTCCGCTCGTTCCACTGGACCACGCCGCGCAGCGCGTCCTCGTAGGCCGTCGTGTAGTCGATGTTCAGGACGATCAAGCCGCCGAGGCCGCTCGCGAACAGAGGCCAGTCTCGTCCCCACGAGAGATCGGAACGGCGTTGGTAGGCCACGACGGAAGGGAGCACGACCATGGCCACCGCCGCGAGGGCTACCGCCAGCCGCACGGTGCCGCTCAGGCGCTCGCCGACATAGAACTGGCCCAGGCCCGGCACCACGGAAAGGCCCGTCGCGGTTCCTTTCGATTTCCACGGGGTCGCCTTTGCTTCGGCGGCCAGCAGAGCGAGCTTGGACCCTGGAGCCTCCTTCACGAGAAGGTCGAATGCTTCGTCGCCGGAGGTGCGCGGGAATCCCGAGACGCCCGAGCTCCGGTAGGCCCAGCCGAGACGATAGAGCGTCAGAGGACGCAACCGGCTCTGAGGGTAGCGCGCGAGCAGCGTTTCCCACATCTGCACGGCTCCGTCGTAGCTCTTGAGGCGAAGGTCGAGCAGATCGAGCGATCCGGCCAACGCTTGAAACGCCGGAAAGTCGGTGGTGGCAGCCGCCGCCTGCGCGACGTAGCTGAGCGCGCTGCGCGGTGGGAACTCGAATCGGTATCGGTAATAGGATTCGGCCTGTAGAAACAGCCATCGCTCCGTGGGGAGTGGCCGCTCCTGGTCGATCAAGACCGCGGTGCTGACGAGGCGAGCCTGTGCGCCACCGAAGGTCGCGTCATCGGGTCGGATCAGGACCGAGCTGGCGCAACCTGTCGCTGCGATCGCCATGAAGGTGGCCAGGGCACCAACTTTGCGGTGAATCATCGAACCCTCCGGCAGTGGTCCGCTCACCGGACGTAGGTCTTCAGGATGTCGATGAGCTCTCGTGCGCCCCTGGCCGGACCGGACGACGGCTTCTTGTCGGGATCGACGATATGGGCGCGGACGTGCCCCTCGAGGAGCTCGACGACGAGGCCCCCCATCGCCCCCCGGCAGGCGACGAGCCTCTGCAGGACTTCTGCACAATCGGTTGAACCGTCGATGGCTTTCTCGACGGCGTTGAGCTGCCCTCGAATCCTGCGGACGCGGTTGAGGAGTCTCTCCTTGTCCTGGGCGAGGTGGGCCATGCCGCTCGCTATACCATAGGGGGTATGGTAAGTGACCGCCGGTGACGAGGCACGACGAGGGCCGGGATCGAAAGGCGGCGTACCGCGCGATCCTGTTCTCGGCCGTTGGCCTCGCCATCACGGGAGGGGTCGAGCTACTTGTTGCCCTTTACACGGGCTCCGTGGCCTTGCTGGGAGACTCCTTGCACAACCTGGCCGACGTCTCGACCTCGGCGGTCGTGTTCGTCGGCTTCCGGGTCTCGAGGCGCCCCGCGACGAGGAGGTACCCCTACGGGTACGAGCGGGCCGAGGATCTCGCGGGCCTCGGCATCGCGCTCGTCATCTGGGGAAGCGCGGTCTTCGCTGGCTTGGAGAGCTACCGAAAGCTCGTCTCACGCCAGGGCACCACCCATCTGGGGGCCGGCGTCGTGGCGGCCCTCCTCGGGATGGTCGGCAATCTCGCGGTGTCGCGCTACAAGGCGCACGTCGCGAGACGCATTCAGTCGGTCACGCTCGAGGCCGAGGCGCAGCACTCCTGGCTCGACGTGATCTCGTCGTTCGGCGCCCTGGTCGGACTCGCCGGAGTGGCCTTCGGCTGGCGGGTTGCCGACCCGATCGCTGGCCTCTTCGTGACCCTCTTCATTTGCCACGTCGGGTACGAGGTCACGAGCAAGATCGTCCACCACCTGATGGATGGTGTGGACGTCGAGCATCTCTCGGCTGCCGAAGGGGCCGCGCGCACGGTGCCGGGCGTAGAGTCGGTGGTGGCCCGAGGTCGGTGGATGGGCCGATCTCTCCTGCTCGACATCGAAGGGGAGATGGAGGCGAGCACGCCCCTGTCGCGCGCCACCGAGATCGGCCGCCAGATCGAGGATGCCGTTCACCTGGCGGTGCCCGAGGCGCGGCAGGTGCGCTGGACGCCGATCGCGAGCAGGTAGCGGAGAACGCGTTCGACCTCAGAACCGCATCGGGAGCGGCAGGTGGTGTTCGTACATCCGGTCGCGATGCCGAAGCAGAACGGTCGGGACCGCGTCGCGGACGGTCTGGTCGAGCGTCTCGAACGCGTGCCGTACCGGCTCGGGCATGGGGCAGGCGGCGGGTGGCAAAGTCGCCACGACGTTGGTGGCGGTGGCCGCGTAGATGTCGAGCGCGGTCGGTTGGTCTCCGAAGAAGTAGTCGTGCCCCGCGCGCTGGCTCGTCTCCAGCGTGCGACCGAGGAGCGCGAGCACGGCAATCGCGCGGTCTCGCGCGCCGGTCGCAAGGTCCGGCGCGTAGCCGTACTTCGGAGCCAGGTGCGCCGCGACGGTTGAAGGCCAGCCCTCCCGGCCGTCGGTGGTGACGCTGGCGTGAACGAGGAGCAGCCGCACGCTCCAGCCGAGGCCTCCCTCGCCCAGGATCTCGTGCGCCAGCCCGAACGTCTGCACGCGGGCTTCGTCGCTCTCGGGGATGAGAGACATCCGTCCGCCCAGTCGCTCAGCGAGCGCCAGGATCTCCGCCCAGCCCGTACGCGGTGGCTCTTCGTCGTAGACCGCGACGGGCGCGTTGTGCGATCCCGTCCAGACGCGGACGGCTTCCGCTGCCGGCCGGAGGCGAACCGCCAGGTAGTCGAGGCCCTTCAGGTCGAAGATGCCCATCGCCCCCTGGGACCAGGGGCTCGGGACGTT
>JADGRB010000157.1 GCA_017881315.1 Pseudomonadota bacterium
ACTGTCGCAGGCCCCTCGTATCGGTGCTGGCATACCGGGACTGTCGGCAAGCCATGGATCATCTCGGCAAAATCTTCAGGCTTTGGGCCGCCGACCACGCAGCCTTGAACGCCCCCCAAGAGAAGTGCTGTAAATGAAAACGCAACGCCTCGCCGACTCACGCTCCTAGCGTATCCGGTCGTGTTGGCGATGCCAGTGATCGGAACCACACGCGCACATCCACGTACTAACGGGGTTCCGGTCCACCCTCCCAGCGCCGACGGGCTCCCTGTTCCCGTCGACGATTCCGGGTTCAAAGCCTCTTCCTCGCACAACGTTTTCGTCGGCGCGCCTGACGACAGCGCGTGTTGCTGATCGCGGAAAGCAAAGGTCAGACACAGATGCTGCGGCAGATGCGGCTGCAACTGCTCGGGATGGGCGCATTGACCGTATGGCAGGTCGCGCCAGCATCGGCACCGGAGCAATCGAACGAGCCCTGTCCCGGAGTCAGGAGCACGCACGACGGCGTGGGGGGAGCCTGGACGCAGTCGCCGGGCGGGTCGGAAGTCACCGATCCGTCGGGGCAGACGCCCCCGTCCGGCGACGCGACAGTGATGCATCCGTACGGTGGGTAGAGACAGATCTCGGACGAATGGCAGCGGGCGTCCCCGCAAGCGAGCTCCCCTCCGTCTGTTTGACCTCCCTGCGCGTCCGCGTGGCCGCCAATCCCACCGCCGGCGCTACCCCCGCCGCCATTGGTTCCACCCGATGTCGAGCCACACCCAACGCCGAAGGTCAAAGCCAACAGGATCGAAAGCCCGCTGAGCGGCGCTCGCGCGCTCGGCACCCGATCACTGAACCCCGCAGAACGTGAGGCAGGTAAAATGGTCACCCGACCAACGACAGTCGTCGCCAGAGGGGCAGTCCAATCCTGGCTGGCTTGCACACTCATCGCTGGCAGTCTGACAGGTGTAGAGGTACGAACCGCCGCACGCGGCAGCCTTCGCGGTGACGCAGAACTTACCCGTGGCACAGTTGTCGTCGGTCGCGCAATTCGCGGCCACGCAACCGCCTCCGCCCGCCGAACAATTACAATCGCTTCCGGTTCCGCAATCCTGATCCGTGAGACACCCGTAAGAGCAGGTATTTCCCTTCGAACCACCAAATCCACTGCTATTGATGCAGCGGGGGTTTGATTTCGCGACGCAGTCGGTGTCACGGACACATTCATCGCCCAACCCGGTCGAGGGAAGCGGGGTATCCGAGGGGACCCGCGGAGGACAGGCGTTGCTGTGCGCGCGGTGAATGATCGTACCCTGACAGACCCATGTGTTGCCCGCGGGGTCGGTCGATAAGGGCGAGTCGCCTCCGGGACAACGCGCCGTCGGCGTGACGACAGTTCCACCCGCGCCAGTGCTACCGGCGCTGGGTTGGTCCGTGTTCCCGCCGACACCTGCGGCGCCACCTGCTCCGCCGTTGCCGCCCGCGGCAATATTCCCCGTTTTGCCCAGGGTGGCGTCGCATCCCAGAAGGCAGACGACGAGCGCGACGGCGAGGCCGGCCACCTCCGAGCGCCGACCTCCGACCAAGACATCCGGAATGACCGTCTGCGGCGCCACGGACTAAGTCTCCTCTCTTAGGATTGGGAGCGCAACTCGGCGGAGTGGGAGAGGGGGAAGAATGGTTGCCTGAACCAGTTCACCGCGACCGTATCATTAGCCAGCAGCGCGGTCCCTGCGGGGGCGCACACCATCGACGTGACGGCGGACGGCATCACGCTCTCGATTTCCTTGCGCCGCTCTCTCCCGCCGGTAGGCCGCGGTCGATTCTCGATCTTTCTTGAACAAGAGAACCGGATCCCGACAATTAGAGGTGCAGTTTACCCTTCCGGGCGGCGTGGGCGGTGTGGGTGGCGTGGGTGTGTGTGGGGCAACCACCGACAGGAGCCACATGAGACTTCAGACCGTTTGTGCGCGTGCGGTCATCCTGGCCTCGGGAATGCTCGTAGGCTGTACCGGGAGGATCGGTGGCGACTCGTCGGGGGCTGCCGGGGTGGGGAGCACCGGGGCGGCGGGCAATGGATCGACGGGTGCCGGCGGAGATGGCAGCGCGCCCACGCTCAACCTGAGCGGCTCGCCCCAGTACTACCGCTTCGTGCGCCTCACCAATTCCCAGTGGGGGCGCGCCGTGCAGGACATCCTCAATCTCGCGTCCCCGTCCGGACTCGAGCAGGGCTTCCAGAGCGCGGTCATCGGCACGACCGACTTTTCCAACAACGAGCTGGTCCTGGACGTCACGCAGGAGTCCTGGTCGACCTTCCAGACCGCCGCGGAGACGCTGGCCGCCCAGGTGACGGCGACCGACGCGGCGCTCGCCAACGTCTACAGTGGAACCGATCCGGCGGGCCTCATCACGACGCTCGGTCGCCGCGCCTATCGCCGGCCGCTGACGACGGCGGAGCAGTCGACGTACATGACGCTCTACAATCAGGGATCGTCGCTGATGGGGACCCGCAGCGCCTTCGCGAAGGGCGCGTCACTGGTGATCCGCGCGATGCTGCAGTCGCCGTACTTCCTGTTTCGGACCGAGCTGGGCACAAGCGGCGCCGCCCTCTCCGGCTACGAGATGGCGGCGAAGCTTTCCCTGTGGCTGCGCGGGACGACGCCCAGCGACACGCTGCTCGATTCGGCCGCCGGGCCCGGCAAGCTGGACACCGCCGACGGCGCCGCCGCCCTGGCGACCACGGCTCTGGGTGAGACGACCGCGACAGCGGTGTTGCGGCAGTTCCACGGCGAGCTCCTGCACTTCGACCGCTTCGCGCAGATCACCAAGGTCAACGTGCCGACCTACATGACTTCGCTGAACGCCGAGTTCCTGGACGTCTCCAACCTGTTCTTCGACAACATCCTCACGCAGGGCCTCGGCCTGAAGGACATCTTGACCTCCACGACCGGCTACGTCGGTCCGGGGACCGCGCCCCTCTACGGGATGAGCGCGCCGGCGAGCGGATACGTACAGAAGGACCTCGGCTCGCAGCGCGTCGGCTGGTTCTCCCAGATTCCGTACCTCGCGCTCTACGGCTTCAACGGCGACCCCGACTCGATTCACCGTGGCGTCACGCTGAACCTCGACGTGTTGTGCGCGACGCTGGGCCCGCCGGCCGCGACCATCCCTCCGATCCCGCCGCTCGAGCCGGGGCAGACGAACCGCCAGCGTATCGACACGCTGACGTCCGGCTGTGGCCAGAACTGCCACAACGACATGATCAACCCGCTCGGTTTTTCGTTCGAGCATTTCGACGGCATGGGCCAGTACAGGGCCACGGAGAACGGGGGCCTCACGATCGACTCGAGCGGCAGCTACACGTTCGCCGACGGAACTACGAAGTCCTGGGCTGACGCCGCGGGCCTCATGCAGGTCCTGGCGTCGACCCCCCAGACGTACACCTGCTATGCGAAGAAGCTCGCGAGCTACGGGCTCCAGCGCGACGTCATCGCGAGCGACATGCCGCTGCTCACCGCGCTGACCTCGAGCAGCATGGCCTCCACCGGTTCGCTCAAGCAGATGATCATCGACCTCGTCAGGAACGACGCGTTCCGCACCCACGTCGGAGGGACCCCGTGAAGCGCAAGCCCGAAGAGACGTCCGCAGATACGATCTGGCCGATCGTCGACCGCGACACGGGGAAGCTGCACGGCTTCCGGACCTCCACCGAGGCGCGGCGGCACGTGTTCAACCGGCGCGCGTTCCTGCGCGGCGCGGGCACGGTCGCGATCGGGCTCCCTTTTCTGGAAGGGTTGCCGGAGCGTTCGGCCTGGGCCGCCAGCTCACCGCCGGTGTTCAGCTTCTTCATGGTCGCCGCCTGCGGCGTGGTCGGGAACAGGTTCTTCCCGAGCGCGACCGGCGCGCTCTCGAGCTCCAGCCTTTCGTCGAGCGGGATGGCCGTCGCCGCGCTCGCGCCACACGCCGCGAACCTTCTCTTTATCAAGAACCTCAACTTTCCGAACGGCGGCCCGAAGTCTTGCGGACATGCCGAGGGGCTCTGCCAGTCGCTGACCGCCATCGCGCCCGGCTCGACCGGCGCCACCGCCTACTCGGGCGGCCCCTCCGCCGACATGATCATCGCGCAGGCGGTGAACGCCGGTAACGATCCGTTCACGCTCTACGCGGGTTCGAAGAGCTACATCGCCGAACGGATCTCGTTCAAGGCGGCCGGCGCTGGACAGGTGCGCGCGGCCGACCTGAATCCTTATACGCTGTACGCGAAGGTCGTGGGGCTCACCACGACCGGCGGCGGCGGCACGACCACGACGGACCCGGTCGCCGCCGAGCTGGCCACCACCAGGAAGAGCGTCAATGATCTGGTGCGCGCCGAGCTGAACAGCCTGATGGGCAACACGGCGCTGAGCGGCGCCGACAAGCAGCGCCTCCAGCAGCACTTCGACAGCATCCGCGACGTCGAGGTCACGATGGGCACCATGGGCGCCACCTGCACCAAGGATGGATTGTCGCAGTCGTCGATCGATGCGCTCAAGAGCGGGATCGCGTTCACGACCACCGGCATGATCGAGGACGTGGTCAAGCTGCACCTCGAGATCGTGGCGCTGGCGTTCGCGTGCAACTACAGCCGCGTCGGGACGTTGCAGTGGGGCGACGGCACCGACGGCACCAAGTACAGCGTGCCCTCGAACTCGACCCTGGGCTGGCCGTTCCACCACCTGAGCCATCGCGTCGACTCCGACGGAGCGACGGGAATGAACCCGACCGCCGAGGCGGCGCACGCGGAGATCGACGCCCTGCGCATGCAGTCGCTGCTGCACGGCCTGGACGCGTTCCAGGCGCGCGGACTACAAGACAAGTCGATCATCCTGTGGACGAACCACATCGCCGATGGCCCGAGCCACAGCGCGACCAACGTCCCGCACATCATCTGGGGCAACGGTGGAGGCTACTTGAAGCAAGGCCAGTACGTCGACGCGGGCAAGGTGACCAACAACAAGCTGTGGAACACCCTGATAACTGCGGCCATCCGTGACCAGAGCACCGCCACCGTGAACTTCGGTTCGGGTACGGCCGGCGAGCTCGCGGCGATCAAGGCCTGAGGTGAGCGCCATGTCGAGGATAAAGATCGCCTCCCTCGCTTTGTCGTTCGGGCTCGTCGTCGGCTGCACGAAGAGCGACCCGGGCGGAAGCACCGGCTCCGGCGGCACCGGCACGACGGGCACGGCGGGCACGACGGGCGCCGCGGGCACGACGGGCGACGCCGGCACGCCGGGCACGCCGGGCACGACGGGCACCGCGGGCACGACGGGGATCGCGGGCACGACCGGGACCGGGGGCAGGGGTGGCGTCACGGGCACGACCGGACTGGGGGGCTCCGGCGGAGTCACTGGGTTGGGCGGCGGAGCGGGCGGGACGACGGGCGCCGGAGGTTCGGTCGTCTCCGGCTCCCCCAAGCCGAGCCCCGGCTGCGGCAAGTCCGGTCGGCCGTCCGGCGGAATGGTTCAGGTCGCGAATACCTCGCTCTACATGTTCCCCACCAGCTACGACGGCACGAAGCCGTTCCCGCTGTTGATCGCGTTGCACGCCTGCGGCAACCCGAACACCGAGTTCGTCAGCCTGACGAACAACACGGGATTCGCGACGGATTACGTCCGATCGTACCCGAACACCCCCGACACCGGTCAATGCTGGAGCAGCTACAGCGGCGACGCCGCCCGGATCCTCGCGCAGTACGACGAGGTGTTGAACAACTACTGCGTCGACGAGAACCGGGTCTTCGCCATCGCCCACAGCTCGGGCGCGCAGATGCTGGTCAACATCCTGGCCCACAAGACCGACGCGCAGCACCTGAACCTCAAGGGCGTCTCACCCGTGGCGGCGGATCCCTTCAACGTGGCGGTCCCCATGCCCGTCCTCTACATCGACGGCAAGAATGACAACCAGCGGAGCCCAACGTCTGCTGCCGACGCCGTCGCAAAATTCAGGGCCGCGAACATGTGCGCCACCACCTCCAAGCCCTACACGTCGGTGGCGACGTGCATGAGCACGGATTCCGGTCACCCCCTCGTCGACCCGGGCTGCATCATCTACGACAACTGCACGGTGCCGACCATCTGGTGCTCGCACAACGATCCCAGCTACAGCGGAACGGAGCACGGCGTTCCGTGCTTCGCCATGACCGCGATGTACGACTTCTTCGCGAGTCTGCCGTAGCGCGGGGTTCAGACTCGCCCTAGCTTAGGGCCGTCACTCGCCGCCGTCGCCGGCCGAGGAGCAGGGCGGACAGCGCGCCCAGCATCGCCAGGATAGATCCCACCGAGGCGCTCCCAGTGGGGTCGTCGATAGCGCACGAACAGCCGCCCGACGCGGTTCCTCCCGTGCCAGGACTCGAGCCCCCGGTTCCCGTCGCGGTCGCGCCGCCGTTTCCGGTCGCGGTCGCGCCGCCGTTTCCGGTCGCGGTCGCGCCGCCGGCTCCGGTCGCCCCGCCGGTGCCGACGGTCGTCCCGGCTCCCCCGCTGCCGGTCGCCGTGCCACCGCCGATTCCACCGCCGCCGCCCGCGCCGCCTCTCATTCCACCGCGACCTGCCGAGCCTGCAGTCCCGCTCGCCCCTCCGGCACCTCTACCCGCGGTGCCTGAACCGCCGGCGCCCGTGCCGCCCGTGCCCGTTCCTGTTGTGCCCGCCGCGCCGCTGGTTCCCCCGCTGCCGCTTACGCCACCGGCGCCGGTGGTCCCGGCCGCCCCGTATTCGTAAGCGCCCAGGTCGGGAGCGGAGCCGACGTACGGAAGACCCACGTTCGTCCCCTTGTCGATCATCGCGCTGCCCGCCGCCAGCTTCAGAAAATCGACGGGCGGCATGGTGCCGTCGGCCGCGCGAGGTCCGAGCGCGCCCGAGGACTCCACGCCGACGCCGGTCATGGAGACGCTGGGGTCCGTGATGCTGAGGAAGTCCTTGGCGGCCGGCGTGATGCCGAGATCCCAGGTGTTGAACATGGTGTCGACGCCGCTCATGTTCGTGTTCTTGTTGGGATAGCCGATGTTGTTGCGCATGATGTGCGCCAGCGCTCCCGTCAACGTGATCGTCGTGTTCGGATCGCCGGCGGGGCTGGCCAGCATGTTGTATTGCGTGCCGTTCATGAACGACGTGTTGTTGTACCAGGTGTTCCCGCCCGTCGAATGGTTGGCGTAGAACCCCGACGCCTTGTTCTTCCAGGCGACGTTGTTCTGGACCAGGTGCCGGACGCCAGTCGCGCTGCTCCCCATCTTGAAGCCGTTCCCATTTCCCGACGACGGGTTGAAGGTGCCGTACATGGCGTACCCGTTCCCCATCGCCCAGGAGTTCTCGACGGTGACGGGGACCTCCTGGTTGATCAGATCGTACCCGTCGTCGGAGTTCCACCACGCGCGGCAGCCCCGGATGATCGTGGTGGCTCCGGCCGTCTGGTAGTGGACGCCGAAGCCGTCGGCGTTCTGTCCCTGGCCCTGCGACGACGTCGCATCATAGTTGTCGTGCGCGTCGCAGTTGAGGATCAGATGGCCCCCGGCGGTCTTGCTGCCGATGAAGATGCCGTTGCCGCTGTTGTGGTGCATGTTCAACGACTCGAAGGTGTCGTTGCCGCCGCCGGTGACCGCCACGCCGTTGTTGGAGGAGGTGTTCATCGGGACATAGCGGATCTCGAGCCCCTTGAAGTGCAGATAGCTCGCGTTGATCACGAACCCGTGGGTGTAGCCGCTGGTCGAGATGGTCATGTTCGTGAAGTCGAAGACCGGGAGCTCGCCCGCGTAGGCGAAGTAGTTGATCGGGCTGGTCGCGGTCCCGCTCTTCGTGAAGTTGACGCCCGCACCGCTGGTGGCGGGCGTCGTGATGTTGTAGGTCCCGCCGCGGATCCAGACCGTGTCTCCCGCGACCGCCGTGTTGACCCCCTTCTGCAGGGTGGCAAACGGCGCAGCCATGGTCCCGGCATTCGAATCACTGCCGGTCGTCGCCACGTAGTAGTCGGTGGCGCGGGCGGTCCCGGCCGCGAGCAGCGTCGTCAGCACGACCAGCGAGCCCGACAGTCCAAGCAGGGAAGGGTGCAGGGAGGGGCGGCGGTGACACGCCATTGGCGGGCAAAGCGAAGATTTCATCGAACGTCCTTCCTGGTGGTCTTTCGAGCGAAAGCGCGCATTTTCGACGCGCTCTGCCGAGTGTGGGCGATCTGGCCCGCCTTCACCCAAGGGTCACGGAAGTCGAATCTGGTGCAAGTCGCCGAACTTCGGCCCGCGGCGCGGCCGGACAGAGGTTCATTCTGAGCTCCTGCCGAGGGGAATCTTTCGGCAGGTGAGCTGGGGCTCGCGCCGTCGCGAGACGGTCAGCTCGGGATGCTCTTCCCGCTCACAGACGCGGCTGCGGCCGATGTTGAACGCGGCGGACGTGGATGAATTGCACCACCGCGCAGAGCACGGCCCCCAGGGCCAGGACGTGGATCGCGATCGCCGAGACGTGGAGCACGAAGAACGCCAGGAACCATCCGATCGCGAGCACAGCGGCTAGGGCCAGAAGCATGGTGATCTCCTCGGTGCCGAAGATAGGGACGAACCACCGGTCGGCAATGGTTGGGCCGCCCGGGCGCCGTGCCGGGCCTTGGGACGTCGGGAACGGCAGCACGAAAGGGTCACGGACAGGCGAAATCGCGGACATAGACTAAGATAGAGCCATGGGCATGCTCGGCACTCTCGGCAGCCTCGGGATCCTGGGCGCCCTCGGATTGTCGGGGTGTGGGTCCAAGGCCCCGGCTTCCGGGGGTCTCGACGCGGACTTCGCCGTCTGCTCCATGACGCCCGCGGTTCACTACATGCCGGGGATGAGCGTTCGCTCGGCGTCCGGAGCGTACGTGGCGTCGATTGAATCGGCGGTCACGACGCGGGCCGATATGACTCAGATTTCGACCCCCGCGATCGGGAGCGACGCTCTGACGGTGGCGGTGACGGTCGCCGGGGACGCCGGCCTCGACGCCAGCGCCGCCGCCGCGGCCGACGCGGGCAGCAGCGCGCCGGCCGATCTGACGATGACCTCGACCGCGCTCCCCTGGATGCCAGTCCACATGCACGGCGCGAGCGAGCTCCCGACGGTGAGCTCGCTCGGCGGGGGCGCCTTTGGCGTGTCGGGGATCGGCTTCTTCATGGGCGGCTACTGGCAGCTGCCGCTCAATCTGGTGCCGGCCTCGGGCGCGGCCGACAGCGTTCTGTTTTCGATCTGCATACCCGACGATTGATCGGGCGACGCCTAAGGCTTGCAGCGGGCGTGGCTGGTGGTCAGGGTGGTGTTGCTCTTGTAGGTTCCGGTCGTCACGCAGGTCATGACCGCCCCGCTGGTCGGATCGGGTGCGTGAAAGACCTTGGGCGCCGTCGGTGTCCAGTCGAGCGCCCCGCTGCCGCCCAGCTGGTAGCGCGCGATCTGCGGCGGGATCGACGGGTCGAGGTCGCCGCTCGCCACCAGCGAATCGAGCACGTCGTCGCCGATGGCCTGCAGGTGGATCGACACCGTCACGTGATCGGGCGTGGCGGGAAGGGAGGCCGTCCGACTCGCGTCGGGGAACTCCTTCATCATGTGCGTCTGGTAGGTCGACGGATCGTTGACGTTCTGGACCAGCAGTCCCGGCAGCTGATTGCGGGCGCCGATGGTGGCCGCCTCCCAGAACAGCGTCACCTGGTTGCCGCTGCTGTCGAAGAGGCAGTCGCGGATCAGCCAGAGATCCGGATCGGGCGAGCTGTCTTCCAGCGGCAGCGCGCTCGGAAAGCCGGGGAGGTCGACGGTGTTGCCGCTCGCGTAGATGACCGCGCCGGCCGCGTAGGCCGTCAGCTCGACCCACACGCGGCGATCGGGCGTCGCGCCGCTCGGCCAGCTGTGGCCGGACGCGGCGACGTTGTCGAGGGTCAGCTGCAGGCGGTTGGTGTCCGGGTTGAGGCACAGCGTCTGCTGAACCGTGGTGTCGAGGAACGCCTGCGCCGCGGTCTTTTGCGCCAGGTTCTGCGGCGTGACGTCGTTTTGCGGATCGGTGGGCGGGAAGTCGCCGATCGCCAGGTCGACCGCCGGAAAGCCGTGGTTGTGGACGCGGCGGATCTTGTTCGGCGCGGTGGTCGACACCGCGCCGTCGCTGGCGACCATGTGGCACTGGGCGCAGCTCTCGCCGGCGGGGGGTATGGCCAGCGTCGTCGCCTGCCATTCCTCGAACGTCCGCTCGACGTGCGCCCCTTGCAGGTTCTGGATGTCGTGGCAGCTCCCGCAGGCGTCGGCCGAGTCGGTCGTCGTGCCGTCGAGGAGTCGCGAGTAGCCGATCCGGTGGGGCGAGCCGGCGACCGGATCGCCGAACGGCCCGAAGAGGCTGTCGTCGGTCGCCAGCACCAGCGGATCGTTGTGCGTCCCCGCCACCGATTCGATCGAGTGACAGAAATAGCAGGTCACCCCCTTCACGGGCCGCGCCAGGGCGCCGATGTTGGTCCCGTCGGTCAGGCTCTCGCGCACCGCGATCGGCGCGTGGCAATTCAAGCAGAAGGTCCCGACCGCCGCGCGCTGGTTCATGGCCTGGAAGACCGGATCGTCGGCGGCGTAGGCGTGCATGCTCCCCGCCCAGTCTTGGTATTGTGTCGGGTGGCAGGTCTTGCAGGTGAGGGGATCGATCAGCTGGTCGTGCGTCAGCTGGGCCGGCGACGCGCCGCCGCAGCCGACCGGCGTCAGCGCGGCGCATGCGACGGCAACCGCGGCGGCGGCGCGCACGAGCGGCAGGATTTTAAGATGAGCACGAACGTTCATGGGCTCATAGAACTATGTGGCTTTATTGCGCGCATGTCACACTAGGTTCGCAACGATCATGAGCCCCCGCCGTGCCTCGTTTGTCTTTGTCTGGACGCTGATCGCGGCGGTTGCCGGCTGCAAGAAACCGGAGGGCATTGTGTGCGATCCGCCGGTAAATCCGACCTGTCCCGCGGTTGTCCCCAGTTTCGCCAATGACGTGTATCCGAATGTGTTTGTCCCGTTCTGCGTGTCCTGCCACAGCTCGATCGGGGTCGAATCAAACTCCCCGCTCACGACCTATGCCCAGATCTATGGCCAGAACGGGACGGAAGCCGGGGCAATCTTCACCCAGGTCATCGAAAACTGCCGGATGCCGCCCTCGAACGCGCCTGCGCAGCTCACGGGCGGCGACGGCGACGGCGGTGACGCGGCCGCG
>JADGRB010000402.1 GCA_017881315.1 Pseudomonadota bacterium
GCGCGTGCGCCTTGGCGTTCATGGCCGTCGTGAGCTGCGGCGGCGTCAGCTTCACCGCCCGGCCCAGCGCCGGGATCGCGCGGTTGTCCGAGCCCATCAACGCCGAGTGCAGCAGATCGCGGTTCGACAGCGTCATCCCGTCGAGCAGCCGCGACCGCGCCCCGCCCTTGGCCGTCTCGATGTCGTTTCGGTTGATGGTCGACAGGCCCTCCAGCTCGATCCCCTTGTCGACGATCACCAGCGTCGCCGCCAGCTTGGAGATGGAGGCGATCGGGCGCTCCTTGTCGGGGTTGCGCGCGAAGATGACCCGCCCGCCGTCGTCGATCACCAGGGCGCCCAGCGCCTGGACGTTGGGTTGGCCGCCGCGGGTGGCGACCACGTGGCGTTCCAGCATGACGTGCTTGTGGCGCTTGGCGGGCTTCTTGCGGGCCGCGGGGTGCGCGCTGGCGGACGCGGCGGCCAGGGCCAGGACCAAGGCCGGGATGACGATCGCCGCCCCGCTGCGAAAGCGCGCCATCACAACTGCCAGTTATAGAGGACTGAGCGGCGCGGGCAAGTTAAGCGCCCGAGGCGTGCGGCAGGCCCGGCGGTCGCTCGGTCTTCCGCCGCGGCCAGCCGTGCCAGTACTTGGTCCGCCAGATCGACAGCCCCAGCATCGCCCCCGTCATCAGGATGAAGCCGACCGTGGCCCCGCCCATGCTCAGCTTGCCGTGCAGACGCCCGAGCAGCAGGCCGTAGCAGAGCTCGACGTGCACCCAGTAGACCAGCAGCGACGTCTGCCCGAACTGCCGCATCATCGAGAAGCTGAAACGCGCGAAGAGCCGCGTCGACAGATACCCCGCCAGCGCCAGCGGCCCCATGTACCCGAGCCGGTAGAAGAACGTCCCCGGGCCCATCTGCTGCACGATCTCCGACGGGTAGTGGATGATGTACGGGTTGATCCGGCGCACCCAGATCACCGCGTAGGTCATCGCCAGCCCGACCGCTCCGGTCGTCACGAACGCGATCGCCTGGCTGCGCGCATCGCGGCCGCTGCGCACCCAGTAGTGCCCCAGCGCCACGCCGACGAGCGGCCAGGCCAGCCAGGGAAACAGCGGAAACCAGGACATCGGCCGCTGGCCGCCCAGGTAGGAGGTGAGCGGCCTGGGCAGGAAATGGGGAAAGTGCGCCGGTCCGATGATCGGGCCCAGCGCGACGCAGATCGCCGCCGCCAGCAGCGCCACCAGGATCTGCGGCCGCCCCCGCCGTGGCGCGGAGATGTAGGCCGTCGCGATCATCGAGGCGCCGATGCAGTTCAGGATGTCGATGCGAAACAGATCGCGCCAGTCGTAAAAGCCGCCCAGGATGTACTCCTGCAACCGAAACAGATAGGCGAGGACCAGCACCTCGGCGCCGCGCTTGGCGGCGGTCCGCACCATCGTCTGGCGGTCGACCCCCTTGGCGATCTGCGCCTCGTATCGGATCGCCATGGCGACCCCGACGATGAGCAGGAACAGCCGCGAGGGGATGCCGCCCAGAAAACGCGTCCAGGCATAGGCGGCGGTGGTCTTGGCCGCCGGGCTGCACCACGCGTCGTAGAGGTGGGTCTGGATCATCAGCACGACCGCCAGGCCGCGCAGCCAGTCCACCGCGTCGATGCGCCGCCGAGGCTGGGCCCCGGGCGCCGGTGCCACCGGATTCACCGCCCACAAGTTCGCACTTTTGGCGGCGACCTTGTCAATGGCTTTCGCGCGCGTTGACAAGACGGGGGGTCCGGACTATAAGCCGCCACTCGCCATGTCGCTAAAAATGGGCCTTTTGGGCCGCAAGATCGGGATGACTCAAGTCTTTCACGAGGACGGATCCGCCCTCGGCGTCACCGCGGTGACGGTCGGACCCTGCTTTTTGAATGATACGGCGACCACCGAGAAGCACGGCTACACCGCCCTGCAGCTGGGGTTCGAGGAGAAGGCGCTCCGCCTGGTCACCCGCCCCGACGGCGGCCTCTTCAAGAAGGCCAACATCGAAAAGCCGCTGCGCCACCTGCGCGAGGTGCGGCTCGAGGCCGCCGAGCTCGACAAGTACGAAGTCGGCAAGGTGCTGCGCGCCAGCGAGATCTTCAAGGAAGGCGACGTCGTCGACGTGGTCGGCACGACCAAGGGCAAGGGCTACCAGGGCGTCATGAAGCGCCACAAGATGAAGGGCGATTCGGCCACCCACGGAACGCACGAGTTCTTCCGCCACGGTGGATCGATCGGCTGCCGCCTCACGCCGGGCCGCGTCCACAAGGGCAAGCGGATGTCCGGCCTCATGGGCAACGTCAAGAACACGGCGTCGGACCTGGTGATCGTCAAGGTGCTGGACGACAAGGACGTCGTGCTGGTCAAGGGCGCGATCCCGGGTGCCGCCAATGGCGTGGTCCTCATCAAGGGCAGCGTCAAGGACGTCCGCAAGTACGTCGTTCCGCGCCTCATCAAAGAGGTCGAGTCGAAGAACCCGATGAAGGCCTCGAAGAAGGGCGCGCCCAGCGCCGCCCCCTCCAAGGCCAAGAAGTAGGCCGGCAGGCGCGGCCTCCGCCCGAGGACTCCCCTGTCCAAGCTGCGCGATCCGCGCCACCGCCACGACGCCTTCTTTCGCAAGGCGCGCGGCGCCGGATTCGCGGCGCGCGCCGTCTACAAGCTGGAGGAGATCGACAAGCGGCTGCGCCTGCTGCGCGCCGGTGACCGGGTGCTCGACCTCGGCTGTCGGCCGGGATCGTGGCTGCAGTACGCGCTCAAGGTGGTCGGCCCCCACGGCGCCGTGGTGGGCATCGATCGAGATCCCCTGCCCCAGCCGATCCCCGGCGCGCGGGTCCTGCGCGGCGACGCCTTCACCACCAGCGACGGCGAGCTGCTGGGAACGCTGGCGGCGTTCGACGTGGTCCTCTCCGACATGGCGCCCAACACCACCGGGATCCGAGCCACCGACCAGGCGCGCTCGGCCGCGCTGTTCGAGGAGGCGCTCGGCCGCGCGGAGCGCCTCTTGGCGCCGGGGGGCGCCTTCGTGGGGAAGATCTTCCAGGGACCGGACCTCGACTCGATCCGTCGGCGCCTCGGCGAGCGCTTCTCCGACGTCCGGACGATCAAACCCGAGAGCTCCCGCAGCGAGAGCATCGAGATCTTCCTGGCGGGCAAAGGCTTCGCCTGACGGTGCTAAGCTTGGCGGCCGGTGCCGCTCGGCGCCGATGTCGATGCCGAACGTCCGCCGCATCTTCGCCGTCCTCCTGGCCCTGACCGTCTGCCGGGCGGGCGTTGGTCGCGCGACCGTCGGGCGCCCCGCGGCCCCCTCGCCGCACCGGATCGCGATCGACGCCCGGGGACCTCTGGCGCTGGTCGAGGTCACCCGGGTGCTGGCGCCCGAGCCCTCCGAATCGGGCGGCGCCGAAGCGCTGCTCGACCTGGCCCTCCCCGACGGCGCCACCCTGACCTCCGTGGAGGTTCGCGATGGTGGCCGCTGGCGGAGCCTCGAGCCGAGCACCGGCGGCGCCGGGGCGCCCGCCGATCTCTATCGGACCGAGAGCGCGGCGCGCGGCGTGACGTCCGCGGTCGAGCCCTTCGACGACAGCGCCACCCACCGCCTCCGCGTCTTGCGGGGCGGGGCGAAGGCCACCCTGCCCGTCGAGGTCCGCTATCGATTCTCGATGGTGCCGATCTTCGACGGCGGTCGCCTCCGCGTCCGTTTTCCGGCGGGGACCGAGCGGCTGCCGCCGCCGGCCGACGTGACGGTCCGCGCGCGGGACGCCGCGGATCTCGACATCGCCGGGATGCGCGCGACGCTTGCCGGCAACTTCGGAACCGCCTCCGGACGCGCCTCGATGCGCGCACCCTGGGAGGTCTCCTGGGTGGCGCGCGCCAAGGCGGCGACCGAGACGCCCGCGCTGGACGCGCGCATCGCGGTGGCCGCGCTGTCACCGACCGAGACCGCGCTGGCGTTCCTGGTGCAGAATCGCTCCGCTCGACCGACGGGATCCCCGGGGAACGTTCTCTTCCTGGTCGATCGTTCGCGCAGTGTCGGTTTGCCGGGCCTCTCGGCCGAGAGGGATCTTTGCGGCCGCCTGATCGAGGCCCTGCCGCCCAGCACGCGATTCGACGCGCTCTTCTTCGACCGTGGCACCAAACGTCTCTTCCCCATGAGCCGCCCGGCCACCCGG